>JAIFKV010000146.1 GCA_020049415.1 Betaproteobacteria bacterium
GACGGCCACGTATAGAGATTGGCATAACCAGAAGGCGCTTGTTTGGTGGAGCTAAGCGGAAGTGATGCTGGCTCGCGTTCCCAAAGTGCTGTGTCCCCACGGATCACCTCCCGGTTTTCCTGCACTAGGTTGTAGCAGAGCGTGTCATGCAGATTTCGCCCAAGCGGAATACACATCATCGCGTTGACCGAGGGGGATGGGTAATAGCCCCTACCCCCGCTCAGCGAGAAATTCATGCTTGTGAGCAACCAACGAGCGCATTCATTCAGGCTTCGTGTGCCTGGGTTCTTCGTGTCGATATGGTCAAAGAGAACCTTGTTTGAGGTTGCGTTGTGCTCAGCTGTGAGTTTTGTCCAAGGCTCGATTTCTTTCTTCGGAACATGTGGGTTCTGCCCGAACGGATACCTATCGTCGAACAACCAGAATCTTGGTCGCCATATATTCAGATAGGCGTCGATCTTTTCCTCTGGGATGCCCGTCCTGAACAAGGCCTTGGCCTGCTCAATGTCGGTCGGGCCTTCCAGGGCGCGATAAAGCACAGCGAGCAGAAAACGGTGCAGCGCCGCAACGACCAGCGGCGATGGGTCTTCGATGGCCGTGATGTCTTTCGCGCGCAGTAGCGTGTCACGTATACCCAGTTCGTCCCGACCGCCATCGGGGTAGCGCACGGGTATCCATTTCTCGTCAATCAGATTGAATCGGCTCATTCGGCCTCCTTCGATTTGTAAACCAGTCCCAGATCGTCATCCAGACGCACACTGGCGTCTTCGAGCCAGTTTGAGTCGGCATCCAGCAGCAAGGGAAAACAGTTACGCAAAAGTGGGCTCTTTTTCCAGCCCTCCGGCACGCCTGCACTTTGGCGATTTTTGACGACGCCTTTCCTCGACAAGCTCATCGCACGCAGAAACCAGGCTTTCGATTGAGTGAAGTTGGGCACCACCGTTGCGTCGAACGCGTCCTCAGCCCAGAGAGGAATTGCAATGATGGAATCGTCACCAAGTCGGGTTTGCGCCATGAGTGTGCGGTGCACGCCCGGCTCGTCCTCGTCATAAAGACTGAAACGGGCAGGGTCGTTCCACGAGGCGTCGTCAGGGAAGCCAATAATGGCGTGGTTGGCCTGTCCGGTATGGGCAATCGCTTTACCCTCACCTTCAAGCAGGGATTTTTCCAGGCGAGCCTGCAAAGGCTCAGGTACGTCGACCTGTTCTTCGTAGACGGCTTCCACCAGCGTATCGATTTCTTCGGGCAGGCGAATTGTCGGTTTACCCCGCAACAAGCTCCATGTCCGCAACAGAACATCTTCCCGATAGACCGCACCCCACCATAAAGGGCGCTCGAATGAAGGGGGCGTTTCTTCGGCAAGACCTGCCACGAGCAGCATCGGCATGGCGATTGGTCGCGAAGAGCGTGCATGCCGCCACAATCGCCCGGCACGTTGAAGTAGCAAATCGATGGGCGCGAGATCGGTAGCGATGAGGTCGAAATCCAGATCGAGGCTTTGCTCGGCAACCTGGGTAGCGATGAGGATTTTTCTACCTGCGCGTTTGCTAGTCGCGCCAAAGACCTTCAGGACTGCATCTTCCCGCTGTTGCCGGCGGTCGGCAGGAAAGCGTGCATGGAAGAGGTAAATCTCGGAACCGTCCTCAAGGCGTTTGCCAACCGGATGACCTTCAACCATCAAAGGTTCTCCATCCGGATAGAGCCGATAGAGCGCCTGGGCGCGCTGTACTGTGTTGACCAAAGCCAGTGCGTATCCGCCTTCGATAAGGCGGCAGTCCAAGGCTTCGCGCATGGCTGGAAGCTCGGCGGAGATAGGCTGGATGTGCAAGGTCAAGCGTCTGGCAGGATCGGCCTCGAAGGCGATCTGGTGAACCTCTTGGCCCGTCGCATAAACGGAGAGGCGGGGATATGCCGCATCTGTTTCAGGCACCTTCGCATTCGTCAAAGAAGCGAGCTTGCGTCGGATTGCCGGTGGCAAGGTGGCGGACAGCAAAAGCATTGACGACCCCAGTGCCAGCAACCAGCGCAGCAAGTGAATAAGAAGCGTGCCGGTGTATGCGTCGTAGGCATGAATTTCGTCAAATACGATGACCCGATTTGCCAGACCCCAAAGGCGCACGAACTGGTGGCGCACCGGCAAAATGGTCAGCAGCGCTTGGTCGATGGTGCCGACACCGTATTCCGAGAGCAGGGCGCGTTTTTTGTGCGTGAACCATTCGCCTGCTCGTACATCGCCGCCGGCTTTGGTGTCATGAATGCCGTTCGGCTTGAGTTTCTGGAAATCGTCATTGAGCAGCGCGCCGCCATGCAGCAATTGCATATCAATAGTTCTGGAGCAGTTCTGGCTACGTAGAAATTTCAGTGTGCGACCGAACATGGCGTTGCCTGTCGCTTTGGTCGGCAGAGCCACGTACAAGCCGCGATGGCCGAAGCGTCGTTGCAATTCCAGGTGCGCGTAGAAGGCCGCTTCGGTCTTGCCCTCCCCCATGGGTGCCTCTACCAAAAAGATAGAGGGCTGGTGGGCATCCGCGAGCGCTTGGACGATGGCCAGTTGCAGAGGTCGAGGAGGAAAACCGAAGACTTCCCCAAAGTCACGGGAAGCCGTTGCCAATGGCAATCTGTATTCCCAACCCATTGTGCTCAGTGCCTGTTCCGCATTCTTGGTCCGGCGCAATTCAAACCAGGCAAGCAAATCATCGCAATCGTCGGGAGTGCCGAAAGGAAACCAAATTTCATTCGAACCTACCCAGTCGGCAAAACTCGTCAACCCGGCGAGCAACATGAAATCTGGGCCGGAAAGGTGGGTTTTGGTTGGCGGCTCGCTCGGCGCAAAAACATGCAACAAGGCATCAAAAATGGTTTGGCGTGCCTCAGACCATTCGACCTTGCCTAAAGCACGCCTGTTGCCCATCAAATCCAGGACTGTGCTTGGCGAGGCGCGTTGCCCGTGATGACAGCCCACTGCATCGGCGGCCAATTCCGCCAAGTCCTCGTGCCAAGCCACTCCTACCAGCAATCTCGCCAATTCGATCTGGCTCACGAAAGCATGGTTGATGTCGGTGTCGGGACTGCGTCCAACATCCAGCCCCGACAGGTTCTTCCATTTGCACTGAAAGCCAGGGCAGGCTTTGCCAAGGTCGTGACATGCAATCAGCAGCAATATCCATGGTCTGGCGATCTCCCAATTGACGCCCAGCACTACCGCCAAGCGATTTCGTGTGCTTGCTGGTTCGCGCGCCAGAATGGCATCCGCGCATGCGGCAACATCAAGCAGATGCAGGATGAGCGGATGCCAGCGGTTACCTTGGTCGCCGCTTTTCGCCCAGATAGCGCGGGTGCTTGCGTTGAGTTCCGAGAATCGTCGCATGTCTTTTCCAGTCAAGAAGAAATGCAATCTTCTTGCTCTGGAGTCTCACCAAGCGAGCCACCACTTTCACTTGCGAGAAAATTTACCTGGAAATTTCCAAATAAAAGTGAACTCTGTGCGGCATGAGGCGTGATCGTTTTTCGCATATTTTTGCTTTGTCGAGCGTCCAGGTACCTGTCGGACTTTTGAATCATCGACTGCAAATCACTATCGATGAGCGAATTCCGAAAGGCTCTTAGGATACTCACTTTAAGAAATATCAATCTAATTTCCGAGAATTTAAACCTGCATTGCTTCAACTCAACATCAGCGTATCGAGTTGATCGCAGTAGGCTGATTGCCGCTACCAAGGGGTTCTTGATTCTGGGCACGCCGCTTGTCGGCGCGGATCAGCGGTCTCTCGGGCAGACGACATGCGCTCGACGTTTGCCGACCTGCAAGGATTCCAATTTGTTAACTATTTGGAATCATTAGCCAAGCAGTTACATTGACAATTCTGGATATTTTTTGTTTTCTCCTTATTTTACATAGACATAAAACATATTTAACAATCTGGCACGGGCGTTGCTATTACTCCCTCAACCCTGACGGGCCAAGCAAACATTTGAATGCAACCCGATCCTTTTGAGGAGTCAACAATGACCGAAGCCACCGTTCTTAAAGCCGCAACCATCATGGAGCCTATCGATGCCGTGGGCCTGGCCAATCTGGCCGCTAAGGGCAAGACCAACCCATCCAATGTAGTGACGCTGAAGGCGAAGACCGTTTGCGAGAGCAAGTTCCGCAACCTGACCTTTGTGCGCAATCTGGAAGCCCACGTCATCGACGAGCCGCCGCATCTGCTCGGTGATGACACTGCGCCGAACCCTTCCGAGGCGGTGCTGGCGACGCTGGGTTCCTGCATCTCCGTCGGCTTGCATGCCAATGCCGTCGCGCTTGGCATCAAGCTGAGCAAGATCGAACTCGATCTGGAAGGCGATATCAACGTGACCGCCGTTTGGGGCGTCGGTGATCTGGACCCGATGAAGAAACTTGGCTTCACCGATGTGCGCGTGAAAGTGCATCTGGAAGGCGATGCCAGCGAGGAAGAGTTGAAGAATCTGGTTGCCCATGCCAACGCTTGGTCGCCGGTCGCCAACACGCTGCGCAACCCGGTCAATCTGTCCGTCGATCTGGCCTGAGCCGCCACCACACCAACGCCCTGCGAGCGGGCCTGAAATATCCGCTTACCGGCCTGCGCTGGTATGCCGGAACCTCACATTGGAGAACTGAAATGAACACCCTAGCCCGGGAGAGCAACTCCCAGATCGTTAAATTCCCTGATTCCGGGACTGTGTTGCCCGGGCTGGTCGAACTGATCGCCGCTGATCTGGCGCCGAAGGTGGTCGATATCGACGTCAATGCCGCCTATCCGAAAGAGTTCATGCACAAGCTGGGCGCTATCGGCGGTTTTGCCAGCATGACGCCGACTGAATTTGGCGGCAGCGGTCGCGGTTTGAAACATGCCATTCAGGTCATCGAGGAAGCGTCCAAGGAGTGCGTTTCCACCGGCTTTCTGATCTGGGCGCAGTACGCCTTGCAGTGGTATCTGGTGAACAGCGCCAATACCGAACTGAAATCGAAAATGTTGCCGAAACTGGCGATGGGCGAGTTGCTCGGCGGTACAGGTCAGTCGAATTCGATGAAGTCCTGCTGTGGCATCGAGGAAGCACGCCTGAAGGCAACCAAGGTGGAAGGCGGCTGGATGATCAACGGCACGCTGCCCTGGGTCTCCAACATCGGCGTCGAGCATTTCTTCCACATGGGTGCCACGGTGGAAGGTGAGACGGGCTTACTGATCGGCTTCGTGCCCGGCAATCATCCCGGCCTGACGCTGGTTCCCAGCCCGCATTTCGTCGGCATGGACGGTACCAACACCTTCGCCTGCCAGTTCCGCGATGCCTTTTTGCCTGATTCCCAAGTGGTTTGCCGACCCGGTGCGGAATTCACGGCGTTCGCCGCGCGCACCAAATCCGCTTTTATTTTGTTGCAGATGGGCATGGGCCTGGGCTTGATCGATGCCTGCGCGGCGATGATGAAGCGCTCCAACAAGACGCACAGCCACGTCAACCGTTACCTGGATGACCAAGCGGAGGATATCGAGGCCGCCTTGCTGGAAGCCCGCGCCGCAACCTACGCGCTGGCCGACCGTATCGATCAGGATGGCAGCGCGCCTTACGTCAAGGACACGCTGGCGCTGCGTCTGGCGGGCGGTGAGTTGTCGCTGAAAGCCGCCAACGCGGCGATGCTGCATCTGGGCGCGAAAGGATATTTGCTCAACAACGCCGCCCAGCGCCGCCTGCGCGAAGCTTATTTCATCGCCATCGTGACGCCGGCGACCAAGCATCTGCGCAAGGAACTGGCCGAGATGGAACAAGCGCCGGCCTGCTGCGCGGCGTAATTCAAACATTGCGTTGTATGTGATGAGCACAGCGATCCGCAACGCCGTATTCGCCGCGTCGATGCGGTTGGCAGGCTCACGACATTCGACAAATCATTTCACGCTATGGACCGAAACATGATCAACTTTTCTGTAAACCTCGACGCCGATGCCGCCGCGGCCAAGCTGATTGAAGCCGCATTGGCGGTGCCGATGGGCCTGGTTGCCCATATCAACGGTCAGGCCAACGCCGCTAAAAGAGGCATCAGCGTGCCGGCTGACCAGATTCTGGAAATCTTCCGGCCGGATTTCGCGATCCGTGTCTGGCAAGCCCACAAGCCGGCTGGCATCGACATCCCGCTGCGCATTTACCTGTATGACGCGGGCGGCAAGACGCAAGTCGCTTTCCGCACCGCGATGGAAGTCTTTGCGCCTTACGCCAAGCCGGAACTGGATGCCATCGCCGCCGATATCGATCCCGTCTTCGTCGGCATTCTGGCCGCGCTGGACCCGTTCAAGGAGAATTGACATGACGCAACTGGCTGAAGCCGACAGCGCCGTCGGCACCCGCAAGTGGATCTGTCTGGTGTGCGACTTCATCTATGACGAAGCGAAGGGCATTCCCGAGGAAGGCATCGCGCCCGGTACGCCGATGGCGGCGATTCCAGATACTTGGGCCTGCCCGGACTGCGGCGTCACCAAAGCCGATTTCGAACCCTACGACGACTGATTCCTCACTCATGCCACATGCCCCCGTTGTCATCGTCGGCGCAGGCCTGGCCGGCTATACCCTGGCCAAGGAACTGCGCAAGCTGGCGCCCGAACAGCCGATTACGCTGATCACCGCCGACAGCGGCGCGCTGTATTCCAAGCCGATGCTGTCGAATGCGCTGGCGCAAGGTCAAACCGCGCCAACATTGGTGCAGGCGACGGCGCTGGCTCAGGCCGAAAAACTGCAACTCGATCTGCGGCCAAACTGCAGCGTCAGCGCGATCTACCCGCAACAACATCGCCTGGAAACGGAATCGGGCGAGTTGCCTTACGCGCAATTGGTGCTGGCGCTGGGGGCGCGGCCGCGCCAGTTGGACTTTCCCGGCGCGGAACTTGCACTCAGCGTCAACAACCTGGATGACTACGCCCGTTTCCGCGCGCGCCTGACTCCCGGCGCGCATGTGCTGATCCTCGGTGCAGGTCTGGTCGGCTGCGAGTTCGCCAATGATCTGGCGGCCAGCGGCCATGCGGTGACGCTGGTTGAAGCGGGTGAACGGGCGCTGCAACACATGGCGCCGGCCAGCTTGTCGCTTCGCTTGCAAAACAGTTTGCAAAGCATCGGTGTGCAATGCCACTTCGGCAGTGGCGCGCGCGAGATCAAACAACTCGAACACGGCTACGCGGTCAGCCTCGGCAATGGTTGCCACTTGAACGCCGATCTGGTGCTCTCCGCTACCGGCCTGATCCCTGAAACCGCGTTGGCTAAAAGCGCCGGTCTGGCAGTTGGGCAAGGCATTCTGGTGAATGATCAACTCTGCACCAGCGCCGCCGACATTTACGCCCTGGGCGACTGCGTTGAACTCGGCGTTTCGGGGTCATCCCAAGTGTTGCCCTATGTGTTGCCGTTGATGCAGCAAGCCCGGGTGCTCGCCAGCATCTTGTCCGGCACGCCCAGCCGACTTTCGCTGCCCGCCTTGCCGGTCGCGGTCAAGACGCCCGCCTGTCCGATGGTGCTCTGCCCGCCCGACAGAAACGCACCGGGCGATTGGCATTGCGAACGCGATGACAGCCTGGGCGCAATCCATCATTTTCTCGGGCGGGATGGCGGCCTGCTCGGATTCGCGCTGGCCGGCGATGCCTGCGGTCAACGTCGCCAACTCGCTGGACGCGCTCCGGCGCTGCTTGAGTGAAAGATATCCGCCGCAAGCGAGGCTGATTTCAGCCCGGATATTTACGTGCTCTTCAGCGGTGCGGTGAGTTTTTCCGGGATCAGGTCGGGCGGTGTTTCACCGCCGTTTGCGCTTTCTATCCGATACAACCACGCCAGCAATTCGGCCACCGCGATGTACAACTCGGGCGGGATGCGTTCGTCCATATCTACCTGCATCAGAAGCGAGAGAAGTTCGGGCGACTCATGCACATAAACACCGGCCGCGCGGGCGCGCTCGATAATCTCGTCGGCCAGCAATCCTCGCCCCTTGGCGACCACGCGCGGCGCGCCATCGGACGCGTCATAGGTGAGCGCAACCGCTTCGGTGCGTTTGTCAGACGTGGTCACTCGGCGCCTCGACCTGCATGCCTACGGGTTGCAAACCGTTCGCTTCGAAGCCCTTCGCCAGCAGCGGCAAAGCATTCTCGAGCGCGGCACGCGTCGTTGGATCGGCGGCCAGCAGGCGCAAACGCAAGTGCTCTCCGTTCAATCCCAATTGCGCCCGCACCTCGCCCATGCGCGGCAGAATCAAATTCAATTCGGTAACCCATTCGGCCGCGCCCTCCTCGGCTCCGCCGCCGCCTTCGCCAGCGGACTCTTCACGAATCAGCCATTGCATGTTCTGGCCAGGCCAGGCGACGCCTTGCCAGAGAAAAGGCGCGCCCTCCAGCATTTGCAATTGGCGACCGGCCAAGCGGGCTGCTTCTTCCGGCATGCCCGCCAATTCAACCAATTTCGACATCACCTGCGACCCTGTATTGAGGCGGGCTTGCGGTTCGCGCGAGAGCGTTTCCAGCGATAAAGCGCCTTTGCTCCATTTAGCCAAGTGGGATTCATAGAACATTCCGCTCTCGGACAGCGTCTGCGCCAACCTGACCGGCAACATGCTGCGCCCCATAGAGGGCATTTCAACCAGGGTGTTGGCCGATAACGTCGTACTGGGGGCAACGGACGCGCGCGGTGCGTCGATCGCTTGCCCGAGCAAACCCGTATTGGGGCCAGTGAGCGTGGCAGTGGTGGATTGCACCGCCGCAGTGAAATTTTGCATCATCCCGACATTCCCGGCGATCGGGCGCGCCGCTGCTGCATTGGCGGGCGAGGCGGCGCTTGGCGCACTGCTGGAGGCGGTCGAAGCCAGGTTGGACAAGACCGTCGCCGCCCGAGCGGGCGTCGATTCTGTGGCGGGCGGCGTCGACGTCGCTGGTGTGGCGGCAGTAGTTGAACTCGGTATTGTTTGCGGACTCACCTCGCCCGGCAGGGCGCGTCCGGCAACCGCTGGAGTGGATGTCGCCGTCAGCCCCGCCGCGCCTGTCGCGAGTTGCGCCTTGACTGGCGCGCTGCTGGCGGCGGTTGAAGCCAGACTTGCCATTACCGTCGCCGCCCGCGTTTGCGACTTGGTGTTGTGCGGGGATTTGCGACGCCCGGCAGGGCGCGTCCGGCAACCGCTGGAGTGGATGTCGCCGTCAGCCCCGCCGCGCCTGTAGCGAGTTGCGCCTTGACCGGCGCGCTGCTGGCGGCGGTTGAAGCCAGACTTGCCATTACCGTCGCCGCCCGCGTTTGCGCCGGCGCGGAGAGGAGGGCGGAACTCGGCATTGATGCAGGATTCGCCGCGCCAGACATGGCGCGCCCGGCGTCAACCGGGCTGGCAGCCGCCGACACCGCCGCCAGCTTGGCGCCAGCTGCGGAGATCGTTGCGGTGGTTGCGGCAGTGCTGGCGGTGGGAGTTGTTGCTGAAGTTGCCACCGTGGTTGCCGCCGTGGTGGTTGCCGCCGTGGTTGTGGCCGTGGTTGTGGCCGTGGTTGTGGCCATGGTTGCCGTTGGCGTTGCCGCAGTGGTCCCCAATGTGCTTGGGGTGAGGCCGCTGGTCGGCATTTGGGCCAGTCGCAGCAACGCATTGACCTGCTGCGCCGTGTTGGATATCTGCACTTGCGGAACTGCGCCGAGGGGTGATTGGTTGAGCAAAAAGGTGGGGCGAGGCCCGGCATTGACATAAGTCAGACGAACGCTATCGCCAGCTTGTGTTTTTGTCGGCAGATTCATGTCCAGCAATTGGCTGTTGACGCGCACCAGGTGGCGTCCATTCGACAAGTTGTCGACAACCTTGCCTTCGTACTGCTGGCCAGGCTGAAAAGTCGATGCGTCCGATTTACCGCCTTGCAGCAGCGCCACGCCCTGGTTCTTGACCCAGGCCAGGAGCAAATCCGGCAAGGCGGAGATATTCACGATGAACCCGGATCGGCGCGCTGCAAGGCGATGATCAATTCAGCCTCGCCGCGCGAAATGCCGAGGCTGCTGGCCATCTCCATCGCCGCAGCACCTTCTCGCGCCATCCGCTGCGCGTCGGCATAAGTGGCGGCGCGGCTATCCAGGCTGGACCCCGTCGGCGGATGATCTTCCAGTGCTTGTACCCGCTGCTTGAGCGATTCGATTTCCGCTTCCAGAGTGCGGATTCGATGCGCCGACGCAACTTTCGAACCGGCTTTGCCCAAACGCGAAAACAACCAGATTTCGAGCAGATAGACCAAGCTGGCAAGCACCACTGCAAGCAATAACTCGCGCCCGGTAAAGGTGAAGTTTTCCAGCATATTCAGTTGTTTTGCTCTGCATTTACGGTGGGAGACATGGCAAATTTACGGCTTTGCCTGCTAATTCTTTAACCACTAATTCTTTAACCAGCGCCGGCTGACCCGAATCAATCGCCAGCCCGGATATTTCATGAATTCACGCGATCATCGCGCAGGACATTGTTTGCACAGGGAATTCCGACAAGGAGTGGCCTAGTTGTTCATACGACCGACGGAGTGGAATTTCCTGTGCGCACAAGGGACAAGCGAGGGCGCGTGAGGATTCATGAAACATCCGGGCTTGGAAATGTCGGCCGCGGATTGAAACTCGACAATGACTGCAAGCGCTCATACAACGCTTTTTCTTCATCACTGAGCGTCGGCGGCAGCACGATCATCAGTTGCACGAAAAAATCCCCGGTGCCGTCGGCGGCCGGCATGCCGCGTCCGGTCAAACGAAGTTTCTGTCCGCTGCGCGCGCCTACCGGCACTTTGAGGCGCAGATTTCCGGCCAGCGTAGGCACCGTCAAAGTGCAGCCCAAGGCGGCTTCCCAAGGTGTTATCGGCATGTCCAGATAAATATCCTTGGCTTCAAGGCGATACAGCGAATGCGGCGAAATTTGCAGTGTCAACAGCAAATCACCGGCCGCGCCGCCGGTAGGCGAAGGATGCCCCTTGCCCGCCAAACGCAGTCGATTTCCCGGCATCGAACCGGCCGGGACACGCATTTTGACGCTGCGCTGTTCACCCGAAGCGGCAAGGTTGATCTGTTTTTCACAGCCGTGAAAAGCCTCATCCAGCGTCAACGACAGCGTCGCCTCAATGTTCTGTCCGCGCTGCGGGGCGCGCCGACGCCCCGTGCCACCCATCCCCGCGCTCCGCTCCGCGCCAAACATCTGCGAGAAGAAATCGGAAAAATCCATCCCCGCCGCATCTCCCCGACCGGAGAACCCACCGCCATGACCGCCCCACCCCGGCGGCGGACGAAAATCCTGCCCCGGCTGGTAATAACCCAACTGGTCATAGGCGCTGCGTTTTTCAGGATCGCTCAATACATCGTTGGCCTCGTTGACCTCTTTGAATTTTTCCTCCGCACCGGTTTCCTTGGAAACATCAGGGTGATACTTGCGCGCCAGGCGTCGGTAGGCCTTTTTGATCTCTTCCGGCTTGGCATCCCGAGCGATTCCGAGCGTCTTGTAATAATCTTTGTATTTCATGGCTTTGAATGAAGTTGCTTGCTTGTAAATTAAATTGGGGAGGCATGCCCAAGCATCAAGATTGGATGGGCGCGAGCAGAAGAATCACGTGCTATTATCGACGCGCAACTTACCACTAGAAATCATCAAAGAAGATATCCACATGAGCGAACGCCAAAATCTGCAAGATCAGTTTCTGAACACCCTGCGCAAGGAACACATGCATTGCTCGGTGTTTCTTGTAAACGGCATAAAACTGGTTGGAAAAATCGAGTCATTTGATCAATACATGGTTTTATTGCGTGGCAATGATCAAGCCGTTCAAGCCATTTTCAAACATGCGATCTCGACCATTTCGCCTGCCAAGCAAGTGACGCTAGGTTCCAGCGCACCAACAGGCTCTGAATAATTTTCACCCGCCCTACCTCGCCTTCTTTGGCGTCCGCCCCTGAAACGTCGGACGCGCAAAGCAAACGGGCGCCAATTGGCGCCCGTTTGCTTTGAAGCTTTGCAGCTCGTTCGCTACAGCTTATTTGGTTTTCTTGAACGTGCTCTGCACCAGCACATCCACCTTGGCTTGCGGACGATGGCACTGCACGCAATTCCAACGCGCCATGTGGAGATCGCCCTTCTTGACATTGGTGTAATGGCTGACCGGCGCCGGGATCGGCATGCCGACAGTGATCTTCTGCTTGAGCAAATCGGGCTGCACGTGGCAGTCCTTGCATAGATTGAAGTCACGCGTGATCGG
>JAIFKV010000075.1 GCA_020049415.1 Betaproteobacteria bacterium
TGGCCGGCGCGCGCCTGTTCACGGTAGGTACCGAACATCCGATCCCACCAGGTCAGGCTGAAGCCGAAGTTGGAGTTGGTTTCATCGTCTTCGATGGAGTGATGCACGCGGTGCATGTCCGGCGTCACCAAGACCCAGCGCAAGGCGATATCCAGCGCTGCCGGCAGACGGATGTTGCCGTGGTTGAACATGGCGGTGGCGTTGAGCATCACTTCGAAGATCACCACCGCGACCACCGGCGGCCCGAGCACCGCGATGGTGGCGAACTTGATCAGCATCGACAGGACGATTTCCAGCGGATGGAAGCGCGCCCCGGTAGTCAGGTCGTAGTCCAGATCGGCGTGATGCACCCGGTGCAGCCGCCACAGAGCGGGGATGGCATGCACCATGACATGCTGCAGCCAGATGACGAAATCCATCGCGATCACAGCCAACGGCACGGCAATCATGTAGGACACCTGGAAATGATTCAGCAAGCCCCAGCCGTTCTCCGAGGCAAACGCCGCAACCCCTACCGCCGCCAGCGGAAACAGCAGGCGAACTACGACGGTGTTGAGCACCACCAGACCGAGATTGCTGCTCCAGCGCAAAGCTTTCGAGACGGTCAACGCGCGCCTTGGCGCGGCGAGTTCCCATAGTGCGACGATGGCGAAGACGCCAATAAAGAAACCGAGCCGGATGGCGGGTTCGTTGGCGAGGACGAATTGTTCGAAGTTCATGGGCGTCTCTTTGGCTGGACGTGATCACCGGCCGGGCTGCTTCAGCCAGGCGCGGTCGATGTCAGAAATTCAGGATCCGGTCGGACCACAGTGTCCAGTCGGTGAGTTCATCCAGCGTGCCCTTGTGTACGCCCTCGGCCAGCATGTCCGGGGTCATGCCGCGCGCTTCCATGCAGGTGCCGCAGGTGGCGACCTGGCCGCCGCGCAACACCGGCTTCAACATGCGTTCGACGTTGTAGTAGCCCTGTGGTGTGATCTGGCCTGACTTGGCGCACATCACCGAGTCGCCCATCAGAAACACGCGGACTTCCACCGCCTCCTTGCGGGCCAGGGAATCTGCCAGGCGCAGGCCGTTGTAACTGCGTTCGGAGCCGTACGGGGCGTCATTCAGGATGACCAGGATGCGGTACATATTTCTCTCCAGTTTGTGGGTTGCTGAAAGGGATTCCATCTCGACGCGGGGTGCCGACGCTCGTTTTTTCTCGTTCCCCAGCTAGATCATGTCATTAATCAACAATTCAAACGATGACTTGAATATACCATTGGATGACTTTGACGGTTGGGCTTCGCGGACTTCAAGCGGGAGATTTCCGTGATAATCCCGACCCATGAGTCCGAAGAAAAAACTGTTCGAGCAATTTGCCCGCGTCGCCAAGTCATTGGCCAGTCCGAACCGCCTGGAATTGCTGGAGACGCTGGCGCAGGGCGAGAAGAGTGTCGATGCCCTGGCGCAGGCAACCGGCATGTCGGTTGCCAACACTTCGCACCATCTTCAAATCCTGCGAGATTCGGGATTGGCGGTATCACGCAAGGAGGGTTTGCAGGTGATTTATCGCCTCTCGGACGACAAGATTCCGACGCTGCTGGGCTGCCTCAGCAGCATTGCGGAGAAACATCTGGCCGAGGTGGAGCGCATCGTGCGCGAGCATTTCGATACCCGTGATTCGTTGACTCCGGTTGGCCGCGATGAGTTGCTGGATCGGGTCAAGGCCGGAGAGACGATGGTTATCGACGTGCGCCCTGCCAACGAATACCAGGCCGGCCATATCCCCGGCGCGGTGAACATCCCGGTGGATGAATTACCGCAGCACTTGGCAACGCTTCCACATGGGCAGGAGATCGTCGCCTACTGCCGTGGCCCCTACTGCATGTTGGCTTATGAAGCGGTGGCGCAGTTGCGCGAAGCGGGCTATCAGGCGCGTCGCCTGGCGGATGGCTTTCCTGAATGGAAAGCGGAAAGCCGGCCCGTCGATACTGGAACGCAACCAGCTTCGGCGTGATTCAAAGGGTATCCGGTCCGATTGGACTGACTGCTGCCTGCTGAAAATGGCATACCAGTTGGCTGGTCTACCCGGTTTGCCGCCGTTCGGTGACCGCCTGATCAGCTGCCTCTTGTCGACCCAATGCCGCCAGTCAGTTTGCCGATGTCAGTGCCTGGTACAGGAAATCAGGATTGACCGGCTTGGCAATAAAGTCATTTATGCCGCATTCATCGCGCTGTTTCGGCAACGCGTCAACGGCAGCGGAATAGAAAAATATCACGTTACGTAATTTGTACGTGCTCATTGTTATGAAGACACTCCCAACCTACAATGATCCGCAAATCTTCCGTACAGGAATTCCATCATGTCAGTCACCGCACAAGCACACGAGCGCATTGACTTGCGCACCACGCCAGAAATCAAGGAACTGATTGTCCGGGCAGCTTCTTCTGCCGGTCTGTCGGTTAGCGCCTTCCTGCTGGGTACAGCCCAGGAACGGGCGAAACAGATACTCGCCGAAGCAGAAATGATTACGCTGACTTCGCGTGACTGGAATGCTTTTGCCAAGGCTTTGGACAACACGGACAAGCCCAGACCGAAACTGTCTGCCGCCATCAAGCGCCACCGCGATTGGCAGCAGGGCAAGCGGTGACCCCCGTTTTCTCCGGAAACATTGAGCCGCTGGCTACGGAGCACGATCGGCGCAACTTTTCCTGTGGCGTTGATGCGCTGGATGAGTATCTGCGTCGCTTTGCCCGCCTACATGCGGCGTCCAATGTCAGCCGGACATATGTCGCTGCCCATGGGGCGGAGATTCATGGCTTCTACAGTTTGGCCATGTCCGCCGTCCGCAAGGACAACCTGCCCGCCAAGTACGCCGGTCGTTTTCCAAATTTCCCGTTGCCGGTTGCTCGACTGGCCCGGCTTGCGGTCGCCGTTCGCCACCAACGTCAAGGCCTCGGAGAACTTCTTCTGGCGGATGCCATGCAGCGTTGTCTTCGGCTATCTGTCGAGATCGGGATGATCGGCGTGATTGTAGATGCCAAAGACGAAAGGGCGCGTAGTTGGTATGAGCGCTATGAATTTGAGCAACTGCCGGATTCACTACTGACTCTGTGGTTGCCGACAGCAGCGATTGAGCGATTATGATCCGGGCTGAACCGGTATAGGCACCTAGTACATCTGCGCGCATATCGTAATAACGTCAATCAAGCCACCAATGGCTTGCCGAGGTAGGTCCATCGGAAGGGTTTGGCCAAAGAATTGTTGAAGTAATCGATGAATGCCAAGAGCTTGTCTCGCAACTGTTCCTTGGATCGAAAGTCGCCTCGCTTGATCAGCTTGCGGCTCAAGATGCCGAACCAGATCTCGATTTGGTTCATCCAGGAGGCATGTTTTGGGGTGTAGTGAAACACGATTGCCTTGCCAGAGGCGGAGAGGAAATCCTCCCGTGTCTGCATCGACTGCAAAATCCCGCTCTCGCCCTTGATCCCCAGGTCAATTTCCAGTCCGCTCAGCCGGGCGACAGTCCGCACCAAAGCCTCGGATTTGTGGGTATTGAGCTGGTCCAGCACGAAATGGTAGACGCGATAGCTTGAATGCTGATCGATGACTGCTTCGATTAAGTGGCTAAAATCCGCTTCCGTGCGGGGGTCGCCGCAATGGGCATAGACCGTTCCGATGGCGATCCGAATTGCCGCAATCAGCGTTTGCGTGCCATGCCGTTGGTACTCGAACTCCCGAGCAACGGGCTTGCCCGCAGACATGGGTAGGTCTGCGGCAATGCGCTCCAGCGCCTGGATGCCGGCCATCTCGTCCACGCTGAAGGTGATCTCGTCACGTTGATTCGAAACCTGTTGGTATAGGGTGCAGATGTCGGCAATGCGCTCCTCCTTGCGTTCATCCGCCTTGGCATTCAGCCAGTAGCGGCTGCGATGGGGCTGCAAGGTCTTTTTTTTAGCACCTTCCGAAGATGCCCGGCAGACAGGCTCTCCACGCATATTCGGAAGCGATTGAAACTTGACTGACAAGAGAACTCAAGCAGGCCACGATAAGCATTCGGATGTACATAACGATTTCCAAAAAAGGGACTTGTGAATCCTACACGGGCCTGTAATAGGTCAATGACTGCCGCTAGAAAAAATGCTCCTTACCCGCCGTTTATTTTAAGGCTCGCTCCAAACCGGCCATTCAATCGGGGGCACCCGCCTTTTTCGCCTGTACTTCGGCAGTGTAACGGGAGGAGTAATTCAGCCCTGGAACACGACTGAGTATTCGCAGCCCCCTTTAATAACAGCCAGGCGCTTGATTCCGGCTACTGGCCCACCAGTTCAACTCGGCGGTTCTTGGCCTTGCCCTCATTGGTCTTGTTGGACGCAATGGGTGATGTGGGACCGGCACCGAAAGCGGTGAGCCGGGCTGCAATAATCCCGTGTTTGCTCACCAAGGCATTCACTACTGAGGCAGCTCGATCCTGCGACAGCTTGACGTTACTGGCAAACTGGCCGGCGTTGTCGGTATGGCCGACCACATAGACCTTGAGATTAGCATCGGCTTTGAGCATTTTCACAATCTCTGCCAAAGCCGGGTCAGACGCGGGTTTCAAATCGGCCTTTGCCGTATCGAAGTAAATGCCGTATACCGCCACGCGCCCTGTTTCCTTGATGCCTTTGGACAAGGCATCGGCATTGGCTACGACATCCTGTCGCATCAGTTGTTTCGTAACCAGCTGCACGTTATACATGCCGTTGTTGGCACCGGAAACCTCGGCCCAGACTTCGCTATCCCCCTTGATGATCCGAATAGTGGAATACTGGGTTCCGCCGTCTAAATATGCATACACTTGGCCTCCACCGAGGGCTTTGGCTGCATTGACGTAATTGCGAATAACCTGAAGGCCGCTGGGATGGGTAATGTTTTCTTTGGCGGTATATGCCAGAAAGGTGCGGCGTCCTTCTACTATCTCCGTTTTGGATGACCCGGTCTTGAATTCATAACGGTCGAACTCCAAAGCTTCGTAACTGGAAATTTGAAACCCCGGCATACGGGAAAAAACATCTGGATCCTTGCTGCCTGGAGTGTCATTGGGGTCGCTTGCGGCCAAAGTGAGGCTGAACGGGATCAGACTAAACATTAACAACAGCAAAGAAAAGATACGGTGTCGCATGGGTTCTCCTTGAAGAATAGAAAATCTGGCTGGCCTCGCTAGAGTATGGCTTATGTTGCGTATTTCGGTGAACGTGATCGGCGATTTCGCTCGAACGTGACCTGTGAATCTGGCTCATTGTGAGTGCTGCGCAGCGGCCCATCTGGAACCCATCGATGACCCGCGTTCGATGGATGATCAGGGGCTTAATAGGACGAACGCATACGACCCTGAAGAGCCGTTCGGGTTTTCAGGCTCATCGTCGGCTATGCCGCGTAAATGGCCATAGCCACAGCGAAAAACGCCCAGAATTGAACAGCGGGTAACTCCTACCGAAGGAGACCTTCAGTGCCGCTTTTTATCGTACCGGACATCGACCACAACGATTATCCTCGCAGCAAGTACCCAGCGTTGTATATTTATCCTGCAATACGTGTGATGCTGCAAGGCTGTATGTTTGCCCGCTACAGGGATATTGCAGGATTGTGAGGGGAAGTGCCATCGCGACCATCAGAGTTGCGAGGTGGTGCTTGATTGAGGAGGATCATCGTGAAGTTCTGTCGTAACGCTGCTCGACTGCTGGTTTTGGCCCTGATCAGCCTGCTCTTCCAGTCGTTCGCCAACGCCGACAACACCAAGGGCGAACTAATATTCGGCGTCTACCCTTACCTGTCGCCCAATCAGGTGGTCGAACAGTTCACGCCACTCGCCGAGCATTTGTCCCAGGCGCTGGGTCAAGCGGTGGTGCTGCGTTCGGCACCGAATTTCGCCCAGTTCATCGAACGCACCCGTGCCGGCGAATACGACATCATCTTTACCGCCCCGCACATGGGGCGCCTGGCCGAAAAACGCGACGGCTACCGGCCGTTGGCGCAGTCGGGCATTCCCATTCTTGTCGTCGCCCTGGTCAAGACAGATTCCCCGTTCAGGACGCTCGACGATCTGCGCGGCCGCAGGCTGGCGGTCGGTGCAAAGATGTCGATGACCTATCAGGTCATGAATCAGGCACTCGGCAAGAGCGGGCTCGAACTGGGCAAGAACGTAAGCTTCATCGACACCGCGACCTTTTCCAATGTACTGGAGGCCATCCTGCGTAACGAGGCCGACGCGGGCGCGACTGCCACCGCGCTTTGGGACAAAACCCCCGCCGAGCAGAAAGCCCGGTTTCGGGAGATTTACCGCGCCCCGCCCGTGCCCGGATTTTTCCTGCTGGCCCATCCGCGTGGCGGCGAAACAATGGTGAACAAACTGAAAAAGGCTTTGATGGGGTTTGCCAAAACCCCCGTCGGCAAAACCTATTTCGACAAGACAGGACAAATCGATTTTCGTCCGATCGATGCCGCGACCACGAAGCGCATCGACCCCTTCACCGCCGTGTTTGAGACGCCCTGAAGTTGGTGCACGCCGCAGCAACGATTCCCTGGTATCGCTCGATCCGGCTGCGGCTGGTGGTGACGGCCGTGCTGGTCGAGGCGTTCATGCTGACCATCCTGCTCGCCAACAGCTACCGTCTGGTGAGCGATGCCCTCGAATCGCAAACGCGCAACCGGTTGGCGGCGCTGGCGCCTCTGCTCGATGCCGCGCTCGCCGGACGGGTCTTCCAGCGTGACCACAGTGAAATTACCGCAATCAGCAAGCAGCTGGTCAGCTCGAAGTACACGGAGATCAGCTACATCATCGTGCTCGACCAGCGCGGTGACCTGCTGGCAAGCGTCGGCAAGGTCACGCCGCAACTGCTGTCGGGCAAGGCCCCCGAAGACCGCAGCGTCGTCGCCGCGCTGACCGACCTGACCTACGACACCTCGGTGCAGCTCACATTACAAGGCAAAGCGGTGGGCTCCGCGCGCTTTGGCCTGTCGCTGGCCGACCTGATTGCGCTGCGCGGCGCCGTGCTCGAACAAAGCATCCTGATCGCCCTCGGCGAGATTGTGCTGTCGCTATTGCTGCTGGCGTCGGGCGGCTACCTCATCACGCGCCACATTTCGAGCCTGGTCTCTGCCACGCGCCGTATTGCCAGCGCTGACTATTCAACGCCCATTACCATTCCCAGCCGCGACGAGATCGGCCTGCTCGCCGACAACTTCAATGCCATGGCCGCCACCGTGCAAAGCCGTATCGCGCAGCTGGCTGAAAGCGAAAGCCGCTTTCGCAGCATTTTCGATGCCGCCGGCGACGCCTTTTTCATCCACGATGCCGAAAGCGGCCAGTTGCTCGACGTCAACCGGCGCATGTGCGAGATGTATGGCTGCACCCGCGAACAGGCGCTGCTGTTGTCGCTGGCCGATTTGTCGGCCAACGTCGCTCCGTACACCCCGGTCGAAGCCGCCGAAAAGCTGCGGCTGGTTAGGGATGGCCCGCAAACCTTCGACTGGCTGGCACGGCGGCTCGATGGCCAGTTGTTCTGGGTCGAGGTGAATCTGCGCAGCGCGCGCATCGGCACCGCGCACCGCATCATCGCCTTGGTGCGCGACATCAGCGAACGCAAGCAGCAGCAGAGCTATCTCGAACACATCGCCCATCACGATGCACTGACCAGTCTGCCTAACCGCGTGCTGTTGGCCGACCGCTTGAACCAGGCCATGGTTCATGCCCAGCGGCGCGGACAACTGCTGGCAGTGGCCTATCTTGACCTTGATGGATTCAAGGCCATCAATGATCGCCACGGGCATGACACCGGCGATCAGTTGTTGATCGTCCTGGCCACCCGCATGAAACAGGCCCTGCGCGAATGTGACACGCTTGCCCGGCTGGGCGGCGACGAATTCGTCACCGTGCTGATTGATTTGGAGAATGAAGCCGCTGGCGTGCCGATGCTCACCCGACTGCTTGCCGCCGTGTCCCAGCCAGTGCCTGTTGGCAATCTCATGCTGCAGGTCTCGGCTAGCATCGGCGTCAGCTTCTACCCGCAAGAGGCGGTGGATGCCGATCAACTGCTGCGCCAGGCCGATCAGGCGATGTATCAGGCCAAATTGGCGGGCAAGAACCGCTACCACGTCTTCGATGCCAAACAGGACAGCCACATCCGCGGTCATCACGAAAGCCTGGAGCGCATACGTCGCGCCCTGACCCAAGGCGAATTCGTGCTGCATTACCAACCCAAGGTCAATATGCGCACGGGAGCCGTGATCGGTGCCGAAGCCCTGATCCGCTGGCAATGCCCGGAAAGGGGCTTGTTGCCGCCAGCCGTGTTCCTGCCGGTGATCGAGGATCACCCGCTGGCCATAGAAGTCGGCGAGTGGGTCTTTAATACGGCCCTGACACAGATCACCCTTTGGTATGGCCAAGGACTCGACATCCCCGTCAGTGTCAATGTGGGCGCACGTCAGATACAGCAGGCGGACTTTGTGGAAAGTCTGCGCGCGATTCTGGCCGCGCATCCCGACGTCAGGCCAGATCGCCTGGAAATAGAAGTGCTGGAAACCAGCGCACTGGAAGATCTGTCCCATGTATCGCAAGTCATGGATGCTTGTCGAATGATCGGAATAAGTTTCGCTCTGGATGATTTCGGCACCGGCTATTCCTCGCTGACTTACCTGAAACGCCTGCCCGTTTCCATGCTCAAGATCGACCAGAGCTTCGTCCGCGACATGCTCGACGACCCGGATGACCTATCCATCCTGGACGGGGTGCTCGGCCTGGCGGCCGCGTTCAACCGGCAGGCGATCGCCGAAGGGGTAGAGACGCTGGAACATGGCGCGATGCTGCTGCAGCTGGGCTGCGAACTGGCGCAGGGCTACGGCATCGCTCGTCCGATGCCGGCAGACGAATTTCCCGCCTGGGCAGCGGCCTGGCGCGTCGATCCGTCCTGGTGCAATCTGCCTGTCGTCAGTCGCGCTGATTTACCTCTGCTCTATGCCGGCGTCGATCATCGGGTCTGGATTACGGCGATTGAGAATTTCCTCAGGGGTCAGCGTGACACCCCGCCACCTCTTGACGTTCGCCGATGCCGTTTCGGCAAGTGGCTGGATGTCGAAAGTCGCGCCAATCATAGCGCTCAGCCAGTCTTCCAAGCCATCGAACAGATACACCAAGAAGTACATGCGCTGGCAGCGGTGATGGTAGATCTTCAGTCCCAGGGCAGAACCCCGGAAGCGTTGGCAAGGCTGGATGAACTCTTTGGCCTGCGGGAGTCCTTGCTCGGACAGTTGCAGGTGCTGATTCGGCGGAGTTCGCCTGGAGCTTGAGAAATCGTCAACACGACGGCGGGAGAGTCCAGACATGGTCGTTGACAAATTAGGGACGTTGATCGGATAGAGAGCGCGAAATGTTCAAAAGTTACGATTGAGTCAAAACCAAAGGATATTTTTTAATGATTTTGGGAGATATTGCGACCAACGGGTTCGATCGAGGTCCGATCCAGCAGCCCGAAGTTCTGACCGGCGGCTTGATGTTCAGTTAGCAGCCATAGATGATGCCGGGCTCATCTGGCCGGGGTGGGCACGAACTTGCCGGTGGCTGCGTAAATTCCACCGTCTGCAATCAGTCTGTTCCGGAATTAGAGGAAATCACCACCGTCGTTCGGCGAAGCTTTCCTGTGACCAGCAGGTAAGCGTCACATTGCAGACCAAATCGGCGTTGAGCGCCACCGTCCGCGCCGGCCGACGACCTGCCCGACATGCAGTAAGTGTGAAGGTCTCTTCAACATTCAACACCAGTCATTGATGGCGCTGAACCGCCGAATGCCCGCTTGTTTTACATTTTCTGTGCGCTTATCTGAGCGGCTTCGTGTACCCACCCCCGGCCAGATGAAAAAGTGGGGATACCCTCCCCCCCACACACGCCGGTCTGGAGAATAAAAAGTGCCCCCCTGATTTTTTTATGTGAGTCCATGCAATCGACTCGCGCACTGAGGGTTGCGTGGTTACACAGTAACTGCCAGGGTGCGCCATCATCTGTTTACACCGTAACCAATCAAGGGGTGCAACATGGCGATGACCAACGCAGAGAAGCAAGCCAGCTACCGGCAACGGTGAATCAAAGAAGGCGAAGGCGAGCGACTCCAGATGGTTATCAGCCTGCAAGCAAAGCGCGGCCTCGAACGCCTGGCACGCCATAACGGAATATCCCAAACAGCGATGCTGGAACGCCTGATCCTGGATGAGCAAAAACGGGTACACCGATACCGCATCCGGCATCGACCCGGATACCTGCGAAGTGCAGGTGCGCGCCAACCTTCAATCCAGCCACATTAATCAGGGGTAGACCGTGCCAATGAGGAGATTGGTGCAGGCGACCAGGGCCCGATATTCGGCCATTCGGCATTGTTGTAGCCGCCAGCACTGTGTTCTCGCTGATAGGTGGGGCTCACGGCTAGTTGAGCATTACTTAGTGGAAACGACTTAACCGGCGATTGATTGCCGAATCAGCTCGCTATCTGGGATTGTTGCCGTCGTAAGTAAGGAAGGTAAAAAGTCGGAGTGGTACCTGCTAACTGAGTCAAATATTGATAGTGGATTTGATAGTCAAACAAGGCTTAAAAACAAAAAAGCCCATGTAAACATGGGCTTAATTGATGATGGTGGCGGAGAGGGCGGGATTCGAACCCGCGGTAGGCTATTAACCTACACACGCTTTCCAGGCGTGCGACTTAAACCGCTCATCCACCTCTCC
>JAIFKV010000221.1 GCA_020049415.1 Betaproteobacteria bacterium
GTCGGCCACCGCCGCCGCTTACCCACTCGATTTCACCAAGAGCCAAGAATATTGCCATGAGAGATGCTTTGTGGCTCTATATGAAATCGAGTGGGTACAGTGTCCCCAGGGTGGGGGATACGTCTGGCAAGGAGCCCCCTGCCAGACCGCACGCGCCCAAGGCGAGCAAAGGCATCTCTTGCCAAACAAGAACGTGCTCGCTTGCTGTGCAGTTCTTTATTACCATTGATAATCATATGCTTATCGTTGACTCCAGTGCATCTAATAGTACTAATAAACCCGACATGGCCGTTGCTCACAGCGAACTTCCCGAACTGACGTCGGCCGTTGATTGGTCTTGCCTGCATCGGCCACCGCCGCCACTTACCCACTCGATTTCACCAAGAGCCAAAAAACCTTATGTAATTCGTTGTAGCCTATCAATAATTAATTAAATATTTCAAAGCATAAAAAATGATGACTATTGTTATAGTTACAGTTTTAATTTATTTGATTACCTCTTTTGTATTGACAGCCCCCGCATATGTTTTTTCTCTTTGAGCGTGGTTTAGGGGTGTTTTGAAAAAGTGATGACTGTTGCAATAATCAAAAAAATAACAACAAAACATGACTTGTTGATCGCTACGTTGTGAAAATGAACTGTTATGGAGACTTGAAATGGCCAACGTTGACGTAGTAGTTGATACAGGATGGGCTGCTGTCGTTGCATCGGACAAGAGTATCGGAACCGAAGGCGCGTTCGGTACTTGCGTCGCGGTTGCTGGGTTAATGACAGATAGTCGGCACTTTGTTGCGCATATCTCGTTCGGCCGGAGTGCCACTGAAGAATTGTGCAATGTGTTTTGGAATGGATTGGAGAAGGCAGGAATCCGATTCAGAGAATTAAGGTGGAGCGCACCAAGTCATCTTGCCAAAAGGCCGCCCACTTCCATCATGATCGCAGTAATGACGAAAAGATTTCCACATCGATTGAAAGAAATTACCGATGGCGAAGCGGGAAGCCTTTATATAACCAGCGATGGTGAGTTCAAACAACTCATTAACTTCAACGACTCGCTTACGGGAGAAAGCGACAGTCATTCCATTCGCGCGCAAATCGGTCATTAATCGAAACCTGTCCATGGGCTTTCCACAGCAGTCCTTGATGAACTGACTCGCCATATCAACCGACCCTTCCTGCATGCACAACGTCAGTCTTTGCTGGCTTGACTCATCAGTAACGGAATAAATTTTCAGCATGCTTCCGCCACGATCAGCCAGTCAGCGAGAAGAGCCGATTGCCTGATTCTTTGCTCATCGGCGGTAGCGCCTCGTGCCGCATTTTCGCGCCAACAGCAAGCGCCCCATCAAGCAAACCCAGCGGCGGATCAGGCTTGGTTCTTCTCCACCCAGCCTATTGCGTTGATGCTGATGAACTCCGCATCCCTTGCTTCATTCCCCTCCGGGGTCGAGACGAATTTCTCGATCCTTCCGCGCCCAGGGTATAGCTGAAATGGGTATTGCGAAACTCGGCGGGGCCGATGCGTTTCTGCTGTTCCTTGGCACGGCGGCGGACTTCCAGCGCCAGGCGAACCGCCCATTCCAGGTCTTCGTCACTCACGTCCGCATCCTGACCCGGATAGATCAGCTTCAACAACCCGCTAATGGTCTTGTTGACGCCATTGATGTCGCGCCCGGATAACGCACCATCAACACCGGGGAAGAAAATCACCATTCGGCCCGGAATATGGGCTTCGATGCGCTCAACCAACGTGGGAACGCTATGCAGACCAAACAGCCCGCCGCCACCGATCAGGGCAAGCACGTCGTTCTTCGTCATGTTCGTTGCGGATGCGGCAATCTGTCCGACCAGATGCTCCTCCAGGCCACGCACATTGCCGGCATCGTCCCATAGCCGCTCCGGCCGGTTGAGATAGCGGTCGCGGTATTCATAATTCACGACACCAGCCAGCGAGAAAACTCGGGGGCCAGATCGTGCTCCACCCAGCCATGGCCGGTTGTGGCGATCTCGCGTGAGAATTCACCGGACTCGATCAGGCGGCGAAGCTTGCGCTCATCGCTAGGCGGGTAGACCACCATCACCACTCTTTCGCGGGGTGAAACATTGTCGGGCCAGGGCAGTGCCAGGTGTTCCTTGAGGCGTTCAAGGATGCCGTGTGCCAGTGTCATGGGATGAGCCTCGCTTCATTATTTTTCAGGAAGCCGGGGAAGCCCAGTTCCAGGACACCACCTGAATAGGCCGCTTTGAGCAGCCCTCGGCGTCCCGCCGTCTGAAGCAGCGCAATATGCTCATCGCTGCCGAGATCGAGCGCAAGAGAATACTCGCCCTGCAATAGCGAGACCCCGCTCATCCCGCCCAACCAGTCCAGGAATGCGGCATACGTGGCGGAAGCAATACCCGATTCAGGACGGATTCGAGTGCGGGCTTTGCCTACCGCTGTGCCAAGAAAACCGAACTGATGGAAGGATGCATAAAGGTTGTGGCTGAAACTACAGAACATGGAGTAGGAATACTGGCCGGGCGCATGCGTGGTATCCAAGCCTCGAACTGGGCGCGGCCCAGGCTATCGCCGACAGGCGTCTTCAGGACCATACCCAGACAAGCGCGCAAGACAGGTTCGCGCGCCATCGCAAGCAAGCCCATCAGCAATTTCGAGTCATCGGCGGCAAATTGATGCAGGCGACGCATTTCCCGAAACAGGCAGACTTGCGGATCGAGTGCGTACAACCGCCGCAGGTATTGAAGGTTTTCTCGCGGTTGGAAGCGGTTTTCTTGTGCAGTTGATTGTCTTCAAGGACCGCCTGACGGTAAGCCTGAGTATCTGCTTCGGCCGGGATGACCGAGAGCAAGGCTGCTAGCTCTTCGAGCATTGCGGTCCTGGAACTGATGGCGCCGCCGGTGGAGAAACCAAGCATCTTCGAAGTATGAAGCAACAAGCCATTTGACGGGATACCGCGAAGTTCAACGTTCCTGATCCAGACTGCGATTTAGCGGTGCTTCCCTAAAAAAATGAATCGACATCACTACGCCGCCTTCCAAGCGCCATTATCAACTGGCAAACATGACGGCGAATGACAAATAATCTACCGCTCAGAATGGCCTATATTCGACAATGTCAGGCTAGCAGCCAGGAGCAAAGATCATGTTGAAACGTCTCGAAGTCACCGTGCTGGTGGAAAACCAGGCGGGCGGGCGCGGCCTGCTCGGCGAACATGGCGTTGCCTTCCACCTCCGCGCCGATGCTCACGTCGTCCTGTTCGACACCGGGCAAGGTCTGACTCTGATCCATAACGCGGATGCCTTGGGCCTCGATCTGGCGGAAATCGAGGCCATCGTCCTCAGTCATGGTCACTACGACCACACCGGCGGCCTGGCCCAGGCTTTGCAATATTGCGGCGGCGCAGAAATTCATTTGCACCCTGAGGCGCTGCGGCCCAAATTTAACCGCGACGGCAACGATATCGGTGCGCCGGCAATTTCTGTCTCGGCACTCGCTCCAGGCGCACGACTGCACACCACCGACCAACCCAGCGAAGTTGTTCCTGGTCTATTCGCCACTGGAACCATTCCGCGCCGGCATGCCTTTGAGGACACTGGCGGGCCGTTTTTCCGCGATGCGCAGAAAGCTCATGAGGATCTGGTTCCCGACGATCAGGCGCTGTTTGCACTGCTCCCGGAAGGGGTGGTGGTGTTGCTGGGCTGCTGTCACGCTGGCGTGGTGAACACCCTCGAATACATCGGCGTATTGACCGGCGGGCGGCCCATCCATGCGGTGATCGGCGGCACCCACCTGCTGCGCGCGGATGACGAACGCCTGGCGCATACCGCCGCGCTGATCGACAGCCTGGATATCCGTGTGCTGGCGCCCAACCACTGTACCGGGTTGAATGCCCAGTGCTACCTGCGTACCCGGTTTCCGGATCGCTATTTCGAAGCGCCGGCGGGCAAGCATTTTTTGTTTGGCGATAACAGGTGAAGCGCAAATGGCCGCAATACCGCAGACGGTGATCGGGCTTACCTGGAACATCGAGGCTGGGTGAAAATTAGCCCATGAAAGCGCTTAATCATGACAATTGGTTATTGGCGGATGCCGGAAGACCAGGCCAGATCGCCGACGCCCGCGCCTGGCGTCAGGCGTTTCTGAGCATCAACCTCGATCCCGGCGTGCCCGCGGAGGTCGTTCGACAGTTTGAAGCGGCTCGCGGAGGCATGTTGTATAGCTATTTTTTCCGCCCGCTCCTGGCCATGGGCGTAGAGCAGTGCTATCGAATCCTGGAGAGTGGCGCCCGGATCCGCTGCGCGCAGATGGGTTTGCCGGTTTATCTTGCCGACAGCCAAGGCAAGCCGCATCCCCTCTCCTTTGGCCATAACCTGGGCGTTCTGGCCAAGCAAGGCTTGATCGAGGACACAGACCTGACCCTCTGGAGACAAGCGCGCGAACTTCGTGATTGGGTCGCGGCCCCCGAGCATCTTGAAATTCTCAACCTGAATCACGGCGTAACCGCCTTGTCGCGGGCGGCGGAATTGCTGGGAAAGTTGTTTCGCGGTTGACTGTTGGCTAACGGTCAATCAGCCAGACCTGTGGCGACGTATAGAATGGCTGCCCAACCAAGCGGAAGCCCTGTCATAGACATGGAAAAATACAAAGACGAACTCTCCAGCCATCTCGTCAACCCTGAACTCGCCTTACTGGTCGCGCGCGGCAATGATTTGCTGTCCAGGCTGGAGGCCTGGCTACCATCGGCGCCGCAGCGTATCGACTGGAAAACCACTTGGGCTTGTCGTTGGCGGCGACAAACCAGCTTGCAAATTGGGATGCTGCTTCCGGTTACGACGCTGAACTGCCCGCCGTGGTCGGCGCTATCCGCTGTTGATGAACAGAAAGCGTCGCTGGATCGCAACTTCCGCCAGTTTCTCAAGGGCTTGCCCGCCAACAATGTATTGCTGGCGGGGAGCCGCGGCTGCGGCAAGTCATCGCTGGTGAAAGCCTTGCTGCCGCGTTATGCCAGCAAGGGTCTGCGGCTGGTGGAAGTGGACCGGGAAGATCTCATCGATCTGCCTGAAATCACCGCGCAACTGGAGAAGCATCCGGAAAAATTCATCTTGTTCGCCGACGATCTTTCCTTCGAACCAGGCGATGCCGCATACAAGCCGTTGAAAGCCGCGCTTGATGGTTCCGTCGCTGGACTACCGGCGAATGTTCTGATCTGCGCTACCTCTAACCGGCGTCACCTGATGCCGGAGTTTTTCGACGAGAACGCCGCCGCGCAACATCTCGGGGGTGAGGTAAGACCGGGCGAAAGTACCGAGGAAAAGATTTCCTTGTCCGACCGCTTTGGCTTGATCCTGACTTTTTATCCCTTCGATCAAGCTGCTTATCTGACCATCGTTGCAAGCTGGATTACCGCGCTGGGCGGTTCGAGCCGAGATGAAACCCGTAGCGAAGCCTTGCAATGGGCGATTCAGCGCGGTGGTCGATCCGGCCGTGTGGCGCAGCAATTCGCGCGCGACTGGGTCGGCCGGCAAGGTTTGAAACGGCGCTGATGCAATGTGCCTGATCCGCTGGAATACATTTACTCCGCTTTTCGACCGCCTTGGCGCCAAGCAACTCGCCGCTGCGCTTGACGAGGAGTCGGCATGACCCTGGCGGTCGTCAGAAGTCGCGCGCTAGCCGGAATGGACGCCCCAGAGGTGATTGTGGAAGCGCATCTGGGCAACGGTTTGCCCGCTTTTACACTAGTTGGCCTGGCCGAGGCGGAGGTCAAGGAATCGCGTGATCGGGTGCGCGCCGCCTTGCTGCAATCCGGCTTTGAATTTCCCCAGCGACGCATCACCGTCAACCTGGCGCCGGCGGATCTGCCGAAGGAATCCGGCCGTTTCGATCTTCCCATTGCGTTGGGTTTGCTGGCCGCCTCCGGTCAATTGCCCAGCAACCCATTGATGAATTATGAGTTCGCCGGCGAACTGGCTCTGACCGGAGCGCTGCGGCCGATACGCGGCGCGCTGGCGATGATGCTGGGCGCCGCCAGCAGCGGCCGCGCCTTCATCCTGCCTCGCGCCAGCGCGGAAGAAGCCGCGCTGGCGGAAGGCGCCGAAGTGTATGCCGCCGATACCCTGCTGGCGGTCTGCGCGCACCTTGCCGGACGCGCGCTGTTGCCGCGCGTTGTTCCACGTGAAACATTGACGTCACCCGACTATGCCGATCTGGCCGATGTAAAGGGCCAGCAAAGTGCGCGCCGAGCTCTTGAAATCGCCGCCGCTGGCGGCCATTCGTTATTGATGAGTGGCCCACCAGGAACCGGAAAATCGATGTTGGCCAGTCGTCTGCCCGGCATTCTGCCGCCAATGACTCAGGCCGAGGCGCTCGAATCCGCCGCCGTATTGTCTTTGACCGGCAGTTTTCGTAGTGAAAATTGGCGCGTTCGACCGTATCGATCACCCCATCACACCGCATCCGGCGTCGCCTTGGTCGGAGGCGGAAATCCACCTCGGCCAGGTGAAATCAGCCAGGCGACGCACGGCGTTTTGTTTCTCGACGAACTTCCTGAGTTTGACCGCAAAGCGCTGGAAGTCTTGCGCGAACCGATGGAGGCCGGACGCATCACCATCTCGCGTGCCGCCCGGCAAGCCGACTTTCCAGCCCGTTTCCAGTTCATCGCTGCAATGAATCCGTGCCCATGCGGTTATCTGGGACATCCCGGCGGCCAATGCCGCTGTACGCCAGAGCAGGTGGCGCGATACCGCAGCAAAATTTCCGGCCCTTTGCTCGACCGCATTGATCTGCATATTGAAGTGGCGGCGCTACCTGAGGCGGAAATGACTTCAGTCAGCGCGGGCGAAGCTTCGTCGCTGGTAAGAAACCGCGTCGCCCTGGCGAGGGCGCGCCAAATAGCGCGCCAGGGCAAACCCAATGCGCAACTGGCCGGCCAGGAAATAGACCTGCATTGCAAACCGAACGATGCCGCCATGGCATTGTTGAAGCAGGCTATCGCTCGGCTTAACTTGTCCGCGCGCGCCTACCATCGTATTTTGCGGGTTGCGCGCAGCATCTCCGACTTGGCAGGCGATGATGGAATAGGCGTCAGCCAGATTGCCGAAGCGGTGCAATATCGTCGCGGTCTTAATTCTCAGAGGTAAACGCCATGCAGACCAATCCCGCTCAGGCGCTAGCAAGTTGGCGCGAGGAAAAGCGCTCAGCCTGGTTGTATCGCATCGTCTCGGACGCCGAGTCTGGCTCGACGCGGCAAATTTTATTTCTTGAATTGGCGCAAGCAGCGGATGGCCAGGCCAAGCTTTGGGAGGCGGAAATGCTCAAATTGGGAATGCCGATTCCCTCGCATTTCAACCCAGGTCTGCGCGCTCGTCTGGTAGCCCAACTGATTCCGCGGATGGGAGTGCGGCCATTGAAAGGCATATTGGCCGCCATGAAAGTGCGCGGCATGAGTCTTTATCACGGCGCCCAACCGCACAAGACGCCCACCAGCCTGGAGCAAATGCGCGCGGAAAAACACAAGAATGTCGGCAACGGAAACTTGCGCGCAGCGGTATTTGGCGTCAATGACGGTCTTATCTCCAATGCCAGCCTGATCCTCGGCGTTGCCGGCGCCGGCGCGAGTGCCGAGATGATTCTGCTGTCCGGCGTCGCGGGTCTGCTCGCCGGCGCGTTTTCGATGGCGGCGGGCGAGTATGTTTCGATGCGCTCACAACGTGAATTTCATGAATATCAGATCGCGCTGGAACGCGAGGAACTCGATCAATATCCGCAAGAAGAAGCAGCTGAGTTGGCGCTGATCTATCAGGCCAAGGGGGTGGGCGAGGAAGAATCCCGGCGTCTGGCGCAGTCTTTGATCGCCGACCCCGATCGAGCGCTGGATACCCTGGCGCGAGAGGAACTGGGGCTGAATCCCGACGAACTCGGCTCGCCATGGGGCGCGGCTATCAGTTCATTTGCCGCCTTTTCCATCGGCGCATTCATCCCTGTACTGCCGTATTTGCTGCTGGGTGGAGCAAGCGCGTTCTCCGCTGTTCTGCTCACCACCGGCATCAGCCTGTTCGGGGTCGGCGCAGCTCTCAGTTTGTTCACCGGGCTCAGTGCGCTCGCTGGCGGCATGCGCATGTTAATAATTGGTGCGGGCGCAGGGGCGGCAACCTGGTTTATTGGCAAGGGCCTCGGCATCATGTTGACGTAACACCCGGTAGAATCCATGCCGAATTTTCCTTTCCAGATGAAATCACATGACCCAACGTACCTTCAGCCTCGAATTCTTCCCGCCCAAAACGCCCGAAGGCATGGCCAAACTCCGCGAAACCCGCGAACAGCTGGCGCAACTCAAACCCGAGTTTTTTTCCGTCACCTTTGGCGCCGGCGGCTCGACCCGCGATCGAACATTGGAAACCGTGCTCGATATCCAGGCCGCCGGCCTGGCCGCCGCACCGCATCTGTCCTGCGTCGCTTCGACGCGGGAAAGCATTCGTGAAATTCTGCACACTTATCACGCCAATGGCATACGCCACATCGTCGCGCTGCGTGGTGATCTGCCGTCGGGCATGGCCGAACCGGGGGAATTCCGCTATGCCAACGAACTGGTCAGCTTCATTCGCGAAGAGACCGGCGACTGGTTTCAGATCGAGGTTGCGGCTTATCCTGAAACCCACCCGCAAGCGCGCGGATATCGCGACGATCTGCTTAATTTCAAACGTAAAACCGAAGCGGGGGCAAACGCTGCAATCACCCAGTACTTTTTCAATCCGGACGCCTATTTCAATTTTGTCGACGATTGCGCGGCGTTGAACGTCACCTTGCCGATCGTGCCCGGCATCATGCCGATTTCCAATTTCAGCCAGTTGTCACGTTTCTCCGCCGCCTGTGGCGCGGAAATCCCGCGCTGGCTGACTAGCAAGATGGAGAGCTACCTGGACGACACCGCATCGATCAAGGCTTTCGGTCTCGATTTCGTCACCGGGATGTGCGAAAAACTGCTGCAAGGCGGCGCGCCAGGGCTGCATTTCTATACCCTGAATCAAGCCGGCTTGACCTCGACCATCTGGCGACGGCTCGGCCTCTGAAGCGGCATCCATCTGTTATGCAAAACTCCGTTTTTTTAACTTGTTGGATAGCGCATGAAAATTTTGCTGGCTGACGATCACCCGCTGTTTCGTGAAGGTGTAAAGCCTGTTCTCCTCAAACTGGCTAGATACGTCGATCTGATTGAAGCCGTCGATTACCCATCCGCTTTTATCGCCATGCATCAAGAGGGCAGTGTCGATCTTGCCTTGCTCGACCTTTACATGCCGGGCATGTCAGGGCTGGAAGGCATTATTCGATTTCGCGCCGCATTCCCGGAAATCCCCGTGGTGGTGTTATCCGCCGCCGAGCAAGTTGAAGATATTCAGCAACTGTTTTCGGCTGGGGCGCTTGGCTATATCACCAAATCCTCGCCCAGCGATGTCATCCTGGGCGCACTTCACCAGGTGCTGGCTGGAGACATTTATATCCCTCCCACACTGCTGGAACATCCTACCGCGCAGGTACCCGCTCCGCTGCATGACATTTACCAGAACGCATTGACCACCCGCCAGATGGAAGTGCTGCGCGAGTTGGCCAAAGGGTTGACCAATCGGCAGATTGGCGACCTCCTGCAAGTCACCGAAGGTACCGTGAAGGTGCACATTGCAGCCATCTTTCGCCTACTCAAAGTCAACAACCGCACCGAATTGGTGTTGATGACCCAGAAAATGGGTTTGCATAATATCTAGCCGGGATGTTTCATAAATGCTCGCGCGCCCTCGCTGGTCTCTTGTCTACACTGGAAAGTATCACTCAGGCGGGCGGATCAATAACTACGTCGCTCCTTCGCGAAATTTCAAGTGCAAACAATGGCCTGCGCGATCATCACGCGAATTTATGAAATATTCGGCTTAGGTGACTATTTCGCATTCCGCAATGACCTTGCGGCTGCGCATTTTGGCGGTCGCCTTGATACCGCTGTTATTGGCAGTTGGGTTGTTTGCCGCCTATCTGATCCACCGCAGCACAAGCGAGGTGCGGTTATCACTTGATCGACAAGGTCTGGTAAGCGCTAAACACCTCGCCAACAGCACCGCCCATGACCTGTTTTCCGGCAATCTGCCGCAAGTCAAACGCCTGCTCGATTACGAACTCGGATTGAATCGGATGGAGGCGGCGGCGATCACCGATGGGGCGAATTGGCTGCTGGTCAGCGGCAACTTGAGTACCTTGCCGAAGCTGACCGGCGGTCAATTGCCACCTCGCTGGCAAAAGGGGGCTTTTCTGTTGTTTGCACACGCCATCCGTCTGCCGCCGGCAGATGACATGGACCCCTACATCACCCCGCTCGATGCAAGCGCGCCCACACACTATCTGATCGTCAGCCTGAGCCAGGCCCCGATCGCCACCAGCCGCTCAAGCGCTGTACTAGCCGCATCCGGCACGGCGCTGATAGCCATCGTGTTCGCCATGCTGCTTGCCTGGCGCTTGTCCGGCCACTTGAGTCGCCCGCTGCACCGCATCATCAACACCGTGGCACATCTAGCCAGCGGCGAACTGACTGAACGCACTGCGGAAACGTCACGCGGTGAAATCGGCCTGCTCGAACAGGGCGTCAACCAAATGGCGCAGGCTCTAGAAGAAAATCAACGCAATCTGACCTTGCGGGTACAGGAAGCCACCGCCGAATTACTTGGCCAGAAACTCGCAGCGGAAGCCGCTGTGCTGGCAAAGTCGCGTTTTCTGGCGGCTGCAAGCCACGACTTGCGGCAACCATTGCACGCACTGACTTTGCTGGTAGCGGCGTTACGCGAACAGGTTTCGGATGGTGAAGCGGCACGCTTGGCACGCCATATAGAGTCATCGGCCAGCGCCATGGAGAGCCTGCTCAACGCGCTTCTGGATTTATCCAAACTTGATGCCGGAGTGGTCGTGGCGCAGCCGAGATGCTTTCGCATCGATCTGGCTTTGCAACAGGTAGCCAGCCAGTTTCTGCCGGTTGCTGAGGCGCGCGGCATTCGCCTGAAATTCGCGGCTACGAACTTGTGCTGCCAATCCGATCCAATCCTGGTCGAACGCATCCTCGCCAATCTGGTCTCCAACGCACTCCGCTACACCGATCACGGCCAGGTGCTGGTGGCCGCTCGGCGGGCAGGACAAGATTGGGTACGTTTTGAAGTCCGGGATACTGGTAAAGGCATTCCGGCAGAATTTCAGGCAAAGATTTTCGAGGAGTACTTTCAGCTTGATAACACCGAACGCGATCGCGATAAAGGACTTGGTCTTGGACTATCCATTGTTACCCGACTTGCCAGCCTGCTTGGCAGCAAAATGCAGGTCCGCTCGGCACCCGGAAATGGATCCTGTTTCTCATTCCAGCTTGCGCGTTGCCAGGCCGCAACAGACCAGATCGATATCAGCAAGGTGGCAAACAGCTTCACGTTACCGCTGGATAATGCGTTGGTTGCTTTTATCGACGATGATGAATCGATTCTGACCGCAATGCTGGAAGTCTTCGATCAGTGGAATGTCGCGCTGGCGGCGGGCGAAGACGCCACACAGGTATGCGCTGAATTAAAAGCGCTTGGCCGTGCGCCTGACTTGATCCTGTGCGATTACCGCTTGCGTGATGGCCAAACCGGGGTTGAAGCGGTGCAACTCTTGCGTGCTGCCTTTGGCGCTGACATTCCCGCAGCTTTGATCACAGGGGATACCGCCTCGGATACCATTCAGTCAATTCAGTCGTTTAATTTGCCAGTACTGCACAAACCCATCAAACCAGCCAGACTGCGCGCCTTTATGTCCCATTTGTTGTCAAAAAGTTCGACCAGCCCCTCTTCCACCCACCGCCCCGATTTATGAAAACCATTTCTGTGCTCCTCCTCATCGCCGGCCTGATCCTTGCCCCTGCCTATTGGATCTATGCCAAGTTCTACACTGGCAAACAAACTGCCATGCTGACCTTGGCAAAAGTTGAAAGCAGCGATAAATCGAACCCGAACTGGCGCTCGCCTCCCTTTGAACTGCAAGCGGATATGGCGCCAGTAGGTTTGGTTCTACATGTAAACGCCAGTTTCACGCCCAATATGGACGAACATAAACCACCGCACGACCGTTACAACATCATTCTTTCCAGAGAGGGCGAGATAGCCAAACCGCTGCTGATCAATCTGAAAACCTCCAGCACCTCAAACAGCAATCCCGCTTTCAAGGAGCACTTGCTGTTTATGCAGGCCGTTCAAGCCGGCGCATATCAGCTAGAAGTTGCGCCCGCTTCCGTCCCCAGCATGAAAGTCGATCAAATGCGTCTTGAAATTCGCCAGAACCTGCGCGAACCCGACAGCAACATCGTCACTGGCGGCATCGTTCTACTGGTTCTGGGCTTGCTTGGCTTGATCGCGATTTAGGCTCTGGGCGCCTGTCACCCTCATCTTGCTCAAAAGCGGGTGAGGATATTTTCCTCTCCCGCCAGCACCTGAGCGCCGGAACCGACCAACAAATTGTCCGGTTGATGCGCAACATGCAGATCCTTGTCCGGATAAGGCAAGGTATGCAGAAAATGACGCATGCAATTCAATCGGGCGCGTTTCTTGTCGTCCGATTTGATGATTACCCAGGGCGCATCCGCCGTGTCGGTGTGGAAGAACATCGCATTCTTCGCTTCCGTGTAGTCATCCCACATATCGAGCGATTTGATATCGATGGGAGACAGCTTCCAGTGCTTGAGCGGGTCATCGCGACGAGAAATAAAACGACGCAATTGCTCTTCACGGCTGACCGAAAACCAGTATTTGAACAGTGACACACCACTGTTCGCCAACATCCGTTCGAATTGAGGCGTCTGCCGCATGAACTCCAGATATTCGTGTGGCGAACAGAAACCCATCACTCGCTCTACGCCGGCGCGGTTGTACCAGGAGCGGTCGAAGAAAACCATTTCTCCGGCGGTGGGCAAATGCTGCACGTAGCGCTGAAAATACCACTGACCGCGCTCACGCTCAGAGGGCTTGTCCAACGCAACGACACGTGCGCCACGCGGATTCAGATGTTCCATGTAGCGCTTGATGGTGCCGCCTTTACCCGCCGCGTCACGACCTTCGAACAACACAACAATTTTTTGTCCGCTATCGCGGACCCAGCTTTGTACTTTCAGCAGTTCAATCTGCAGTTTCTCTTTCTGTGCTTCGTAGTCGACCCGACGGATGCGCGTACGGTAAGGATAACTGGCCGGCAAAGCGGCGTAGTCGCTATCTTCACTGCTCCCGTGGGGTGCATTCGCCACCGCCATGGCAACCGGATTTTGGCTAACCGCTTCAATTTCAGCTGCCGCTGCGGGATTTGGTTTTTTGGCTGGCTTGATGCCAATATCTTTGCTTGCATTGCTTTCCGCTTCGCCAGCGGCAGCAAACCCCAGGACCGGGTTGTTCGCTTCGGCATCGATAGTTGCGGATTTGGCTTTAGCCGCGGTCGGGCGCCGACGACGCACTTGAGCCGCCTCGCCTTTTACATTGCTGTTTTCAATACTGCTGGATTCGGAGTCTGGTTTTTCGCTGCGCTTGCTATCGTCCATGAGAGCCTCTCTTTGCGACAAAAAAGTTTAATTATGATGCTGCCAAGGTCTTCAGGTTATGCATTGTTCTTATAACCTCGGCCCCGATTTTCCGGCCCTTGCAGACGTTTTCATACCCACAATCAGCTTTGCTACGGCGTTAACATGCAAACTTTATCGTTGTAAATTCCGATTGGCCCAATACGTCCCCTGATTCCGATTTTTTAACCATTCGATAGAACATACCTATGCAGGCTTATCGCATTCTGCAATCACAGGGTTTAGGCAGCAGGCGAGATTGCCAACAGTTGATTCAGCATCACCATGTCCTCTTCAACGACACTTCGGTGATCGATCCGGAGCAGGAATTAGCGGTTGATAATCTGAGCTTCAGCGTCGATGGAGAACCCTATCGCTATCGAATCAAGGCCTATCTGGCGCTGCACAAACCCGCTGGTTATGAGTGCTCGCGGCAACCGCGCGACCACCCAAGCATCTTTTCTCTGCTCCCGGATTCCCTGTTGCGTCGAGGAGTGCAATGTGTCGGCCGGTTGGATCAGGACACCACCGGCTTGCTCCTGTTATCCGACGATGGGGACTTCATCCATCAGCACACCTCACCCAAAAAACAGATCGGTAAAACCTATCAAATCACCTGCAAACATCTGTTCTCATCCGAACTGGTCGAAAAGTTGCAGACCGGTGTTCAACTGCATGATGAACCCGAACCGCTGCGGGCGCGGCAATGCCATGCACTGACTGAAAAATCGTTGCAGATGGTCATCAACGAAGGCAAATATCATCAGGTCAAACGCATGATCGCGGCTGCCGGTAATCGGGTCGTATCCTTGCATCGTTACGCTATCGGAGACTACTCGTTGCCTGAAGATCTATTACCCGGGGCATGGAAATGGCTGGAAGAAAATGATCTTGCTCGGCTACGATCCGCCACCACGTTCTTATCAATGTCATAAAAAGGAGTTATCGATGCGCCGATATTTTTCTATTCTGCTGAGCGTGTTTTTTGCCGCAGCATCGCTGAAGGTGTGGGCGGATTCTTTGCCGGCACCGAAGATCGTCAAAGTAAATGAACGCATCCATGCTTTGCTGGGCCCGATGGAAATGCCGACCAGGATGAACCAGGGTTACATGGTCAACAGTGTTCTGATTGTCGGTGACACCGGCGCAATCGTCGTGGATACCGGCTTTACCGATGAAATTGGCGCCATGCTCGCCAAACAGTTCGCCAAACTCACCGACAAGCCGATTCGCTATGTCATCAACACCCACCATCACGGCGACCACACTTTAGGCAATGTTGCCTTTCCCGACGCGCGAATTCTGAGTTCTGAAGAATGCCGAAAACTGGCGCTGCAGTATGGCCCAGACTGGCTTGCCATCATCGAAGGAATTGCCGGACGTAAATTTCCGAATACCCAGGTGCTCACCGCCAGCATCACCTACCCGCAAAACAGCAAAAGCGCATTGACGATCGAAGGTATAAAAATGTTGTTCTGGGTTCCGCAGGCCGCCCACACGCTTGGTGACATGATGATCTGGCTGCCGGATGATCAGGTTCTGCTCTCCGGTGACGTGATGGTCCATCAGGTCACCCCCAGTTTCCGCGACGCCAGGTTGAAGGAGTGGATACAAACTTTGCACGAAGTACAGGGTTTGCCGGTTAAAACGATCGTGCCCGGACACGGCCCGTTAATGAGCAAACAAGATGCCGCCGCGATGCATCAACGCATGGCCGGCCTGTATGACGGCATCGCGGCGGGTGTCAAAGAAGGTTTGACCGATAGCGAGATTCGCCAAAAGCTCGATCTGACCGAATGGAAGAAACTTCACAATTTCGATGAGCAGATGGGCGCAAACATCAACAAGGCCTATCTTGAAATCGAAGCAGACAGTTTCTGAACATATTTTCAAACCTGTGCCAACATACTCAAAGCCAGCGCCTCGGCGACCTTGATGCCGTCTACAGCGGCAGACAGGATGCCGCCGGCATAGCCCGCCCCCTCTCCCGCCGGGTATAAACCGCGCGTATTCAAACTTTGGCAATTCTCGCCGCGGCTGATACGAATTGGTGCTGATGTGCGCGTTTCTACCCCGGTCAACACCGCGTCGTGCATTGCAAATCCTTTGATTTGTTTATCGAACTGGGGTAGCGCTTCGCGTATCGTGGCAATCACATAGTCGGGCAAACAGGTGGATAAATCGGTCCAGTGCACACCCGGCGTGTAAGAAGGAATAACCGTTCCCGGACCAGTTGAGGGTCGTCCGGCAAGAAAATCACCGACTTTCTGCGCTGGCGCTAAATAACCGCCGCCGCCGGCCTCAAAAGCGCGTGACTCCCACACTCTTTGAAAATCCATTCCTGCCAACGGGTTGCCGTCGACGCTGCCGCCAAAGTCTTTTGCTTCGATACCCACTACGATGGCGGCGTTGGCGTTGCGCTCGTTGCGCGAATATTGGCTCATACCGTTAGTAACCACCCGCCCCGGTTCTGAAGTGGCGGCAACTACTGTGCCACCCGGACACATGCAGAAGCTATAGGCGGAACGACCGTTAGCGGCGTGATAAACCAGTTTGTAATCGGCCGCTCCGAGTATCGGATTACCAGCGTAGTCGCCAAATCGACACTCATCGATCAACGACTGCGGATGCTCGATGCGAAATCCCACCGAGAATGGCTTCGGTTCGATATAGACACCGCGTTCATGCAGCATCTTGAAGGTATCGCGCGCGCTATGGCCGAGCGCCAGCACAACATGATCAGCGGCCATACGCTCACCACTGGCCAGTACAACACCGCAAACTTGACCATCAATGATGTCGATATCCACGACACGGCTCTGAAAACGTATTTCGCCGCCCAGGTTGGTAATACTCTGACGCATATGTTCAACCATCGAAACCAGTTTGAAGGTACCGATATGGGGCTTGCTGACGTAAAGAATTTCTTCTGGCGCTCCCGCTTTGACGAATTCTTCCAGCACCTTGCGGCCGTGATGTTGCGGATCTTTGATCTGACTATAAAGTTTTCCGTCGGAGAAGGTGCCGGCGCCACCCTCACCGAATTGCACGTTGGATTCAGGATTCAATTCGCCCTTGCGCCAGAGTCCCCAGGTATCCTTGGTACGTTCTCGTACCGCTTTGCCTCGTTCGAGCAAAATTGGTTTGAAGCCCATTTGAGCCAGCACCAGCGCGGCCAATAAACCGCAAGGCCCGGCGCCAATCACCACTGGCCGTGAAGGCAATGTTTCAGGCGCGCGTGCAACAAAGCGGTAAGCCATATCAGGCGTTAAGGACACATGCTTATCAGCGCGCAAACGCTTCAATATTGCGGCCTCGTTTTTCACCTCAATATCCAGCGTGTATATCAAAGCGATTTCGGATCGCTTGCGCGCGTCATAACTACGCTTGTGAATTTGGTATCCAGACAGGAGTGCAGGCGGAATATCCAGCTTCTTCAGAATAGCGCTTCGGATAGATTCCTCTGGATGGTCGAGGGGTAGTTTGACTTCAGTTAAGCGCAGCATGAGGTATTACCTGGCAAGGCGTATCAGGATGATCTGCTAGATCCGGATTTTATCCCGCCTCGGCTTAGAATTCGGCCTGTCCGCAACTTGGAATAATCACCATGAATAACCCTATTGGGCATGAACTCAGTCAGAACATCGCCGCGCTGAATCAGGTTCAGATGACCGCTATCGAACTGGGATTGAAATTTGGTCCCAAACTGCTGGTCGCTTGCCTGATCCTTTTAGCCGGCTATTTCGTCGGCCGCTGGGTAGGTCGCTTCATGGAAAGCATGCTGCTGAAGCTGGAACTTGATGTCACCATCCGCATTTTGCTGGTTCGGCTGGTTCGAATTCTGGTGCTCGGCATGTTCGGGGTGCTGGCTTTGCAGAATCTAGGCATCGAGTTGTTACCACTGATCGCCGGACTGGGGGTTGCCGGCGCTGGACTCGCACTGGCCATGCAAGGCGTCCTCTCCAACCTGGCGGCTGGACTCACTATCGTCTTCACGCGTCCGTTCAAAGTAGGTGAATACATCTCCATCGTCGGCGAAGAAGGCCAGGTTGAGGTTATCAGTTTGTTCAATACTGTTTTGAGTCACCCGGATTTATCGCGCGTGATCATTCCGAATCGCAAAATAGCCGGGGAAATATTGCACAACTACGGCCAGGTTCGTCAGGTCAACCTCAGCGTCAGCGTGGCCTACGATGCTGATCTGAGCACTGCACTGACGTGCATCAATGCACTGCTGGCGGCCAACCCAAAGGTGTTGCGCGAGCCGGTGCCGCTGGTGCAGGTTGCCACATTGGCCGACTCGTCGGTAAACATTGGCATCCGGCCCTGGGTCTCGATCACAGCTTTTCCCACTGCGGCGGGCGATATCAACAAGGCCATACTGGAAAGCTTCCGCGCCAATGACATTGCAATTCCATTCCCGCAACAAGAAATTCGTTTATTAGGTCAGGGCTAAACCATGTCGCCTGATTTAATCGGTTATCTCGCCGCCATTCTTACTACCGCTGCTTTCGTTCCGCAGGCGCTTAAATCCTGGAACAGCCGCGATCTTTCTGGTGTTTCATTGGGCATGTATAGCCTGTTCACACTGGGCGTGACGTTATGGCTAGTCTATGGAATCGCTTTGCCAAGTTGGCCGATCATCCTCGCCAACGGTATTACTCTGATTCTGGCCGGCTTGGTCCTGAGCTTGAAAATCAGCCACCTGAGACGCAAGTAGACGGCTAAACCGGCCATTCAAGGCTCAGCCAAGCGCAGTTGCCAAGACCGCCGCGCGCCGCCGCTTCAGTATCTCCTTCAACCAGGGCAACAGCGGCTTGAATCGGGTTTTCGTGCGAAACCGCAAGCACGATTCCTTCACGATGGCGAAGTGCGATTTCATCAAGAAAACTGACCACTCGCTGCATTTGCTGCAAAAACGACTCACCGTTCTCTGGCCTCAGATGAACAGGATTGGGCCGCACAAAATCGTTGAAAACATCAACCGGCTGACCATCCAGTCCGGAAAGGCGCTCATTCAGCCGGGCATCGACAGATAGTGGTAAATCTCGATTTGCCAGAATGATCTCAGCTGTCTGCCGTGCGCGTGGAAACTGGGAGACATAGGCGTGACTGAAACGAATATCTTTCAAAGCCTTCGCCGCTCTTGCCGCCTGCGCGCGCCCCTTTACGGTTAGCAACACAGGTCGATTCGGATCATCGTTAATGAAGCCAGCGACATTGGCTTCACTTTCACCGTGGCGGACGAGATAAATCAGCATCTCGAGTTAACAATACACAAGCGTGTTATGCAGCTAAAAGCATCCTCACACGTCCAGATTTCTGACTCCTAGCGCATTCGTCTCGATAAACTGTCGACGCGGTTCAACTTCTTCACCCATCAATGTAGTGAAAATATTGTCGGCAGCGATCGCATCTTCGATCTGTACGCGCAGCAGACGGCGGACTTGCGGGTCCATCGTGGTTTCCCAGAGTTGTTCCGGATTCATTTCACCCAGACCTTTGTAACGCTGCACACCAAGGTTCTTCTTCACCTCGTTGAGTAGCCAGTCGAGAGCTTGTTTGAAGTCGTAAGCCGGGGCGCGCGATTCACCTCTACGAATTTCCGCGCCGGGCAACAACAGGCCAAGCAGAATCTCGGCGGTGCGCCGGAGTTGATCATAATCGCCGCCTTCGACAAAGTTGTAGTCAAGGTAACTGGTGTGACCAATACCATGTTTGCTGCGAGTTATTTCAAGGCGCCAGCCAAGATCGCCCTCATATTGCAATGGAGTGATTTTTACCGGCCCGAGCTTGTTCAGTTGGGTGGCAAGCTGCTCTGCCGCTTGCCTAGATTCGGCCTCGGTATTCAAACTGATCGTTGAAATCTTGAGCAGACTGTAAAGCACGTCTGCGTCCATCCGCCGTGCCAAACGTTCGATCATGGCTTCAGCGAGCAGAAATTCGCGCGCGATGCGTTCAAAGCTTTCCTTGGAGAGCGCTTCAGAACCGGCTGCAGGGATAAGTTCCGCGCCATTCAGCGCTTCACGAAGCAGGTACTGTTTGAATTCATAATCGTCTTTTAGATAGGTCTCGCGCTTGCCTTGTTTGACCTTGTACAGCGGCGGCTGGGCAATATAGATGTGACCACGCTCAACCAGTTCCGGCATTTGCCGATAGAAAAAGGTCAGCAACAGGGTACGGATGTGTGAGCCGTCAACATCCGCGTCGGTCATGATGATGATGCGGTGGTATCTCAGATTAGCCGGGTTATAGTCATCTTTACCAAGGCCTGTGCCAATACCTGTGCCAAGAGCGGTGATCAGGGTGACAACTTCCTGCGATGACAACATCTTGTCGAAACGCGCTTTCTCGACATTGAGAATTTTGCCCTTGAGCGGCAGGATAGCCTGGAATTTACGGTCACGGCCTTGCTTGGCGGAACCGCCGGCTGAATCACCCTCGACCAGATAAAGTTCGCACAGAGCGGGATCTTTTTCTTGGCAGTCAGCTAATTTTCCAGGCAAGCCTGCCGAATCAAGCACCCCTTTTCGACGAGTCATATCGCGCGCCTTGCGAGCGGCTTCACGGGCTCTAGCCGCCTCGACGATCTTGGCGCAAATCAGCTTCGCATCGGCGGGGCGTTCCTGTAGATATTCAGAAAGTTTCTGCGAAACAGTCTCTTCAACCGCCGGTCGCGCTTCCGATGAAACCAGTTTCATCTTTGTCTGGGAGCCAAACTTGGGGTCCGGCATCTTCACTGACAGCACACAGGCCAGGCCTTCGCGCATATCGTCTCCGGTGATTTCAACCTTGGCCTTCTTCGCGATTTCATGTTCTTCGATGTACTTGTTGATCACCCGGGTCATCGCTGCGCGCAAGCCGGTAAGGTGAGTGCCGCCATCGGACTGTGGAATATTGTTGGTGAAACAGAGCACCTGTTCCTGGTAGCCGCTGTTCCACTGCATGGCGACCTCGCTGCTGATCATCACGCCGGTGTCGCCAACCTTCGATTCTCCGGTGGCGTAGAACACATTAGGATGCAAAACAGTCTTGGCTCTGTTGATGTATTCAACAAAGCCTTTTACTCCGCCAGAGAAGGCGAAATTCTCGGTGCGGCCGTCACGTTCGTCCATCAATTCGATCTTGACACCGTTGTTCAGGAAGGAAAGTTCACGAATGCGCTTGGATAAAACGTCATAGTGAAAGTCGATAACGTTGCCGAAAATTTCCTCATCAGCGGAAAAGTGGATTTCAGTTCCTCGTCGCACGCTATCGCCTACCACTTTCAGCGGTGAGACTTCGATGCCGTTATGAACTTCAATCAAGCGGTTTACCGGTGCGCCACGATGGAATTCCATAAAGTGTTTCTTGCCATCACGGTGAATAGTGAGGCGCAACCATTTCGACAAGGCATTGACACAAGAAACACCTACTCCGTGCAGGCCTCCGGACACCTTGTAACTGTTCTGGTTGAATTTTCCCCCGGCATGCAGTACGACCATGACAATCTCGGCAGCTGAACGCTTGGGCTCGTGCTTGTCGTCCATCTTCACACCCACCGGTATACCGCGGCCGTTGTCGGAAACTGATATCGAATTGTCCGGATGAATGATGACCTTGATGTCATCGCAATAGCCGGCCAAAGCTTCGTCAATCGCATTATCCAGTACCTCGAACACCATGTGGTGCAGGCCGGAGCCATCCGAGGTGTCGCCGATGTACATACCTGGCCGTTTTCGCACCGCCTCCAGACCTTCCAGTTGCTGAATGCTGTCCTCGTCGTAGCCGCCGTTACCGCTAGGATGTTCCACGTGAAACCTTTTCTATTGATTGGTCGAGTGTCATCAGCTGCTTCACCAAACCAGCACTGACAATAAAACGAAGTTTGTTTAAATTCGCATTGGCATGACTACGTAACGGAAATTATCTTCCCCCGGTACAGTAATCAAAAGCGAACTGGTAGGATCGCCGAACGAGCAAATCACTGCTTCGACACTGACGTTGTTAAGCACGTCTTGCAAGTACTGAATATTGAAGCCGATATCCAGCGGTTCGCCGTTGTAATCGATATCGAGTTCTTCCTGCGCTTCTTCCTGTTCGTTGTTACTGCAGGCGATGCGCAAACTTCCCGAGGTCAAGGCAATACGCACGCCGCGGTATTTATCGTTGGTCAGAATCGCGGCGCGATTAAGTGATTGGGACAGACGCGGACGTTGTATCGCAAAACTCTTGTCGTGTCCGACTGGCACAACCCGCTGCCAATCAGGAAATTTTCCATCAACAACTTTACTACGCAATTCAAAATCAGGCCGACGAAAAACAACCTGGTTCTGATTCAATTGAATTTCTACGGGCTCATCTCCATCGCTTAGCAGTTTGCCCAGTTCAATAACGGTTTTGCGCGGCAAGATAACGTCGACACCTTGCTCCACCTCAGCTTCCATTGTGGTGCCATCTACCGCCAGTCGATGACCGTCGGTTGCGGCGACAATCAATCGTTTGCCCTGAATCGATAGCAGCATGCCGTTCAGGTAGTAGCGAATATCTTGTACCGCCATGGCGTATTGCACGCGGGAAATCAGTTGCTTGAGCAAACCTTGAGGCAAGCTGAAAGAAAGACCTTCTCCTTCCGGAATTTGCAACTTGGGAAAATCGCGTGACGGAAGTGTCTGTAGATTGAACCGGCTCCGGCCAGATACCACCTTGAGTTGTTCATTTTCCAGATCAAGCGCAATGGTCTCAACGTCAATCAGAGATCGGTTGATATCAAGCAGCTTTCGCGCGGAAACGGTGAATGCAGCATCTGCTGCCTCTTGATTATCGATCCAGGTACTGATTTGCATCTCTAGATCGGTGGCGATGAAGGCGACTCTTCCACCAACCACTTCCAACAGTACATTGGAAAGAATAGGCAACGTGTGCTTGCGTTCTACCACCCCGGCCACTGCTTGCAGCGGTTTGAGCAAGGCGTCCTTGGAAGTTTTAAGTACAAGCATTTATATAAATTCCTGATGATAGTAATAGGTAACGACTGTTTCTCTGGATAAGCCAACAAAGTGTATCAAAATCATTGGCTTAGGCTGTGGAAAAATGGTCAGGTAAAGCTGTGGGTAGCGTTAGGTCAGTTTGTGGGTAAGTTTTGCTTCTATGCATTCTGCATGCTTTATCCACAAACTGTTCAGACTTGATTCACATGGTTATCACCCGGTCAGAACCTGAATAAGCAAGTTGTAATCCTTGCGCAACGTCTGGTCGCTGGCTTTCAATTCTTCTATCTTGGCGCAGGCGTGCAGTACGGTGGTGTGATCTCGGCCGCCGAACGACAGACCGATTTCAGGGTACGATAGATTGGTCAACTCACGTGCAAGATACATCGCCATCTGACGCGGCCTGGCTATGATTCGTGTTCGTTTCTTGGAGTACATGTCGGCAACTTTGATCTTGAAATAGTCGGCAACAGTTTTCTGGATGTTCTCGATCGAAATTTGCCTGTTCTGAATCGCCAGCAGATCTTTCAATGCCTCCTTTGCCAGTTCGATCGAAATCTGCAATTTGTTGAAGCGGGCATAAGCAATGACGCGCTTCAAAGCACCTTCAAGTTCTCGCACGTTCGAGCGCACCTGTTTAGCGATGAAAAAAGCGGTGCCCTCGTCAAGCAAGACCTTATCGATGCGAGCTTTATCCAGCAGGATAGCAACGCGCATTTCCAGTTCTGGCGGCTCCAACATGACAGTCAGGCCCCAACTGAAGCGCGATTTCAAGCGTTCTTCGATTCCTTCCATATTCTTGGGGAAGGTATCACTGGTTATGATGACTTGTTTGTGCTCTTCGATCAGGGTATTGAAGGTGTAGAAGAACTGCTGCTGAGTACCTTCTTTGCCAGAGAAAAACTGGATATCGTCGATAAGCAGCAGATCAAGCGTGTCGTAACGACGTTTGAAGTCGTCATAGGAATTGGTGCGCACCGCGCGTACGACATCGGAAACATAGCGGTCTGCATGGATGTAGCGTACGCGCGCTTTAGGGTCCAGTTTGACGATTTGATTGCCGATTGCATGCACCAAGTGGGTTTTTCCCAGACCCACTCCACCATAGACAAAAAGTGGGTTGTATCCAGCTCCCGGGTTCTCGGCAACTTGCAAAGCTGCGGCGCGGGCCAAGTCATTGGCTTTGCCTGGAACGAAAGAATCAAAGTTGAACAGTGGATTCAGACGGCTTTCATCGAGAGGCGAGGGTTTTTCCGACTTGTTGTTTGATGTCGTTATAGTTTGCTTCGAAATGGTCGAATCCAATGTGGCATCAGGCTGTGCCAGTTGCTCCGACTTGGTTGGCATAGTGATGATTTCACGCAGTTCCTCTTGCTCAGCAGAGGCTGATTGAACGCGCGCATCAGAGACCAACAAGAGTATCGGGGGGGAAACATCGAAATAGTCGCGAGCGAGCAATTCGATGTCCTGGAGAAATTTTTCACGCACCCACTGAGCTACAAATCTGTTTGGCGCGCTAACCTGGATATGTTCCAGACTGACCTCGACAGACAAAGGTTTTATCCAGGTGTTGAGTTGTTGTGCGTTCAACGTGCGCGCGAAATGGGCGATGCAATGGCTCCAGAATTCGTGCATGAGCTGCGTGGCAACAAGCGGTGGGCGACAAGGCGCGAGATTCTAACACTGGTCACGAAAGAGCCGGAAAGTTTGACAAATCAGAGGGCTAGCAGTCTAATTCGCTGCTTTTTTGACGTCGACTCTTACCCTTTGAGGCACCCACAATGAAACGCACATATCAACCTTCCGTAGTCCGCCGCAAGCGTACCCATGGCTTTCGTGCGCGCATGAAGACCGTCGGCGGACGCGCTGTCATCAATGCACGCCGCGCCAAAGGGCGTAAGCGCCTTGCCGTCTGAGTCCAATATTTGATGTCAGACCAGGGTTTGCCATCCATCACACCAAGATGGTCAAGTACATTTGGTAAACTTAAGAAAATGAGAAAAACGGATGAATTTTCATCCGTTTTTCGTTTCAGATGTGTCCGATCCGTGTCTGGTCTGGATATCTTGGCAGCTCCCAACGGTTTGATTTACTCACGCTTGGGCTTGATTGTTCCCAAAAAAATTATCCCGACAGCGGCAGGGCGGAATCGGGTCAAGCGTTTGATACGTGAGACATTCCGGTTGAACCAAGCCGCTCTGGCGGGGCTCGATGTGGTTGCTCGAATCAAGTCTAAAGTTGATGAGGCCAATCTTCACAATGCTTTACAGCTTGGTCTGACACAATGCAAAGCGAGTGTGGATAGTCGCTTAAAGAGTGCAACTCAACCTGTCAAGCCCGCTAAGCCTTAACGGCTTGTCTCCTGTCAATAACTAGAAATCGCCGATATTATGGATACTCAACGCATTATCGCGTTCATTGTTTTTTCATTTTCAAGCCTGTTGTTATGGGATGCTTGGCAGGAATATAACAATCCGCAACCAGCCATTGAACATGTTGCAAGCAAAGAGACTCGGCAAGCTAGAGAGGCAAGTGCTGAACTTCCCCCAGTTCCTGGGAAAAAAAATGAATCTAAAACTGCGATTGCCGAAGACAATAAAATTGCAAGTGGTGCCCGAGCCAAAATTGTCACGGATGTATTAGAGGCGGAAATTGATGCGAATGGTGGTGATTTGCGCAAACTGCTGCTCACACGCTACCGTCAGAATGAGCCAGTTGATCAACCATTCTTGCTGTTTGAAGAAAGATCGGGACGTAATTATTTTGCGCAAATGGGCTTTGTAGGTGGAAGTTTACCTACTCATAAAAGCGTATTTGAGTTGGTCCCCGGAGAATATCGCCTGAAGGATGGTGAGAAAGAACTCAAAGTCAGTCTTAAGGCGAAGGTAAATGGTGCCGAGGTTATCCGTACCTACACTTTCACGCGTGGAAGTTATGTGATCGACATTAATACCAAGATTGTCAATCAAAGTGGCGCTGAATTGGAAGGTTATCCTTATTACCAAATGCTTCGGCATGGGCAAGCGCCAGAAGGTGAATCAGCGCTGATGGTCACTTTCACTGGCCCGGCAATTTATACGGATGGGGCAAAATTTCAAAAAGTAACGTTCGAAGATATCGCCAAGGGCAAAACTGACTTTGTAAAAGAAGCCAAGGATGGCTGGATTGGGTTGATTCAACATCACTTTGTTTCGGCTTGGATGACTATTGATCCCGCAGATGCCAGCCAGCGCGAGTTCTATACAAGAAAGATTGGTGAAAATGAATACAGCGCCGGCATGATATTGCCCATGGTCAAGCTTGCTCCCGGCCAGGTGAAAGA
>JAIFKV010000022.1 GCA_020049415.1 Betaproteobacteria bacterium
GCCAGCAGGTAAATATTGTCGAGTCCGGCGGCGGCGCATTTGGCGGCAAATTCGCCGGATTCTTCAGGCGGGTAATCGACCGTCAGCACGCCATCAACCCCGGCAACCGCTGCCGCCGAGCAAAATCCATCCCAGGTCATCGCCTCGATCGGATTGGCGTAGCCCATCAACACCACCGGCGTGCTTGGATTGGTTTTTCGGAATTCGCTCACCATGCCGAGCACATCGCGCAGACCGACGCCATGCTTCAAAGCCCGCTCACTGGCGCGCTGAATCGTCGGACCATCCGCCATCGGGTCGGAAAACGGCACCCCCAATTCCAGAATGTCGGCACCGCCTTCGACCAGTGCGTGCATCAATGGAACCGTATTGGCAGGTGCCGGATCGCCGGCGGTAATAAAAGGAATCAGCGCCTTGCGGCCCTGGGCTTTGAGTTGAGTAAAGGTTTCGCCGATTCGGCTCATGAGTCAGTCTTCCAGAAAATAATCTGAATCTATGCGCTTGATCCGGTAGATATCCTTGATCGAAACGCCCAGATCGAAATCGATCATCAAATCGACCAACATCGGTCCATCGATGAGCACAACCTTGTTAGTAAGTTGCTGCGCATATTCACGCGCATTCTTGTTGAAATTGGAGGTGGTGATAAATACCCCCTTATTGGCTTTATGGCCGGCAAGCGCGCCAACAAATTGCTGAATTTCACGTCGCCCCACATCGTTTTCCCAACGCTTGGCTTGAATGTAGATGACATCCAAACCAAGACGATCTTCCTTGATGATGCCGTCTATTCCGCCATCACCACTTTTCCCGACCGCCTGTCCCGCATCCTCGGCTGAACCACCGTAGCCCATTCCAAGCAGCAAATCGACCACCAATTGCTCAAAAAAGGCAGGAGAAGTCGCCTTGACCTGCGCCAACAATTCCGCTGCAAGCGAGGAACGGAATTGCCGATATCCCGCTTCCAACAGCTCCTCGGGCGTTTTCTGTGGCGATTCATGCCCAACTTCTGATAGAGGCGTCTCCTTAGCCTTGCTCACCGACTTGAACGCCAGATATTCTGGAAATTGCTCAAGATATTTCATGTCGATGCGAGTCGGATTCTCAGCCAGGACAGAACGACCGCGTTCAGTAATCCGGAATTCGCCTCGACCAGTTATCTCAAGCAGAGCCGCCTGTTTCAAATATGACTTTGCCCAACCAACCCGATTATCGAATTTTCCTTGCCGCCCCGTTGGCAGCTGTTCAGACAGTTCGGCGTCAGTCAGTTGAAACAGTTTCGCCAATGCAGGCATCGCATCGCGCTTGCTATGCACCACACTATCCGCACAATATTTGAGCAGCGGCAACATCAGAGATTGGAAATCAGGAATTGGCATTCTTTATTCAACCCCGGCTCTCCAGCCAGCGTTGAAATGAAGCCTGACTTTCCCCGGATGGTCGGCCTTCCAACAAACCTAACAGACTGATGTCTTCATCCAGATCTTCCCAGTGAATACCTTCGCCCCGACCAATCAGTCGCCAATTGGTACGTTCTGCCAAAGAACTGTTGGCCAGTCGCGGATACCACGCAAGCGGCACCAGGATGCTACGTCCATCGCGCAGATCGACGCTGAGCGTGTCTTCGCTGACCACGACATCCACGGCCAACGGCACATCGATTTCAATCGTGCTGACAGTAAGCATCCCACGCCTCCTTCAACTGAAATTGGTGTTCCATCACCATACGCTGCATCCGGGCAATTTCCGCGCGCGGGAATCCACCGCTGCTTGCCAAACGAATCGGCAATAACCAGAACTTGGCAATGTTGTCGTCACGTTCGACATGGATATGGGGCGGTTCGCTGCAATCACTGGCGTAAAAGAAGAATCGGTAGGGACCATCTCGTAACGCGGTAGGCATTCGCCGTCAGAGCTCGATACCCGACAGGCGGGCGACAGTATTGATGTCCTTGTCGCCACGTCCGGACAGGTTCACCAGCAGGATCTGGTCTTTGCTCATCGTCGGCGCGATCTTGGCGGCGTGGGCCAGCGCGTGGCTGGATTCCAGGGCGGGAATGATCCCTTCATAGCGGCACAGGTTATGAAATGCAGCCAAGGCCTCATCGTCGTTGATGGCCACGTATTCGGCACGACCGATGTCCTTTAGATAACTGTGTTCAGGACCGACTCCGGGGTAATCGAGGCCGGCGGAAACCGAGTGGGTTTCGATGATCTGGCCGTTGGCATCCTGCATCAGATAAGAGCGGAAGCCATGCAGCACGCCAGGGGTACCGGCGGACAACGGCGCGGCGTGATGGCCGGTGCTGACGCCCAAACCACCCGCTTCGACACCGATCAGGCGGACGCCTTCAACCGGAATATAGGGATGGAAAATCCCGATGGCGTTGGATCCGCCGCCGACGCATGCGATCACCGCATCCGGCTGGCGACCGAGCATTTCGGCCATTTGCACCTTGCACTCATCGCCGATGACGCACTGAAAATCACGCACCAGCATTGGGTAAGGGTGCGGGCCGGCAGCGGTGCCAAGAATGTAGAAGGTGGATTCGACATTGGTGACCCAGTCGCGCATGGCTTCGTTGAGTGCGTCTTTCAGCGTCTTCGAGCCGGATTCGACGCCGACTACGGTGGCGCCAAGCAGTTTCATGCGGAACACGTTGGGCGATTGGCGTTTGATGTCTTCCGCGCCCATGTAGACCACGCATTCCATGCCGTAGCGCGCGGCAACGGTGGCCGAGGCGACACCGTGCTGGCCGGCGCCAGTTTCGGCAATGACGCGTTTCTTGCCCATCCGTCGGGCAAGCAACGCCTGACCGATGGTGTTGTTGATCTTGTGCGCGCCGGTATGATTCAGGTCTTCGCGCTTCAGGTAAATCTGCGCGCCGCCCAATATTCCCGACCACCGCTTGGCGTGATAAATCGGGCTCGGGCGGCCGACGTAGTGGCGCAGTTCGTGATGGAATTCAGCCAGAAAATCGGGGTCGTTGCGGGCGGCTTCGTACTCGTATTTCAGTTCATCGAGCGCGGCCATCAACGTCTCGGCAACGAAGACGCCACCGTAAGGACCGAAGTGGCCGGTTGCATCGGGTAAAGCATGTTGGTCAAACTGCATTTTTCACTTCCTTCATGAAAGCGGCGATCAGCGCCGCATCCTTGATACCTTTCGAGGCCTCAACACCGCTGGAAACATCCACCGCCCAGGGCCGGACTGTTTCAACGGCAAGACGAACATTGTCCGGTTTCAATCCACCGGCCAACACAAACGGCTTGGGCAAATCGTTCGGAATCAGGTTCCAGTCGAATCGCTCTCCAGTACCTCCGTGCGCCGTTTCGCTCCAGGCATCCAGCAACAAACCTTGCGCATCCACATACAAGGCGGCGGATTGTAGCAAATCGGTTTCCGGACGGACGCGCAGCGCTTTCAGGTAGGGCACCCCAAAACTGCGGCAAAACTCGGGCGGCTCTTCACCGTGAAACTGCAGCACATCGGGCCGCACCTGACTTAACACGGCATTCACGTGCTCGGGCTGTGGATTGACAAACAAGGCCACCGTAGTCACAAAAGGCGGCAACGCGCGAACAATGCTCGCGGCTTGTTCCTGCCCGACGTTACGCGGACTTTTGCCATAAAAAACCAGGCCGATGGCATCGGCGCCCGCTTGCGCCGCGAGCAGGCCATCTTGCGGACAAGTGATGCCACAGATTTTTACACGAGTCATTCAGGATTGATCTTCTGGTGGTTGAGGAAACAAACCGAGCGGCCCCAGACCCAACAGGGGCGGCACTTCAAAGCGGGCATCGTAACGAACATCGGCCAGATACAGACCATCCGCCGAGAAAGTCGCGGCGGCGCGCTTGCGGTCACGGGTCAGCAAGACTTCGCCGATCCATTCTGGCGATCGGCGGCGCAATCCGACCCAGACCAGCGCGCCAACCATATTGCGCACCTGATGGTGCAAGAAGGCATTGGCGCGAAACTCGAATTGCACGCAGGTTCCTTGCCGCCAGACCCGCGCCGCGCGCAAGTCGCGGATGGGCGTCCGCGCCTGGCATTCCGCCGCACGGAAAGCGGAAAAATCTTGCTCGCCGACAAACCAACGCGCGGCCTGACACATCAACGCCACATCCAGTTCACCGTGTATCCAGCCGACGCGTCCGGCCAGCAAAGCCGGACGTACCGGCTGATTCAACAAGACATAGCGGTAGGTGCGTTCAACCGCACTAAAACGGGCATGAAAGTCGGTTGGCATGGTCTTCGCCCAAAGCACCGCCATGCCTGCGGGCAGACGTGAATTGGTGCCAAAAACCCAGGCATGCTCAGGCCGCAAATTCAGCATATCGAAATGCACTACTTGAGCCACCGCATGCACGCCCGCATCGGTGCGACCCGCCGTGACGGTTTGCAGCGGCGCGCCATGAACTTCGGCCAAAGCCCGCTCCAGATGATTCTGTAGCGAACAACCACTCGGCTGCGTCTGCCAGCCACAGAAGTCGCGACCATCGTATTCAATGCCCAATGCAACTCGCCGCGAATGGGTAAGTGCCGCTGAGCCCATCGTCATGGAGTCGCTCAAATCAGGTTCAGCCATTGGCTGAGCAATGCAGCGAAAAGAAGGCCGGGAACAACAACATCGATCCAATGCAAGCGACAAAGCGTAATTTCCACCCGCTCCGGCAGCGCAACCTGAAAATCAAGTTTCATCAGGCGTTTGAGGTTGCCCTGGCCGCGTTCCATGGATTCGATAGCGCGCAAAGTCAGTCCCAAACGTAACGCGACACGGGCCGGGTCGATACCCAACCCTGAAAACGGTCGAATCAATTGATACAAACCACTCAGCAGTTGCTCGGCCGGCAAGCACAAAACCAGCACATCCAGCCAGAGCAGCAACACGATCAAGCGAGCGGCTTGTTCAGCGCCGTGCTGCGCGCCCTCCCATGATGGCGCCAGATTGCCCAGCGGCGGCCAGACAGACTCGCCCGGAAAGCCATAGGCATAACCGAAAAACAGTATCAGCAGAAGCCAGCGTGTACGAGAAATCAGACGCAATGGTGATCGTCGTTGCCCGACTAATGCACCTATCGCGATCAATAGAAGAATCGGCAGCATAAAAAAAGGCAACCCCGGAATTGCCAGTGCAGCCAAAAGGTAAATCAGAATCCGGCTCGCCGGGTGCGGCGGAATCGTAAACGCAAAAGCGAGATTACGATTCCGGCATGGTTGTTGCGCGTCCAGCGGAGTCGATGCCGTTTTTGGCGGCTTGATAATCCGGGGCGTTACTTGCTGAAGCACAAGGAAAGGTCAGCGCCGTGGCGAATCAAGATGCTTCCGCCATCAGTTGGTCCGCTTCAGCCTTCTGTTGCGTATCCCCCTCACCCAATACCTCCTGCAAAATCTCGCGAGCGCCTTCGCGATCACCCATTTCCAGATAAGCGCGCGCCAGATCGAGCTTGGTATTGACCTCTTCATGCAGTTCCGGATCAATACCCCCCTCTTCCGCCTCGGCTTCGGCGGGACTGGAAATGACTTCCTCAGGCTCGGGTTCTGCCGCAGGTTCAGGTTCTGCCACCGACGCAGGCTGGATTTCCTCTTCTGGCTGGAAATCTGCAAACTCTTCAAGTTCCTCCAGCGTATCGAAATCAGCGACTGGCGCGGCAACCAGATCTTCTACTTCGGCGTGCTCTGCAGTGGTTTCGAGTTCAGCCAGGTGATCGACATCGAGGTCAAGGTCTATGCCGGAAAAATCAAGCTCCGGCAGCGCTTCCGCACCAACTTCCGCCGCTTCCAGTTCTTCAGTGCCTTCCAGGCCAGAGAGCATTTCCACCGGCGAAGCTTCGATACTCTCCTCCGCCACAGGGGCCAACGTATCAAAATCGACCTCGGGCGCCAAATCGAGACTGAAATCTTCCGCTATTTCAGGCAAGCCGATTTCAGCCTGTTCCGCCTGTTCAGCCTCTTTGGCCAAGTGAGCCTCAGTTGCCTCAACTGCGGCGGGCAATTCCGGGGCCAGATCAAAATCATCGATTGGATTCAGATCCAGGTCGGTGGCATCTGGCGCAGGCGCGGAAATAATTGATTCCGGCTCTGGCAAGTCGAAAGTCGGCTCGGGCTCGGAGGGCTCTGGCGTCGGTTCCGCAAACGCGCTTTCGAATTCCATCAAATTTTCATCGACCGGCGCGGGAGCGGTTATGGGGGCCGGTTTTGCAACGAAGTCTTTCCCAAGGCTGGAAGAAAACTCCAGCGCGTTGTCATCTGCTATTGCCGCCTCGCCCCAATCATCGCTGCTCTCCAATTGATCAAATTCATCAGCCTTGGCGGCGGCGGGGGGTGCTTGCGCAAAAACCACTGTGGTTGCGGCGGTTGCGGCAATTGCCGCCGCAGCCGCAGCAGGGGCCGCAGCCGGTGTTGCAATCGCGGCGGAATGCTGGGTTGCAACTCGGTAGAGCGGATTATCCGGATCAATCGTGCGTCCCATTTCTGCCGCACGCTGCCAGACCGGGGTATCTTGTCCGCCGAGACCGGCATACAACTCGCTGGCAGCGGTTTCGAAGCCGTTGGTATCCTTGCGTGAAGCATAAAGTTCAAGCAATTTGAGCGCGATTTCATGCCGAGAAGGATCTTTACCCAGTGCCTCGCGCAAGATTTCCTCGGCTTGCGCATCCCGTCCGTAGGCCATGTAAACCTCGGCCTCGGCAATAGGATCAACTTCATGACTATCAATAGCGCCCATGCCCAACCGGCTGAAGTCGGTCAACAGCATGCTGCCCTCGGTGCTGGCGCCAGCGGCGACATTACCCGGCGAGGCATTGAACACGGCATTATTCTTGAACTCACCGCCGGTCATGATGCTGTCTTCGAATTTGTTCAAGCCATGGCGACGCCGACTTCCGACCATCATCATCCACAGCAACGCCGATAACAGGACTGCGGCGAGGACGCCGCCAATATAAATCGGGTTGCTGATGAAGGTGGAAATCCAACTCGAACTGGACTCGACACTGGGCAGAGGCGCAATGACCGGCGCTGGTTTTGCTGGCTCGACGGTCGCCGGGACCGGCGCGGGTTCGGCGGCGGGAGGCGGCGCTTCAACTTCGGGCTCGGGCGGTGGCGCAACCACAGCGGGAGCCGGCGGTGGCGCTTTAGCCGCTTCCTGAGATTTCATCTCCAGCAGCTTCTGCATATCGCGCACCGTGCGTTCGAGTTGACTGACTCGATCCTGCGCATCCAGGAGGGCGCGACCTTTCGCCGCCAACTCCTCCTCCATCGCCTGCATTCTTTCTTTTGTTTTTGCGTCTGGCTTACCTACGCCACCAGGTTCACCTTTGGAAAGTTTGAGAACATCTTTTGCCGGCGCAGACGCAGCGGGTGCGGCATCGCTCTTCGGCACGATCTTGCCAGCGGCTCTTTCATCCACCGTGGGTGTATCGGCTTCGCCTGCCATCTCGGCTAGTTGGCGTCGATAGGCATGCCATTCAGCCGTATGTCCACGCAAGGTGCGGATTGCCTCAGCTTGCGTGTTGGCAAGTGCCGCGCCGGCTTCAGGCACATTCAGAACAGCGCCGCGATTGAGGCGGTTCATGTTCTTGCTCTGGAAAGCATCCTTGTTGGCCTGATACAAGCCAACCATCATTTGTTCAAGGCTGACCTCATTCTGTTTCAGCTTGCTGGCGATACCGCGCAGCGTCTCGCCGGAACGAACCGGGCCATAGACTTTGGGGGTCGCGGCGGCCGCAGCAGAAACGGCGGGTTTTCCCTTTGCCGCCGACTCAACCGGCGGCGCGGCAGTAACCGCTGGCTTGGCCGCGCCATTCAAGGAAAGCTCCGTGCCAACGACTGGCCGTCCCGCCTCGGCAGATTTCGCCGCAGTTGGCGGGTCAAGCAGAATCGTGTACTCGCGGATCAAGCGACCGGAACTCCAATTGAGTTCGATCAACATGTCCAGGAAAGGATCGGCTACCGAAGCGGAGGATGTGATGCGAATAATCGGTTGGCCGTTAGCGCGCTGGTCGACGCTGAATCGCAAGTTGCCGAGCGACTCCTGGCGATCGATACGCGCCTGACGAAAAGCCTCCGGGGTAGCGAGCTTGGCAGTGATGTCGGCGAGGTCATCTTTAGTCACCGAAAGCAACTCGATTTCGGCTTTGAGTGGCTGCCCCAGCGCCGACTGGACCGTCAATCGGCCGAGTCCAGCTGCGTTTGTCGAGCCCCAGGCGAACAGCAACGCCCATAGTAAGCTACTGATTTTTCTAGTCTTAGTCATCGCTCCGCCTTATATCCTCTGTCTGCAAGACCATTTTGGATAGCCCCCATTTGCAACTCCTTACCTACCCCCTCGACGCCCGAATTTGTGAAATATCTCATGGGGTTAGAAGCGGTATCTGAAGGAATTCTTACGTTAGCATTGAAGTTACAGGCTTATCAATCCAATTTTCCACTCGCGCGGCTATCTGAAACGCCTCCAACGCAATCGGATCGAATACCAACCATAGACGACACACCTTGGAATCGATGCGAATTCTGCCGACAAAAACATCCAGACTACCTTGCGCATCCGTCGCCGGCGTTGGCATTGCCGCTGGCAAATCAGCTTCCATCAGCGTGATGCCCTCTTGATGCCGGAATGCATTCCGCAACAACTCGATATCCAAAATTTGCGTAGTACGCACATGCAACGCCATGGCGGCGCCAAAAAACAATGGACCGGTGGTTGCGGTAAATCCCACCGAAGCGCCATTCGCCAGTCTGGCGGTTGTTTGCGCCAACACGTTTTCATAATCCGGCGCACCTTTTTCCGGCATCTTCGGGATCAGGTTGAAGGCAATCTGCAACGGAAAAACAATCGGGTCCGGGCTTTCCAAATTGAACAAGCCCCGCGTTTGTTCAACCAGTTCATCGACACCTTCTTTGCCTGCCATTGCAACGGGCAGGGTCACCCAAGCTTCGGCGGAGACCAAACCCGCTAACGCCTCAATCGGCTTGAGCACGCGGGCAGCGATGATCGCCGGCGCGGGATCGATCGCCGAGTCGACCGCATTCGCATCCAGAATCGGCATCGTTGGCCGTTCGGCGCGGACGCGTTCGACCAAGCGAGCAATCGCCGCGCCATGCCCGGTCACCAGCAACGCCTGCGCCTGGCTGTAATCAAATGCCGCCGCGTCCTGATGCGGCCAGGACATACCTTGGAAAGTCGCGCTGGCCTCGGCCTCGCCCAAAGTCAGCGCGAACAAGCGCCCGACGGGAATTTCACGTTCTTCGAGAATGGCCAATACCGCATCGGCCAGCGGCGCGTCCGCACCAAGAATCGCCAGATCAAACTGAGATACCGCAGGCTCAAATGGCAAAACGTTCAACCTTCCAGAAGAATGCGCAACATGCGGCGCAGCGGCTCGGCCGCGCCCCAAAGCAGCTGGTCACCGACGGTGAAGGCGGTCAGATATTGCGGCCCCATGGTCAATTTGCGCATACGCCCAACCGGCACCGTCAGGGTGCCGGTAACGGCGGCGGGAGTGAGTTCGCGCATGCTGATTTCGCGATCGTTCGGCACCACTTTCACCCAGGCGTTGTGGGCGGCGATCAAGCCATGAATCTCGTCCATCGGCACATCTTTGGTCAGCTTGATGGTCAACGCCTGCGAGTGACAGCGCATTGCGCCGACGCGAACACAGAGGCCATCGATCGGCACCTGATTGTCGGAGCGACCCAGAATCTTGTTGGCTTCCACCTGTGCCTTCCACTCCTCTTTGGACTGCCCCGAAGCCAGCGGCACATCGATCCAGGGAATCAGATTGCCGGCCAGCGGAACCGGCCAGGCATCGAGCGGGTAACGGTCGGAACGAATGAAATCAGCGACTTTCTTGTCAATTTCCAGAATGGCGGAAGCGGGGTCGTCGAGCAGCGATTTGACTTCGGCATTGACCGCACCCATTTGCTGAATCAACTCGCGCATGTTGCGCGCGCCGGCGCCGGAAGCGGCCTGATAGGTCATCGGCGTAATCCACTCGATCAGGCCGGCATCGAACAGGCCGCCTATCGCCATCAGCATCAACGACACCGTGCAATTGCCGCCAACATAGGTTTTCACCCCGGTGGAAATGCCGTTCTTGATCACATCCTTGTTGACCGGATCAAGCACGATGATAGCCTCGTCCTGCATGCGCAACGTCGAAGCGGCGTCGATCCAGTAACCAGCCCACCCGGCCGCGCGCAGCTTCGGATAAACCTCCTTGGTGTAATCGCCACCCTGCGTCGAGATGATCACCTCCATCGCCTTCAGTTCATCGATCGACATCGCGTCCTTCAGCGCCGGCACCTCCTTGCCAATATCGGGGCCTTTGCCGCCGACATTGGACGTGGTGAAGAACACCGGATCGATCAGATCGAAATCCCGCTCTTCTTTCATCCGCCCCATCAGAACCGAACCGACCATGCCGCGCCAACCGACCAGACCTACTCTTTTCATGTTCACTATCCTTGTTTATTCAAAATTCAGAAATTCAATCTTCCAGAAACCAGTCCGCCAGCGTGATTTGAACACCGGGCAGCGCTTTCAACTCGATTTCGTCCTCAGCCCCCAGAATTTCCGGCGGCAGGATGTACGGGTTGCCGTCCAGCAAATAACGCTCCACTGTTCTGCCATAGGGGTCCAGGATCATAGATATTCCGGTACCCGCGCCGACTGGTAGAGGCGTAATTTGGTACGGCGGTCCTTCTTCGCGGTAGAGGCGGACAGCACTTCCATCACCATGTCCGGAGCGCCGTCAACGTACTTGCCATTGCAGTGCGGACAAGGGACCAGCGAGGACGCGCGAGCATTGATGAATTCTCAAGGTAAGCTTAAAGCGCCGCCACCACCGCATCGCCCATCGCCGAGCACGACACCTTGTGCCCGCCTTCAGTCCAGATGTCGCCGGTACGATACCCCTGCGCGATGACTTTCTTCACCGCATTTTCGATGCGATCCGCAGTCGCCATATCGGCAAAGGTGTAGCGATACATCATCGCCACCGACAGAATCGTCGCCAACGGATTGGCAATGTCCTTGCCGGCAATATCGGGCGCGGAACCATGGATCGGCTCATACATGCCCTTGTTGTTTTCGTCCAACGATGCGGACGGCAGCATGCCGATTGAACCGGACAGCATCGAAGCCTGATCGGACAGGATGTCGCCGAAGATATTGCCGGTGACGATAACGTCGAATTGCTTCGGGTTCTTCACCAGCTGCATCGCCGCGTTGTCGACATACAGGGTGGACAGTTCCACTTCCGGATAGTCCTTCGCCACCTCGGCCACCACATCGCGCCAGAGTTCGGAGCATTCCAGCACGTTGGCCTTTTCCACCGAGCACAATTTCTTGCCGCGCTTCATGGCGATGCCGAAAGCGACCTGCGCCACCCGGCGCACTTCAGATTCGGAATAGATCATGGTGTTGAAACCGACACGTTCGCCATTGCGAACTTCAATCCCGCGCGGTTGGCCGAAGTACACATCGCCAGTGAGTTCACGCACAATCATGATATCAAGGCCGGACACCACTTCCGGCTTCAGCGACGAAGCACCCGCCAATTCCGGGTAAAGCAGCGCCGGGCGCAGATTGGCAAACAGATTCAATTCCTTGCGGATGCGCAACAAGCCGCGTTCCGGCCGCAGCGGACGATCCAATTTGTCGTATTGCGGGCCACCAACCGCGCCGAGCAGCACCGCATCGGCTGCTTTCGACAAGTTCAGCGTCGTTTCCGGCAGCGGATCGCCCTCCGCGTCATAACCCGCGCCGCCGATGTTGCCGTATTCCATCTCGATCTTCGCGCCCTCGCGCTTGAGCACCTCGAGAACCTTGACCGCCTGCGCGACGATCTCCTTGCCTATGCCGTCACCCGGCAGAACCGCGAGTTTCACTTTTTTTCCTTTGATTAAAGATGTGGGTCAATACCAAAACTGGAGCGCTCAAGCCGACCATCCGGCCCAAAGAATTCAAAACCATCGCGGGAAACCAACCAGACTTCGCAAGCGCCAGCGCCAAGGAATAGTCCGATCTTGCGTTCCATCTCGGGACGGCTATTGGAGGGAGACACGACTTCGATGCAGAGTTCAGGCGCTTTCGGGAATGGCGTCTGCTCGCCATAGGTTTGCAGAAACTCATCAGAACACCATGCGACATCGGGCACGCGCACACCATCAGTGGTTTGCACTGAACATTCCACAAATACTCGGCCGAACTGAAAAAAACTCCGCAACAGAACAACCAGATCGCCCTGCGTTAGCGCATGCCAATTCGATGCCGGACTCATCTCGATGATGCCCCATTTGTTGAGTTCGATTTTGTACGGCAAATCCTGTAAAGAGGGATCGGCGATGACTTCAGACCATTGCATATGCGCCTCCTCAGGCAAACAACCAAGCCGCCTCGACCCGCCGCCTTTCTTCATAAGCCTTGATCTGATCGGTAAATTGCAGCGTCAGGGCAATGTCGTCGAGGCCATTCAACAAGCGATGTTTGCGCTCGCCATCGACTTCAAAAGCGATCACCTCGCCAGACGGCGTGGTCACAGTCTGCGCGGCGAGATCAACATTCAGGCAATAACCTTCAGTGGCCAAGGTTTCCTGGAACAAGCGGTCAACCACATCCGCTGCCAGCACGATCGGCAGCACGCCATTCTTGAAGCAGTTGTTGAAAAAGATGTCGGCAAACGAAGACGCGATGATGGCGCGGAAACCGTAATCTTCCAGCGCCCACGGCGCGTGTTCACGACTGGAACCGCAGCCGAAGTTTTCCCGTGTCAGCAACACGGAAGCGCCCTGATATCGCGCCTGATTGAGCACGAAATCCGGGTTGATCGGGCGATTCGTGCAATCCATGCCCGGCTCGCCGCGATCCAGATAACGCCATTCGTCGAACGCATTGGGACCAAAGCCGGAACGCTTGATCGACTTGAGAAATTGCTTGGGGATGATGGCGTCGGTATCGACGTTGGCGCGGTCGAGCGGAGCGACCAGGCCATGCAGAGGCGTAAACGGTTTCATCAGCTGCCCACCTTTTTGATGGCCTCACCGGCCTTTTCAATGTCTTGACCGATACCTTGCACGGTGTTGCAACCGTACATGCTGAACACCACGCCGACCGCCACCACCAGCAACGCCAACTTGATCACACCGAACAGAATCCACTTTTGCGGGGTTGTCATTTCATCACCTCACGAATATCCACAAAATGCCCAAATACCGCCGCCGCCGCCGCCATCGCCGGCGACACCAGATGCGTGCGTCCGCCCTGGCCCTGACGGCCCTCGAAATTGCGATTCGAGGTCGAAGCGCAGCGCTCGCCAGGCTCCAGACGATCGGCGTTCATCGCCAGACACATCGAACATCCCGGATCGCGCCATTCAAAACCCGCCGCGACAAAGTCCTTGTCGAGACCTTCCGCTTCGGCCTGCGCCTTCACCAGTCCGGAGCCCGGCACCACCATCGCCAGCTTCACATTGGCGGCAACTTTACGGCCGTGCGCAATCGCCCAACGCGCCACATGAGCGGCTTCGCGCAGGTCTTCAATGCGCGAATTGGTGCAAGAGCCGATAAACGCCTTGTCGATGGAAATCTGATTGATCGGAGTACCGGCGGTGAGTCCCATGTAGACCAGCGCGCGCTCCCAATCGGTCTTCTTGACCGGATTCGGCGCATCGGCCGGGTTCGGCACTTTGTCTTGCACCGACAACACCATTTCCGGCGAGGTGCCCCAAGTCACCTGCGGCCGAATTGCGGCGGCATCGAGTTCGACCAACGCGTCGAACGCCGCACCCGCATCGGAATGCAGCGTGCGCCAGTACGCCACCGCTTGCTCCCAAGCCGCGCCCTTGGGCGCTTGCGGACGACCTTCAACGTAAGCGATGGTTTTTTCATCCGCCGCCACCATGCCGGCGCGCGCACCGGCTTCAATGGCCATGTTGCACAGCGTCATGCGGCCTTCCATCGACAGCGCACGTATGGCGGAGCCGCCGAACTCGACCGCATAGCCATTGCCGCCAGCGGTGCCGATCTTGCCGATGATTGCCAACGCGATGTCCTTGGCGGTAACCCCGGCCGGCAAATAGCCATCCACTTTCACCAGCATGGTGTGCGACTTCTTCTGCCAGAGGCATTGCGTCGCCAGCACATGCTCGACTTCAGAAGTGCCGATGCCGAACGCCAGCGCAGCGAAAGCGCCGTGCGTACTGGTATGAGAATCGCCGCAGACCAGCGTCGCGCCCGGCAAGGTAAAGCCCTGTTCCGGGCCGATGACATGGACGATGCCTTGGCGGCTGTCGTCCATGCGGAATTCGTTAAGACCGTACTCGGCGCAATTGGCGTCCAGTGTTTCCACCTGCGTGCGCGAAACCACATCGACGATGCCGGCTTCGCGGTTACAGGTCGGCACGTTGTGATCGGGCGTCGCCAACACCGTTTTCGCCCGCCACAGCTTGCGTCCAGACAGCTTCAAGCCCTCGAACGCTTGCGGGCTGGTGACTTCATGCACCAGATGACGGTCGATATAAATCAACGCGGTGCCGTTGGCTTCCTGATGGACGACGTGGGCGTCCCAGAGTTTGTCGTAGAGAGTACGGGGATTCATGTCTTGAGCGGCTTAAGTAAGAGAGCAATTATTTCACGTAGCAGGGGCGCAATGCGATGCCGAAGAGGTCAAGCAGCAGCGGATTTTCCGGTTTTTCCCAGGCGAACCAACGCATATTCCATACTGTCGGCCAAAGCGCGCCAACTCGCGTCGATGATATTGGGGCTGGCGCCGACCGTGGTCCAGCTTTCGCCGCCGCTTTGAAAGTCGATCAACACCCGCGTATTCGCTGCGGTGCCGGCAGCGCCAGCCAGAATGCGCACCTTGTAATCGACCAGGCGCAACGAGCGCAGCACCGGATAAGTTTCAACCAGCGCATCCTGCAAAGCACTCGCCAGCGCGTTGACCGGGCCGTTACCCTCGGCGGCGGTGAACTTCACCACCTCACCCAACTTGACCTTCACCGTCGCCTCGGAAAGCAGGCCGCGACCATGCCGGCGCTCGGTAATAACGAAGTAATCGAGCAATTCAAACGGCCGCGGGTAATCCGGATTCAGCCGATGGAACATCAATTCGACGCTGGCCTCGGCCGCCTCGAAGGTAAAGCCCTCATGCTCCAGATGCTTGATCTGCGCCAATACGTGCTGCGCCGCCTCGTTATCCAGATCCAGCCCCATCCGCCGCGCCTGCAACTGGATGTTGCCGCGTCCGGACAACTCGGAAGTCACCGCGCGCATTTCGTTGCCGACGCGCTCCGGATCGATGTGCTGATAGGTATCGGGCGACTTCAGAATCGCCGCAACATGAATGCCACCCTTGTGCGCAAACGCCGAATGACCGGTGTAGGGCTGATGATCATCGTGTTTGAGATTGACCACCTCAGCGACAAAACGCGACAAGCCGGTGAGCTCGCGCAGGCTTTCGTCCGGCAGCACCGCAAAACCCATCTTCAACTGCAGATTCGGCAAGATGGTAATCAGATCGGCATTGCCAACGCGTTCGCCATAACCGTTGACGGTGCCCTGCACCATGGTCGCCCCGGCGCGCACCGCCGCCAGCGAATTGGCCACCGCGCAACCGGTATCGTTATGGCAATGCACGCCCAAACGCGCCGCCGGCAAGCGTGTCGCCACTTCGCGCGTTATCGCCTCCATCTCCCACGGCAACTTGCCACCGTTGGTCTCGCACAACACCAACCAATCGGCGCCCGCCTCGGCCGCCGCATGCAACGTCGCCAGGGCATAGTCCGGATTAGCAACGAAGCCATCGTAGAAATGCTCGGCATCAAAAACCACCTCCCTGCCCTGCCCTTTAATCCAGGCAATGCTGTCACGAATCATCGCCAGATTTTCTTCCAGCGTCGTCGAAAGCACATGGCTGACGTGGTAATCCCAGGTTTTTCCCACCAGCGTCACTGCCGGCGTGCCAGCCTCAATCAACGCGTGCAAATTACCGTCATCCTCGCAGCGTGAATTTGCCCGTCGGGTACGCCCGAACGCCGCCAGCCGCGCCGGCAACTTCATCCGATTGGCGCGAGCGAAAAAATCAGCATCTTTCGGGTTGGAACCTGGCCAGCCGCATTCGATGTATTGCATACCGAATGCCGCCAAACGATGCGCGATCGTCAGTTTGTCCTCCACCGAAAGCGAAAGATCTTCACGCTGCGAACCGTCGCGCAGCGTGGTGTCATAGAGAAAAATTGAAGTCATGGGTCAAGCCAGATAGAAGAAATCGCAACGCCCGTTTGCTTGCACGCAAACTGGCGTCAAAAGATGAGGCTACCGCAAAGCAGCATGGCAAGACCAGATCAAGATCAGTCAAATTCGCAATCCGCTGAATCTACTTGAATGCTATTGATGTGGGCCGTCAAGCATCTCAGCCCATTTCACCCATGCCACACATCACGCATGCGCCCCCGCCAGATCCAGCCGGCTGCTGGCAAAACTGGCGTAGAACAAGCGATCCGGCAGCACCCAATCCCATTTTTCCGGGTTACCGATGGCCTGACGATTCAATATCTGATCCGCTGGCGGGCAGGGCTCCGCAGCGATGGTCCGAAGCACGGCGGCGAGCACAGGCAAGCTGCTGCGGCTGATTTCAATGCAGATGCCGTGGTTTTCGGCTTTCAGGCCATGGCTGATGAGCAACGCATCCGGAGCATCCTGAACCGCGTCGCCGAGCCAGAGAAACAAATTGACCTTGTTACCTTCCACAATCTGCGCGCCGGAACGCTGCGGCTCGTACCACTTGGCCAGATACAGGCGAATGATCGCCAGCGCCTGAATGAAACCGGCATGCAACCCAAGCGCGCAGCCCATGGTGGTGTGCGGCTCCTCGGCAACGCAGAATTGCCACAATCGCGCCGATTCCTCAGCCCATCGTCCGGCGCCCAATGCGTTGGCAAAGGCTGGACACCGTATCCGGCGCGCCAATCTGCACCACAACCACGAATCGCGCCGATGTCGATACCCATTTCCAGCGTCGTCGTGCAGATCGCACTAATCGGCCGGTCACCGCGTTTCAATTCCGCCACCGTGGTCTGCCGTTCAGCCTTGCCTAAGGATCCGTTAATCAATATGCGTAACAATGCTAGATGAAATTCGGGTCAATCCTGTAGTTCCATTCGCCATGAAATTCATTTCGGGTAATACGGATTTGTTCAAACTCTGCATCGCTAATTTTCACTCCTGACGGGTATGAGGAATTGTCCAGTTCGGCATGGGCTTTCAGCCCCTTCCGAGTGGTCGTCCCGGCAATGAGATTGACGATTACCTCGTGGCTAATCAAGGGTTGTCCGCCCCAATTCATGCTGATGTGCGAGAACAAGCGGTGCTCAATTTTATTCCACTTGCTGGTGCCTGGAGGTAGGTGGGAGATATGGATTGGAATCTTGATCTCGTCGGTCAATCGTTGTAACTCCCATTTCCAAAGTCTTACCCGGCTACCGTTGCTGCCACCGCCATCGGCGGTGATCATCAACTCCGATGCCGCTGGATAGCGCTGTTTTCCCATTGAATTCCACCAACGGCGAATTGTCTCGACCGCGAAACTGACCGTGTCGTGATCCGTTCCTACGCTGACCCAGCCTGTATTGCTGGCCACATCATAGACGCCATAAGGATTCGCGCGCCCAAGCTCCTTGTCGATGAAGTCATGCACCTTGACGGGCTCTGGCTCCCCCTCCGGACGCCAGGTCGTGCCGTTGTTCTTGTATGCGCCGACGAGTTCCTTCTTCTTCGTGTCAACCGAAATGACGGGATTGCCTGCCGCTATGCGTTGCTTGGCCTGATCGCTAATGAACTCGAATTGGGCATTTCGGTCTGGATGATCCGTTCCTTCCAGCACTTTTCGGTTTGCCTGCAAGCTGTAACCCAGCTCCCGCAGCAAATCGCCTACTTTTGGATAACTCACCGGATGGCCGTTCGCGGTCAACTCGCCAGCGAGTGTGCGCAGGCTTTTGCAAGTCCAGCGCAGAGGTGATTCCGGGTCGCCCCGTGTCGTTGGCTCGACCAACTTCAATAACTCCGTCACCAGCTCAGCATCGGTTTCAGTCACGGATTTTCTGCCAGCCCCCACTTTGCGTATCCGTTTGGGCTGGCATGCAATGGGGTTCTCTTTAGCCAACAGATCATTTAATCCGGCATGAATCGCACGTCGCGACACTCCGGTGGCCTGCGCAACCTTTGTAACGCCGCCACGACCTATCGCAGAAGCCTCTGCGGCAGCAAACAGCCGCCTCATTCGTTCATCCAATGTCCATGAGAGCTTCTCGAATCGGGTGCGGATTTGTTCAATGTCGTCATCAATCATCATGCCGATCAGTGTATCAATTTTGCCCTATTTGTTATCTTTATTTATTAACATATTCTAATGGCAATTTTGCCGGGCAAAAGCGTCGGGCAGACAAGACGCGGATTGTAGGTGTGTATGTTGCTGGCTGGACGTAAGGGAGTGGTAGGCCGGGTTAAAGAGGCCAACTGCGCCGGTTCAGGCGCTGACTTTTCCCCGCCTAACGAACACCCCCGCCGCGAGCAGAGCGAAGGCTGCGCCGATGCTGAAGGTGGTTGCGGGGCCGAGGCTGTCCCACGCTGCGCCGGAATACAGGCTGCCGATGGTGCCGCCTACGCCGAATGCGATGCTGTTGTAATAGGCTTGACCACGTGCCTGGTTTTTGCCGGTGAAATAGCGGTGTACCAAAGACAGTGCGGCGGCGTGGTAGGCGCCGAAGGTGAAGGCGTGCATCAATTGGGCGAACAGCAGCACCGGCAAGTTATCCGCTTGCCAGCCAATCAGAACAAAGCGGATGGCGGCGATGATCAAAGTGAACAGCAAGACAGTCTCGGCGCGGACGCGAGCGAAGACTTTCGGCATCAACAAAAACACACCGATTTCGCACACCACGCCCAAGGCCCAGAGCCAGCCGGCGAAGGATTTGCTGTATCCGGTTTCGACCAGATGAATGGTGAAGAAGGTGTAATACGGCCCGTGCGCGGCCGCCATCAATAACGCCGCGCCAAACAGCGCCAGCACTTCCGGCCGCCGCAGCACATCGCGCATGGGTATATGGACAACTTCCTGACGCGCGACTTCGGCCTCGGGAATGATGCGTGAAGTCAGCACGATGCCAACCAGCAGACCCAGCACGACCCACGGCACCAGCTTGATCGAGGCGTGATCCAGCGCCGCGCCCAGCCCGACCACGACCAGAATGAAGCCGACCGAACCCCACAATCGAATTCGACCATAGCGATCGGTATTTTTGCCCAGATGCGACAGCGTGGTGGCCTCCACCAACGGCAATGAGGCGCTCCAGAAGAAGCTGATCAAACTCATGACCGCGAACAGCGGCCAGAACGATGTAGCCCAGAACACGCCGACGAAGGCGACCATGCAAACCAGCGCGGCCAGCTGCACGATGGCGACGCGCTTGCCGGTTTGATCCGCAATATGGCCCCAGATATTGGGGGCGAAGATGCGCATCACCTGTAGCAGCGACATCAAGACGCCGATTTGAAAGGCGTTGAATTCGAGGGAACGAAGATACAGGCCCCAGAACGGGGCCATTGCGCCGACGAAGGCGAAGTAGAAAAAGTAAAACCCGGACAGGCGCCAATAAGGAAGCGCGGCGGCCTGTCCAGTCATGGCGCCGGTCAGCCCTTGTGGGCGACCAGCGCGTGATATAGCTCGTCTTTCAGGACTACGCGGCGCATCTTCATCTCTTCGATCAAGATATCGTTCACCGGAATATCGGCCAGTTCCAAGCGCTCAACTTCATCGGTAATGCCGTGGTACTCGTCGAATTTCTTGGCAAATTCGGGGTTATTGGCTTTCAGGTTCTGCATGGCCTCCAGATGCTCGGGGAATTCGTGAGCGAGGTCATGATGTTCGACTTGCATGGGTCTCTCCTTCTCGGGGGTAAAAAAACACGAACGAAATCAATCGATTGCCGCTCGCATTCGGTTAATCGAAATGGGCTGGGATGATCGGCGTCGGGCACTTCACATCCGCGTTCTGCGCGCGCTGCCTTAACGCATGATCCATCAACACGATCGCCAGCATTGCTTCAGCGATGGGTGTGGCGCGAATACCCACGCAAGGGTCGTGTCGCCCTTCGGTAACAACTTCTACCGGCTCGCCGCGGACGTTGATCGAACGCCCCGGCAGACGCAAGCTGGAAGTGGGTTTGATGGCAATGGATGCGGTGATGTCCTGACCGGTGGTAATGCCGCCCAGAATTCCGCCGGCATGATTCGAGGCAAAGCCTTCGGGTAAGAGTTCGTCGCGATGTTCGGTACCTTTTTGCGCCACGACCGCGAAACCATCGCCAATTTCGACGCCTTTTACTGCATTGATGCTCATCAGCGCATGCGCCAGATCGGCATCCAGACGGTCGTATACCGGTTCGCCCAGGCCAATCGGCACGTTTTCGGCGACCACGTTGATGCGCGCGCCGACCGAGTCACCCGATTTGCGCAGCGTGTCCATGTACTCTTCCAGCCCGGCCACAGCGTCGACATCGGGCGCAAAGAAGGGATTGGCGTGGACATCGTCCCAATTCTTGAACGGCACCGCGATGGGGCCGAGTTGGGCCAGATAACCGCGAATCAGCGTGCCGTATTTTTCCAACAACCACTTTTTCGCGATGGCGCCTGCCGCTACCCGGACGGCGGTTTCGCGCGCCGAGGAACGACCGCCGCCACGATAGTCGCGGAAACCGTATTTCTGGTTGTAGGTGTAATCGGCATGGCCGGGACGGAAGGTTTCGGCGATGTTGCCGTAATCCTTGCTGCGCTGATCTTCGTTGCGAATCAGCAAGGCAATCGGCGTGCCGGTCGTTTTGCCATCGAACACGCCAGATAGAATTTCCACCGTATCCGACTCTCGCCGCTGCGTCACATGGCGCGATGTACCGGGTTTGCGGCGGTCCAGATCCTGTTGAATATCGGCCGCGCAAAGCAACATGCCTGGCGGGCAGCCATCAACGATGCAGCCAATACCCGGCCCATGCGACTCGCCAAATGAAGTCACCGAAAACACCAAACCCAAAGAATTTCCAGACATACCGCAACTCGCTCTGAATCCACAAACTGAAAAGTAACACAGGCGACGCCGTTATCGGGCGTCAATACGCAGCAAGGTTTGCGCTTTGGCCGGCGGATCGACATCGATTTTCGATGACAACGCCTCACTTGCCGTCTTGGCTGACGATTATTGCGACTCCCGCCGACGTTGCTAGCGAACCTCGACAGGATAGCCAAGTAATCGGCTGCGGGCCGATTACTTCGCTAACGATTCCAACACCTGCAACCCGAGCGCCACGCCGAATCCGTTGATATCGGTCCCCGCCGCGCCTAGCCCGCCTTTGCAGCGACAGGCGGAAAGATCGACATGCAGCCAAGGCGTATCGGCAACGAAGCGTTGCAAAAAACGCGCCGCCAGAATGTGGTCGGCTTCGCCTTCGAGCGTGCATTGCTTGACGTCGGCGACGGTCGAATCGAGCGACTCGTCGTAATCGTCCGGCATCGGGAATGCCACCACCCGCTCGCCGACGATATTGCCCGCCGCTACCGCGCGGGCAACCAGATCATCGCGATTGCCGATCACGCCGCTCATGCGCTCGCCCACCGCCACCGCCATGCTGCCGGTGAGAGTGGCGAAATCGATGATCGCGGTCGGCTTTTCGCGCGCCGCCAGCGTCAACGCATCGGCCAGCACCATGCGACCTTCGGCGTCGGTATGGACGATTTCGATGCTGGTGCCATTCAACGCGGTCACCACTTCATTCTGGGTGTAGGCCTGGGGCGACAGATGGTTCTCTGCAATGGCCAGCCAGACATCCAGATTGACCGGCAATTTCAACTTCGAAACAGCGCTCAGAATACCCAGCGCCACCGCTGAACCATTCATGTCGTCGTGCATGTTGTTCATGTAGCGCGCCGGTTTCAGGTTGTGGCCGCCGGTATCGAAGCAGATCCCCTTGCCGACCAACGCAACGGTTTTGTCAGACTTGCTTTTGCCCCGATAAGTCAGCCGCACAATCGCCGCATCTTCATGACCGCTGCCGCGCGCCACGGCCAGAAAAGCGCCGGCTTTCAGCTTTTTCAACCGCTTGATGTCGTATTCCTCGATTTTCCAGCCCGCCTCGCCTGCCAACGCGCGGATGTGTTGGCGATAACTCGCCGGCGTCAGCAGATTCGGCGGCAGCACTGTCAATGTTCGGCACAGCGTATTGCCCTCGGCCAGGGCTTGTTCGCGTTCCAGGGCTAAATTCGCAACGCCATGCAGCACCATCCTTTGCAGCGCCGCTGGTGTTTTGCCGCCTTTCCAGCTCGGCATCGGCGCGGCGTTGATCCAGCCGACATAAGCCGCCGCCGCCGCCGCGCGAGCGCGAAAGGCAGCGTCGCCAAACACCGCGATGTCGATTTCAGCCGGCTGCTCATCGAGCAACGGTTTCAATGCCTGACGCAAGCGGCTATACCATTCAAAAGCGGATTTATCGATATCCAGACGCAGCCAGACCGACAGACAGCCGCCCGGCAATTCGAGCGACAAAGCCTGCTTGGCGAGTTCGTCCGCTGGCTTGTCACGCCGTTTCAGCGCGGCTTCAACAGCGGCGTGCTCGGGCGCGTCGAACCAATCCGCGCCGGCCGGCAAGAGCATCAACAGATGCCGCATCTTCTTGCTCCGCTGGCGCAGAACAGGTTGATGTTGAAGCAAACCCGCCAACACCGGGATTTTTGAAAAATCATGTTTCATTTGTATTCCTCAAATTCAAGAAACTCATCGGGCCATGGAAAATTGACCCTGGCTAACGCTGACTTGATAATCCGCCAAGCTTCATGGCCCGGCGGATGCGTCGGCGCTCCTTTGCGGAGTGATTGTCCACGAAAACACTTACGTACAGCCGGAGCGCGACACGGGCCAACCGCCAGTTGCCAGTCGCTCCGGTTTTTTTCGGAGAACCCCTTTTCATGCCGAATATCCTGCCTGACGCCGACCCTCAGGAAACCCGCGAGTGGCTTGAAGCCCTTGCTGCCGTAATCGAAGAAGAAGGCGTTGAACGCGCCCATTACCTGCTCGAAAAACTGATCGACAAGGCGCGCCGCTCCGGCGCTTACCTGCCCTACAACGCCACCACGGCGTATGTAAACACTATTCCGGTTCACCTGCAGACGAAGCATCCGGGCGACACCGCGATGGAGCGCCGAATCAAGAATCTGATCCGCTGGAACGCGGTGGCTTGCGTCATGCGCGCCAACGAAAAAGCCCCCGGAGTCGGCGGCCATATCGCCAGCTTCCAATCTTCCGCCACCTTGTATGACGTCGGTTTCAACCATTTCTTCCGCGCTCAGACGCCCGAACATGGCGGCGATCTGATCTATTTCCAGGGCCACTCCGCACCCGGCATTTACGCTCGCGCCTTCCTCGAAGGCCGCATCAGTGAAGAACAGATTTCCAACTTCCGTCAGGAATCGGGCGGCGAAGGCATTCCGTCTTACCCGCACCCGTGGTTGATGCCGGACTTCTGGCAGTTCCCGACGGTTTCGATGGGCCTCGGCCCGATCACCGCCATCTACCAGGCGCGCTTCCTCAAGTACATGCACGACCGCGGCCTGGCCGACACTTCCGGCCGCCATGTCTGGGCCTTTCTGGGCGACGGCGAGACCGACGAACCGGAATCATTGGGTGCAATTACCCTGGCGGCGCGCGAAAAGCTCGACAACCTGATCTTCGTCGTCAACTGCAATCTGCAACGCCTGGATGGCCCGGTGCGCGGCAACGGCAAGATCATCCAGGAACTGGAAGCGGCTTTCCGCGGCGCAGGCTGGAATGTGCTGAAAGTGATCTGGGGTTCGTACTGGGATCCGCTGCTGGCGATGGACAGCAAGGGCATCCTGCGGCAACGCATGGAAGAGTGCGTCGATGGCGAATATCAGAACTTCAAAGCCAAAGGCGGCGCTTACACGCGTGAAGCGTTCTTCGGCAAATATCCGGAACTGAAAGACATGGTCGCATCCATGTCCGACACCGACATCTGGCGACTCAACCGCGGCGGACATGACCCGCACAAGGTTTACGCTGCCTACGCGGCGGCAGTGAATCACACTGGCCAACCGACGGTGATTCTGGCCAAGACGGTCAAAGGCTACGGCATGGGCTCCTCTGGCGAAGCGCAAAACCCGACACATCAGCAGAAGAAGATGGAGATGGAAGATCTGCGCGCCTTCCGCGATCGTTTCAACATCCCGGTCAGCGACGCCGAACTGGAACACCTGCCGTTCTACCGCCCGGCCGAAGACAGCGCGGAAATGAAATATCTGCATGCCCGCCGCGCCGCGCTGGGCGGCTACGTGCCGACACGCCTGCGCAAATCGCCGGAACTGGAACCGCCGCAACTGTCGGCATTCCAGGCCATGCTGGAGCCTACCGGCGAACGCGAAATCTCCACCACCATGGCCTTCGTGCGGATGCTCACCGTGCTGTTGCGCGACAAAAATCTGGGCCGCCGCATCGTGCCGATCATTCCTGATGAAGCGCGCACTTTCGGCATGGAGGGGCTGTTCCGCCAGGTTGGCATTTACTCATCGACCGGCCAGCTATACGAACCAGTCGACTCCGACCAGGTGATGTATTACCGCGAAGACAAGGGCGGCCAAATTTTGGAGGAAGGCATCAACGAAGCCGGCGCGTTCTCCTCCTGGCTGGCTGCCGCCACCTCGTACAGCACCAGCGGCGTCGAGATGATTCCGTTCTATATCTTCTATTCCATGTTCGGTTTCCAGCGCATCGGCGACCTCGCCTGGGCAGCGGGTGATGCGCGCGCGCGCGGCTTCCTGCTCGGCGGCACCGCTGGCCGCACCACCCTGAACGGCGAAGGTCTGCAACACGAGGACGGTCACAGCCATCTGCAAGCCGCGCTGATTCCCAACTGCGTGTCCTACGACCCCACCTTCCATTACGAACTGGCAGTGATTCTGCAAGACGGCATGCGCCGGATGTTCCAGGACGAAGACGACGTCTTCTATTACCTGACGGTGATGAACGAAAACTACAGTCATCCCGGCCTGCCCAAGGGCGCTGAAGCCGGCATCATCAAGGGTCTGTATCGCCTCAGCGAAGCGCCGGCCGGCGCGCAACCGCGCGTGCAATTGCTGGGTTCCGGCACGATTCTGCGTGAGGTCATGGCGGCGGCGGAATTGCTGGCCAGCGACTGGGGCGTGGCGGCCGATGTCTGGAGCGCGACCAGCTTCAACGAACTTCGGCGCGAGGCGCAGGATGTGCATCGCTGGAACCTGTTGCACCCGGAAGCCGAGCAGAAACTCAGCTATGTCGAACAGTGTCTGGACCCCACCGCCGGCCCGATCATCGCCTCGACCGACTACATGCGCGCCTTCCCCGACCAGATTCGCCCGTATATCCATCGCCGATTCGTCACCCTCGGCACCGACGGTTTCGGCCGCTCCGACTCGCGCGAGGCGCTGCGTCGCTTTTTCGAGATCGATCGCCATTACGTCGTGCTGGCCACCCTCAAGGCGCTGGCGGACGACGGCGTGCTGCCGGCAAGCAAGGCCGCCGAAGCGATCCGGAAATATGGCATCGATACCGAACGACCGAATCCGGTCAATGTTTAAGGAGACGAAAACATGAGCATCAAACAAGTTCTCGTCCCTGACATCGGCAATTTCAAGAGCGTCGAAGTCATCGAAATATTCGTCAACGTAGGCGACAGCATCGCTTCCGACACCTCGATGATGACAGTGGAATCCGACAAGGCGGCGATGGATATTCCTGCTCCGTTCGGTGGCACTGTCAAGGAAATC
>JAIFKV010000139.1 GCA_020049415.1 Betaproteobacteria bacterium
CTGATCACCGCCATCATCATCGCCGGCCGTTCCGGTTCGGCCTATGCCGCGCAGATCGGCGCGATGTCGGTCAGTGAAGAGATTGATGCCATGCGCACCTTGGGCATCGCGCCACTGGAGATGCTGGTGCTGCCGAAAATCCTCGCGCTGTTGCTGGTGATGCCGTTGCTGACCGTGTTCGCCGATGTGCTGGGCGTGTTCGGCGGCATGGTCATGGCGCGCGCGCAACTGGACGTGGGTTTCCCCGAGTTTCTTGATCGCTTCACCAAGGCGGTCAGCGTCACCGCCTATCTGATCGGCATCTGCAAAGCGCCGGTGTTCGCCGGCATCATCGCCGTAGTCGGCTGTTTCCAGGGCTTCCGCGCCAAAGGTGGTGCTGATAGCGTCGGTCGCCAGACCACGCGCAGCGTGGTGCAGGCCATCTTTCTGGTGATCGTCGCCGACGCGTTGTTCTCCATTGCGTTCAGCGCGCTGGATCTTTGACATGGCCCCTGAAAACGTCATCGAACTGCGCCAGGTATCGACCCGCTTCGGCGCGCATGTCGTGCATGACGGCATCGATCTGGCCGTGCGTCGCGCCGAAATCTTCGCCTTGATCGGCGGCAGCGGCTCGGGCAAATCGACGCTGCTGCGCGAAATGATCCTGCTACAGAAACCGGACTCGGGTTCGATCCGCGTGCTGGGCGTCGATCTGGCCAACATCAGTGATGCCGACGCCTTGGCGCTGCGCCTGCGCTGGGGCGTGATGTTCCAGCACGGCGGCCTGTTCGGCGCATTGACGGTGACGGAAAACATCGGCCTGCCGCTGCGCGAACATACCGCGCAGGATGATCGCGAAATCGATGAAATTGCGGCCGCCAAGCTGGCCATGGCCGGTCTTGCGCCGGAAGTCGGCGCGCAATATCCGGCCGAACTCAGCGGCGGCATGCTGAAGCGCGCCTCGCTTGCACGCGCCCTGGCGCTCGACCCGGAACTGCTGTTTCTCGACGAACCCACCGCCGGGCTGGACCCGGAAAGCGCCGGCGAAGTTGATCAACTGGTACGCAAACTGCGCGACCAGTTCGGCATCACCCTGGTCATGATCAGCCACGATCTCGACCTGTTATGGCAGACGGCCGACCGCGTCGCGGTGCTGGCGGACGGCAAGGTGCAAGGCGTCGGCTCGATGGCCGAACTGGCGGCGATGGACAACCCGGCAATCCGCAAATTCTTCGAGGGTCCACGCGGACGCAACGCCCAGGAACAGGCACAAACACAATCTGGGGGACAAGCATGGAAACCAAAGTGAACTACGCCTTCGTCGGCGCATTCGTCCTGCTCCTTGGCGCGGTGCTGGTCGCCGGCGTGCTCTGGCTGGCTGCGGGCGGCATGATGCAGAAGAAATATGACCCTTATCTGGCGGTGGAAAACGAGTCAGTCGCCGGCCTCAACCTGAATGCGCCGGTCAAATACAACGGCGTCGATGTTGGCAAGGTCGAGGTCATCCGGCTTGATCCGGAGAACCCGGAACGCGTGATTCTGCGGTTTGCCATCGAGCGCGGCACGCCGATCAAAACCGACACGGTAGCGATACTGAAAACCCAGGGCCTGACCGGCATCACTTATGTCGAACTCAGCGGCGGCGCGCGTAATTCACCGCCGCTGCGCATCATCGCCGGCAACAAATACCCGGTGATCCGTACCCAACCCTCGCTCGGCGCACGCCTGGAAAATGTGCTGACCAGCGTGTTGGGCAAGCTGGATAGCACCTCGAACAACATCAACGCCATCCTCAGCGACGAAAACCAGGCCGCGTTCAAACACGCACTGGCCGACATCGCCAGCGTGGCGCACACCATCGCCCTGCGCAAAGAGGCGCTCGACGCTGGTCTGACCGACGCCGCGCGCACCCTGAAAAACACCGCGCACGCCTCGGCCCAGCTCGACCCGGTGATCAAACGCATCGAAAGCAGCGCCGCCGCCGTGGAAAAAATGGGCAACGAAGTTGCGCTGGCCGGCAAGACGGTCAATTCGATCGGCGCCGACGTGAAACGCTTCACGGCGGAAACGATGCCTGAACTCGAGCGCCTGCTGGGCGAACTCAGCGTGCTTGCCACCTCTTTGCGGCGGCTCAGCGAACAAACCGAGCGCAATCCCTCCAGCCTGCTGTTCGGCCGCAGACCGGCGCCCGAAGGGCCGGGCGAAACGTCCAGAGGAGTGCAAAAACCATGAATTCGATGAAACGCATAAACCGGCTTGTCGCTGCCAGCCTGATCCTGGCGTTGTCCGCCGGTTGCAGCGCATTACGGCCGAAAGCGGCGGCACAGCCTGCCTACTATTCGCTCGACAGCGGAAATCTCGAAGCCCGAAGCGATGCGACCTTGCCGCAGACCTTGCCACCGACCTTGCCCCCCACTGCGCTGACGCTGATCGTCAATCCGCCGCATGCCGCCTCTGGTTTCGACAGCCAACGCATTCTTTATGTGCGCACCAACCACCAACTTGAATATTTTGCGCATAGCGAATGGGTCGATACGCCAGCGCGCATGCTGGCGCCGCTCATCGTCAGCGCAATAGAACGCAGCGGCGCCTATCGCGCAGTAGTGCTGACGCCAAGTGCGGCAGCGGGCGATTTACGGCTGGATAGCGAGATCGTCCGTTTGCAGCATGAGTTCGGTGGGCAACCCCTTGGCCAACCCAGCCGCGTGCGTTTCACGCTGCGCGCCTACCTGGTGGACAACTCGACGCGCCGAGTGCTGGCCTGGCGCGAGTTCGACGCCACCGAATCCAGCCCCAGCGAAGACCCCTACGGCGGCGTCATCGCCGCCAATCGCGCGGTACAGAAGGTATTGCAACAACTGGCGGAGTTCTGCGCCGGGGCGGCGCGACAACGCAAGTAGCAAGTAGGGCGGAAAAGCGGCTTTATCGCGCCTTCCGCCGAATGCTGCGGGGGATGGCGGAAGGCACCGGCAAGAAGCAGCCGGATTTTCCGCGCGCACTGGATTCCAGCCCTCGCGGGAATGACGACCGAAATCGGTTTTATGCTTCTACTTATTTCCCACCAAAACAATCACACCATCCATCAATTTGTTTATGACCAACTTGGGTGGCAACACCACTTTTCCGACCTACGGGGACGGCAGAAGTAGGGCGGAAAAGCGGCTTTATCGCGCCTTCCGCCGAATGCGACGCGGGACGGGCGATTACATCGCGCTGCCGATGCCCCGATCCTGCGCGCCGGAGGGCGGAGTCAGGCCGGCCAGCAGACAGCCTTGCGCCACCGGGCCGTTGGGAAACAGCGTGTAGAGATAACGGAGACCGCCTTTCTGATGAAATTCCTCATCCAGCGCATCATGCAGTTCGCGCATGATGATGACGGAATCTTCCTGGTGCGCATAAAAGTACTGCAACGCCCGAACCACTTGCCAGTGATCTTCGGTTAGCGTCAGGTTTTCGGCTGCGGCCAGATCCACGCCGATACTTTGCGTCCAATCGCTGGGCGCATGCGGAAAATCTGTTCAATGTGTTGCCAAGCACTCGTTCATGCCGAGAAAACGACCGTCAAAAATCGGCGGCATTTGGAACCGAATGCCCCCCTCTGGAACCCTATGGCACCGTAATGCATCGCCATGACCTTGCAGCAAGGATTACGCAAATCTCGGCAAGCGTCTGTACTCCACCGTACACAGGGCGAGTTTCCTTTTACCGCGGCAATGCCCGCGCATCGCGCACCAGTTGGGCGCAATCGCTGTCGCTGCCTGGGCCGGTGTCGATCAACGGGAGCATTGCCAGCACGGGATTGAGCATGCCCAGCGCAATCGCTCCGAGTGCGCGTGCGGTCATTTGCGCCATGTCGACTTCAACCTCGGGGCGGGCGAAGCTGCCGCCTATGTGGATCGGACTGCGCAAGGCCAGCGGGCTGGTGTTCTTGGTTTTCTGTCGCAGCGTCAGGTCCAGCTTTTCTTGCCCCAGATCGATGCTGCCGGTACCGAACAGGGTAGTGACTTCGGTATCGAAAACCAGCGCATTGGCCTGCATGACGCCTTTCTTCACGGCGAAGTCGGCGACGCCGCAACGCAGCTTGACCAGTTTGTCGCCGGTAACTTTCAGTTGCAGCATTTCCCACAGATGAATGCCGATTGTTTCCATCATCAACTGGCTGATCTCGCCCCGGGCGACGACCAGACCCACTTTGCCATCGGCACTCGCCAGCAGGCTGCGCACCGAGTTGCCGCGCCCCTTCAAGTCGAACTCGCCGTTGATCTGTCCGATGCTGTTCTGGTTCAACTTGATGGTTGGAAACAGCTTGGCGATCTGTATTTTTCTGGCTTTGATCCGGGCCTGCGCCTGGATCGGGTCCTGGCGTCCATCGAGAGAAATCATCGCCTTGAGCTGACCGCCAGCCAGGCCGAAATCGAGCGGGTCCAGGGTCAGCACGGAATCGCGCAGACTGAGATGGGTCATCAGGTTTTCCAGCGGCAGCGCCTTGGCGTGACGGAGGGTGCGGGCGCGCAAGGTGACTTCCGCGTTGACGCTGTCCCAGCGCTCGCTCTTGAACGGCAGATCGGGCAGCACGCGCACGCTTGCTGTCGTCGCTTTCAGCGCGGCTTTCAGTTTGCCCGGTTGTAACCCGATCAACGGGCCGAGATCGGCGAAATCAAACAGTTTGGAAACCAGATCGCCTTGCATATGCGGGCGCTTGCCGCCGGTGTCGATCTGGAAGGTGCCGGCGATGTCGCTGGCGCCAATGCGGCCGCTGAATTTTTCGTAGCGCCATTGTTGCTTGCTATGCACGACATGGCCGTGGGTGTTGTAGGCGCGCGTTTCCGGAAAGGCGATGCCGAGCAGCGGATAGAGCTGCGCCAGACTGTCGCCGCTCAGGGCGAGTTGCATGTCCATCGCGGTCGGTTTAAGCAGGCTGGTGACGCTGCCTTCTGCCTTCACTACGGTGCGGCCGATACTGAGATCGGCTTTGATCGGATACGGCGTGGTTTCGTCGCGCAGACCCAGCACCGGCCCACCGTTGCCGTGCGCCTTTATCGGCAGGCCTTTATATTGGCCCTGCGCGGTGAAGGCCAGCTCGGCTTTGCCGGGTGTTGTATCGGCGGTCGAGAGCGTCGCCCGAATGTGGGTTTTGCGGGCAACATCGTCATAGCCCAATGTGCCCTGATCGAGCATCAGGCGGTCGATCCGGATACGCGCCGATTCGTCCTGCTGTTTGCGGTCAAGCAGCCAGTTCTTGCGGCCGTCGCTGGTTTGCTCCAGGAAAATCACAGGACGTTGCAGACGCACTTCGGGGAACACCAGATTCCGTTGCAACAGTTGCGGCAAGTCGATGGTCACCGCCGCCGCTGCGGCGGTGACCATCTGTTTTTCGGTGGCCCAGGCGGGGTTTGCAAAACTCACCGGACCGGAATGAACGCGCGGCAGCGGCCAGGCGAGATCGATCTCGATATCACCGCCGATCACCAGGACGCGCCCGGTTTTCTCCAATGTAATCCGCTCGATCGGCGCGCGCAGCCAGTTCCAGCCGAAGACGGCGATGAACAACACGCCCAGCACGACAGGCGCGAGCAGGCTGGCGACGATCCATTTGAGCCAACGCAACACAACGTGCTTTCGAAATTGAACCTACTGACTAGAAAAAGAAATACACGATCACCAGCACAAAAACGGGGACGCCGAAAAGCCAAGCTACAAGATATTTGCCCATGACACACACTCCTGTTAAGTCCAACGCTGACACGATGCATCGAAAGCGATAGCAATTCCGTGCGCTGGCGCACGCAGCCAACCGAACCCCGGACTCGGCAACAGAACGCAATCATCCAGGAATTCGACAGCGACTGCTTCAGCATGGTGTAAGCGACTGTCCATGAATAACCAGGACATTCTGGCTGCACGGGTGGGCGCGGTGCTGCGTTGCCGGTCGCTTGAAGGGAATGACCATGCAGCGCGACCGGCGCCTTGCACCGCATCCCACCCGCACACCCATAACTGCCCAGGTTATTCATGGACAGTCGCTAAATGCCGTTTCAGGTTGCGGAGCCTGAGTGCGCAGATACACCGACCCACCCCGCAGCGCCTGACTTTTCGCCGGGCGTGGAGATTTCATCGACGGTGTGACCGAAATGCCGTGTACGACGATGCTGACCATGCCCACCGTCAAGGCAAGCGCGACGCTCTCTTTCGCCAGGCTGCATCGCAAACCGAGGGTGCACATGGCGCAGCATTTGCCGATCCAAGCGTCTTTGTACGACAGCGCACGGACTGCTGCCGGATTAGCGATCAACCTGCACCCTGCATCCGGAATTCCGGAATCAGTCAGGCCTGCCGCTGCTCAATATGCGGTGGCCTGTGGCGACGAAGGATGCTCGATGGGCGATTTCGCCGGTCGAATGCAATCAAAAGGAGATTTTCATGAACTGGGATATCGCTGAAGGTAACTGGAAACAATTCAGAGGCAATGTAAAAGCGGAGTGGGGCAAGCTGACTGACGACCATCTCGATGTAATCGCCGGCAAGCGTATCGAGTTGGCAGGCAAGATTCAGGAAGCTTATGGCATCAGCAAAGACGAAGCCGAAAAGCAGATCAAGCACTTCGAAGATAACAGCAAGAACTGATCTGAAAACTGTGCTCTCCGGCCTTGATCTGGATGCGGTACGTCGCCGCGCACAGCAACGGGGCCGTCCACTACTGAAAGGTTTCCTTGATGACGATTCTTGCCCATTTGATCCCGCCGCTGGTGCCGCATGTCTCCTACGGTGGCATATGCCCCTGCTGTAGCGGCGTGGCGTACCGCGTCCAGCGGCGCCCCTTCGATCACTTCATTAATTTTTTCTTGCCGGTTTACCGCTACCGCTGCGGCTCGCTCGGCTGCAATTGGGAAGGCAATCTGCTGGTGCAGCGCGAACCCCCATTCAAATAGGCGGCTGACATGCATGACATGCCTACCGCTGTACTGCTTATCGAAGACATTGCCGCCGATGCTGAACTGATCAAGACCGCACTCGCAGGCGCGGGCGAGAGTGCATTTCGCATCGAAGGGGTGGCGTGTCTCGCCGATGCGCTCGAACGCTTGGTTCTTGAAGATTTCGAGGTCATCCTGCTCGATCTGGCCTTGTCCAATGGTCAAGGCATCGCGGCCTTCGATCAGCTGATTCTGGCTGCGCCAAATGCGCTGATTCTGGTGCTGAGCGGCACGACTGATGAGGAAATCGTGCATCAGGCGATGCAGCGCGGCGCGCATGACTATTTCTCCAAAGCCCATATCGACGCGCACTGGTTGCCCCGTGCGTTGCGCTATGTCATCGAGCGCCAGACGACACGGGCAGCGCTGGGTGCCAGCGAAGCACGCTTCAGAGCGATGAGCGACGCCTCGCCGCTGGGCATTTTCGTTTCCGATGCGCAAGGCGGTTGTGTCTATACCAACGCGGCTTACCACAAGATTTCCGGGCTGAGCTTTGAGCAGACGCTGGGCACCAACTGGAGCATGGCGATCCACCCGGATGATCGCGAACGCGTCCTCGCCGAGTGGCGCATCGCGGCGCACAACCTGGCGCCATTTCAGACCGAATATCGCTTCCAGCAGGAAGACAACAGCGTCGTCTGGACGCGCGTCAACAGTGCTGCCATGCGAGACGATCAGAACGATGGCAAGGCCTCGTTCGGTCTGGTGCAGACGGTGGAAGACATCAGCGAGCGAAAAATCACGGAATCCGAACTGCGCGCGGCGGAAGAAGCCTTGTTCGAGGAAAAAGAGCGCGCGCAGGTCACCCTCAACTCGATTGGCGACGCCGTGCTGACCACCGACCTCGCCGGCAACGTGAGTTATTTGAACCTGGTGGCGGAAACAATGACTGGCTGGTCGCGTGAATCCGCAATGGGACAACCGCTGACCAAGGTGTTCAAAATTATTGACGGCAAGACCCGCGCAGCCGTGGCAAACCCGGCGCAGCGCGCCATCAAGGAAGACCAGACCGTAGGACTGGCGATCAATAGCGTGCTGATCCGCCGCGACGGTTTTGAATCCGCCATCGAGGATTCATCCGCGCCGATCCATAACCGGGAAGGCCGCGTTATCGGCGCGGTGCTGGTGTTTCACGACGTCAGCGAATCGCGCACCGTGGCACTGCGTATGACGCATCTGGCGCAGCACGACTTTCTCACCGGCTTGCCGAATCGGGTGCTGTTGAGCGAACGCTGCTCGCAGGCGATGGGCCAGGCCAACCGCCACAAAAAGCAGGTTGCCCTGCTGTTTCTTGACCTGGATTTCTTTAAACGCATCAACGATTCGCTCGGACATGCCATCGGCGACCAGTTGCTGCAATCCGTCGCCGAGCGTCTGGTCGCCGGCGTGCGCGCCACCGATACGGTATGCCGCCAGGGCGGCGACGAATTCGTGATTCTGCTGGCTGAAATCGATCAACCGCTGGATGCGACCTACGTCGCGGAAAAACTGCTCGCCGCGTTTGCCTTGCCTCACCTGATTGAAGGACGCGAACTGCATGTCAGCCTCAGCATCGGCGTCAGCATCTATCCGGATGACGGCAACAGCGTCGACAGCGTGATGCAGAACGCGGACACCGCGATGTTTCACGCCAAGGCCAACGGCCGCAACAAATACCAGTTTTTCCGCGCCGACATGAACACCAGCGCGGTGCGGCGACTGGCCATTGAAAGCAATTTGCGGCGCGCCCTCAGACAGAACGAGTTCCTGCTGCATTTCCAGCCGCAGATCGACCTGGTTTCGGGCAAGATGATCGGCGCCGAGGCGCTGATCCGCTGGCAAGATCCGGAACACGGACTGGTTTCCCCCGCGCAATTCGTGCCGGTCGCGGAGGAGTCCGGCCTCATCGTACCGATCGGCAGTTGGGTGTTGCGTGAAGCCTGCCGGCAAGTCCAGGCCTGGCTGGATGCCGGTCTGCAAGCCGTGCCTGTGGCGGTCAACATTTCCGCCATCGAGTTCAGGCACAAAGACTTTCTCTCAGGCGTTGCACTGATTCTGAAAGACACCGGTTTGCGCCCGCACTATCTCGAACTGGAACTGACCGAAAGCATCCTGATGCAGGACGCCGAGGCCTCGGCCAGCGTGCTGCAAGCGCTCAAGGGGATAGGCGTGCGGCTGGCCATCGACGACTTCGGCACCGGCTATTCAAGCCTGAGCTATTTGAAGCGTTTCCCGATCAATACCCTGAAAATCGACCAGTCGTTCGTGCGTGACATCGCCACCGACTCGGATGACGAGAACATCGTCAGCGCCATTATTGGCATGGGGAAAAACCTGCATCAGCGAATCATTGCCGAGGGGGTGGAAACGTCTGAGCAACTTGAACTCCTGCGCGCCCGCCAGTGCGACGAGGGACAGGGTTTTCTGTTCCACAAACCGCTCTCCGCCGGAGACTTCGAAAAGCTGCTCAAAGCTTTGCAAAATGGGCCCGCATCCGGCCCTTGCTGGTGAGTTGGCGGGCGGCTACATCGAAAGATCGTCGGCCAAGGTTGTTCCCTTCAGAAATCAATTTTCGCTATGTGCGACAGCGTACCGACCGCACCGCTCTATCCCTCTAATCTGTTCTTCAGGTTCAGACAACCTGCTGGAGAAACCCTTTAACAACCATCTGGAGAATCACCATGACAAAACTCAACCAATACGTTTCCGCAGTTTTCCTCGCCGTTACGTTGGCATCCGCAGTGGGCTGCTCATCCACACCGCAGCGGGAAGGTGCCGGCCAGTACATCGACGACAGCATGATTACCGGCAAAGTCAAAGCGGCCCTGATTGAGGATACGCTGACCAAGGCGACCGAAATCAATGTCGAAACCTTCAAGGGCGTTGTCCAGTTGAGCGGCTTCGTCAGCTCGCAGGCTGCGGCAAACAAGGCGGTTGAACTGGCGCGCAATGTCGGTGGTGTGAAAAACGTCACCAACGACATGCGTCTCAAATAAGTCAACTCGAGAACCGCAGTTAGCGTGCGTTACTTGTACAGAGGCGAATGAATTCGCACTTTTAGCCCGATCAACTGCGGTTTTTCAGGATAAATTTTGACGCAAACTGCGGCTGGACGCTTTGTCCGGCCGCAGTTATTTGGAGGCTGTTTTACAACCTCGATTTCATCGTTGGTCTGAGGCTGGATATGAATGCATCCGCACCCGCACAATGGATCAGGCGTTTTCAGATCGCCCTGATGCAGTCGTTGAAATCCTGGTTTGATCATCGTGCTGACAGCAAAGGCGCTGCACTGGCTTTTTATAGCCTGTTCTCGATGACCCCTATTCTGGTGCTGACGATCGCGGTTGCCGGCTATTTCTTCGGCGCCGAGGCGGCGCAGGGCGAAATCGTCGCCCAGGTGCAAGGTCTGGTCGGGCCGGGTGGTGCACAGGCGATTCAGGCCTTGCTGGCCGGCGCGCGCAATCCCGCCTCCGGCTTGATGGCGACACTGGTCGCCAGCGTGTTGCTGCTGCTCGCCGCCACCAGTGTCTTCGCCGAGTTGAAGGGCAGTCTGGATGAATTGTGGGACATTAAAAAATCCAGCCAGTCGACTTTCCGCATCTTGCTGCGAACCCGGCTGCTGTCCTTCGGCCTGGTAATGGTGTTGGCCTTTCTGCTGCTGGTCTCGCTGGTGATCAGCGCCGTGTTGGCCATGCTTGAGCGCTATGCCGGCGACCTGTGGGGCGGTTCCTTTGAGGTACTCGCGACAACTACCTCGATCATTTCATTCGTGGTCATCGCGGGATTGTTCGCGGTGATCTACAAGACGTTGCCAGACGCGCCGCTGTCTTGGCGCGATGTCTGGATCGGCGCATTTTTCACGGCCGGGCTGTTCAGCCTGGGCAAATATGCCATCGGCCTGTATCTGGGCAACAGCGGCGTGGCATCCAGCTTCGGCGCTGCCGGGTCGCTGATCGCGCTGCTGCTCTGGGTGTACTACTCAGCTTTGGCAGCCTGCGGCCTGGCTTGGGCACGGATGAGCACGTTGTTTAACCCGGATTACCCATACGCCCGCAGGGAGCGCTCGGCGCACTCTGCGGGTTCATGAACAATTTTGATTTCACAGTAAATTCTTGAAATAGGTGCATCAATTGACCCCTGGCACAAAGTTCATCCCATCCTGGCGGCAATTGAAATCATGCTTAGCGCCGCTGCGCGCCGAGTTGTTCAGCGCCGACCAGATGGCGCAGCACGGCGCACGATTGGCCGCCGCGCACCATATCGCGGCGGAACGCCAACCAGACCAACTGCTGGCGCGGTTGGATGCCAACGAGGTCGTGCTGGTGGAGACCTGCCGCCAACTGACGCTGGCGGTCGTCGCGAAGCACCGCATCACCCCGGCTGCGGAATGGCTGCTCGACAACCTGTATCTGATCGAAGAACAGATCCGCACCGCCCGCCGCCACTTGCCCAAGGGCTACAGCCGCGAACTGCCCAGCCTGGCCGAGGGCGTTTCCAGCGGTTTTCCAAGGGTGTACGACATCGCGTTGGAAACCATTGCGCATGGCGATGGACGTGTCGACCCGGACAGCCTGCGCCGCTTCGTTGCCACCTACCAGACCGTCACGCCCTTGCGTCTGGGTGAGTTGTGGGCGATTCCGATCATGCTGCGCCTGGCCCTGATCGAGAATCTGCGCCGGGTGGCGGTACGCATCTCGCTGGGCAGACAGGAGCGCGATCTGGCCGTCGGCTGGGCGGAGACGCTGAGCGAGATTTCGCATCAGGACCCGAAAAATCTGATTCTGGTGATCGCCGACATGGCGCACTCGAAACCGCCGCTGTCGCCGCCGTTCATCTCGGAACTGGCGCGCCGCCTGCAAGGCCAGGGCCCGGCGTTGAGCCTGCCGCTGACCTGGATCGAACAGCAACTGGCCGATGCGGGACTCAACATCGAACAATTGGTCCGCGTCGGCAATCAGCAGCAGGCGGCCGACCAGGTCTCGATCAGCAACAGCATCGGCAGTCTGCGTTTGTTGGGCACGCTGGACTGGCGCGAGTTCGTCGAAGCGATGAGCGTAGTCGAAAGTACGTTGCGCAACGACCCGGCCGCCGCCTACGCCGGCATGAACTTCGCCAGCCGCGACGGCTATCGCCATGTGGTTGAGGCGATCGCCAAAACAAGCAGGCTGGTCGAAGAACTGGTGGCTGGCAGCGCCATCGACCTGGCGCGGGCGAGCGCGGCAACACAGGGCAAGACCGACCGCACAGCACACGTCGGTTATTACCTGATCGACCGCGGCCGCCAGGAACTGGAAAAGGTTTGCGGTGCGCATCCACCGTTCACCATGCGGCTGCGGCGATGGGCCAGCCGGCGGCCCTTGTTGCTGTATCTGGGCGCGATCACGTTGTTGACGCTGCTGCTCAGCAGCGGGCTGCTGGCGCAGGCCTGGCTGAACGGTGTTGCCGTCTGGGTGCTGCCGCTGATCGGCCTGCTCGCCGTGCTCGCCACCGGCCAACTGGCGTCGGCGCTGGTGAACTGGTTGGCCACCTTGCTGGCATCGCCGCGTCCGTTGCCACGGATGGATTTTTCCACCGGCATCCCGCCGCAATATCGCACGCTGGTGGCGGTGCCGACGATGCTGACCAGCCCGCAAAACATCGAGCATCTGGTCGAGGCGCTGGAAGTGCGCTTTCTGGCCAATCGCGAGGCCAATCTGCACTTCGCGTTGTTGACCGACTTTCGCGATGCCGCCGAGGAAAATCTGCCGCAAGACGCAGCATTGCTGGCCTTGGCGGCGGAGCGCATCGCAGCCTTGAACACGCACTACGCGGCGGGTCGCAATGATGTCTTCTTCCTGTTGCATCGTCCGCGCCGGTGGAACCCGCATGACCGGATCTGGATGGGCTACGAGCGCAAGCGCGGCAAGCTGGCGGACCTGAACACTTTGCTGCGTACGGGCCAAACCGATGCTTTCGCGTTGCTGATCGGCGACATCGCCATCCTGGCCGGGGTGAAATATGTCATCACGCTGGATACCGACACGCAGTTGCCGCGTGAAGCTGCGCAGCAATTCGTCGGCGCCATGGCGCATCCGCTCAATCGAGCCGTCTATGACCCGGTGCTGGGCCGCGTCCGCGCTGGCTACGGCATCCTGCAGCCGCGCGTCAGCGCCAGCCTGCCGGTCGCCAACCAATCGCGCTATGCCCGCCTGAATAGCGGCGAGCCTGGCATCGACCCCTACACGCGAGCGGTGTCCGATGTGTATCAGGATGCGTTCCAGGAAGGCTCTTTCGTCGGCAAAGGCATTTACGACGTCGCCGCCTTCGAACAGGCGCTGGCCGGCCGATTTCCGGAAAACCGCATTCTCAGCCACGATCTGCTGGAAGGCTGTCATGCCCGCGCCGGCTTGCTCAGCGACGTGCAGTTGTACGAGGAATATCCGGCCCGCTACGGCGCCGATGTCGATCGACGCTATCGCTGGATTCGCGGCGACTGGCAACTTGTCGCCTGGCTGCTGCCCTCGGCGCCAGACGCGCAAGGGCGCTGGCAACGCAATCCGCTGAGCGCGCTGTCGCGCTGGAAGTTGCTGGATAACCTGCGCCGCAGCCTGGCGCCGGCAGCCTTGACGCTGCTGTTGCTGCTCGGCTGGACAGTGTTTGCTTCGCCGCTGTTCTGGACCCTGACGGTGCTCGGCATTTTGCTGATCCCGCCGGGGCTTTCCAGCCTGCTGGATGTGCTGCGCAAACCGGCGGACATGCGCCCCGGTCAACACTTCGCCGCGACCGCGCACGCCGCTGTCCAGCGTTTGCAGCAGAGCGGGTTCGCCCTGGTCACCCTGCCGCATGAAGCGGCTTACAGCCTGGATGCGTCCTTGCGCACGCTGGGCCGTTTGCTGTTCACGCACCAACGACTGCTGGAATGGAAAGCCTCTGGCGATCAAGACCCGACCCGTCGCGATGGTCCGCTCGACGTATTGCGCGGCATGGCGTTCGCGCCCGTGCTGGCCATCGTTACGGCGAGTTGGCTGGCGGTGATGGATCCGGCCACGCTGCCGCTGGCCGGGCCGATTCTGCTGCTCTGGCTGCTGTCCCCCGTTATCGTCTGGTGGATCAGCCTGCCGCTGCCACGTCGTGTCGCACGCCTCAGCGTCGAGCAGAAACAATATCTCGGCCGCATCGCGCGCAAAACCTGGGCTTATTTCGAGACCTTTGTCACCGCCAATGATCACTGGCTGCCGCCAGACAACTATCAGGAATACCGCGCCGCCACGCTGGCGCATCGCACCTCGCCAACCAATATGGGGCTGGCCTTGCTGGCCAATCTGTCGGCGCATGATTTCGGTTACATCCCGACCGGGCAATTGCTGGAGCGCACCGCCAACGCGCTGACCAGCATGGCCGGTCTGGAACGCCATCGCGGCCACTTCTACAACTGGTACGACACGCAAAGCCTGCGTCCGCTGCACCCGGCTTACATCTCGACAGTGGACAGCGGCAATCTGGCCGGCCATCTGCTGACCCTGCGCCCCGGCCTGCTGGCGTTGCTGGATCAGCCGATCCTGTCGCCGCGCGCGCTGGACGGCGTGCGCGACACGCTGGGCATCCTGATCGCGGCGGCGGGTCAGCCGACACCGGCGACGGTGACACAGTTCCAGATTGCGTTGGAGTCTGCGTTGAACGTAGAGCGGAAAAACGGCCTTGTCGTGCCCTTTAGCGCGCCTTCCGCCGGACGGTGGAACGCTCATACGGCGGAAGGCGCCGGCAAGAAACCGCCGGCTTTTCCGCCCTACGCGATCACGCTGGTCGCGGCGCGGCATCTATTCGACCGGCTGGCGCGCTACGCTGCCGCCATCGTTGACGAATTTGCTGCCGAAGTTGCCACTGATGTTGAAACTCCGCCGGCAAGCCAGGCCGACTGGTGGGCCGCCGCGCTGTCACGGCAATGTCAGGCGATACGCGAGGAACTGATCTTTCTCGCGCCCTGGAGCGGCTTGCCGGAAGCCCCGGTCGGGCTGGGTGGTTTTGAGGACATCAATGCCATGCCGACTTTGCGTGTCCTGGCCGAGCTGAAACGGGCCTGGTCGGATCGTCTGGCAAGCCGACTCGATGCCAGCAATTCTTTGGCGCAGACGAACTCGGCACAAACCCATTGGCTGACCACACTCGGTCGTGATATCGAACTAGCCAGCGCGCATGCCCAGGCGCGCATCGGCGACATCGAGCAACTGGCGTTGCAGGCGGGTGAAATGGCCAACATGGAATACGGTTTTCTCTACGACAAGGCGGCGCGCCAGCTTGCCATCGGCTACAACGTCGACGAGCGGCGGCGCGACAACGGTTTTTATGATCTGCTGGCGTCGGAAGCGCGTCTTACCGTGTTCGTCGCCATCGCGCAGGGGCAGTTGCCGCAGGAGAGCTGGTTTGCGCTCGGACGTCTGCTCACCCGCGCCGGCGGCGAGCCGATCCTGTTGTCCTGGAGCGGCTCGATGTTCGAGTACCTGATGCCGCAACTGGTGATGCCGACCTACGACCACACCTTGCTCGACCAGACCGCGCGCGCGGCGGTGGCGCGGCAGATCGAATATGGCCAGCAACTCGGCCTGCCCTGGGGCATCTCGGAATCCGGCTATAACACGGTCGATCTGCAACTCAACTATCAATACCGCGCGTTCGGTGTGCCCGGCCTGGGGTTGAAACGCGGCCTGGGCGAGGATCGGGTGGTGGCGCCCTATGCTTCGGCAATGGCGCTGATGGTGGCGCCGGAAGCGGCCTGCCTGAATCTGCAACGGCTGTCTGCTGCCGGCGCGGAAGGCGGCTTCGGGTTTCACGAGGCGATCGACTACACGCCGCTACGCCAGCGGCGCAACGAAAAACAGACGCTGGTGCGCTCCTACATGGTGCACCACCAGGGCATGAGCCTGCTGGCGCTGGCCTATCTGCTGCTGGATCGGCCGATGCAGAAACGCTTTGCCGCCGACCCGCTGTTGCAATCGACGCTGTTGCTGCTGCAGGAACGCATCCCGCGCGCTTCACTGCTGTATGCCCATACCGCCGAACTGACCGGCATCGAGGCCGGCGCGGGCAGTTCGGAAATGCCGATCCGGGTATTGCGCAACCCGGATACGCCGACCCCGGAAGTGCAGTTGCTGTCGAATGGCCGCTATCACGTCATGCTGACCCATGCCGGCGGCGGCTACAGCCGCTGGAACGACCTGGCGCTGACGCGCTGGCGGGAAGACTGCGTGCGCGACGCCTGGGGCACCTTCACCTATCTGCATGACGTGGCCAGCGGCGCGACCTGGTCCACCGCGCACCAGCCCGCCTTGCGCCGTGCCGAGCATTACGAGGCGATCTTTTCGGAAGGTCGCGCCGAATTCCGCCGGCATGATATTAGTCAAAACAAGCTTGGCCAAAACAAGAACGAAGACTTCGATTTCGACACCCACACCGATATCGTTGTTTCGCCGGAAGATGACATCGAACTGCGCCGGGTGCGCATCACCAACCGGGGCGATGCGCCGCGCAGCATCGAAATCACCAGCTACGCCGAAGTCGTGCTGGCGACGCCCGCCGCCGACGCGCTGCATCCGGCATTCAGCAATCTGTTCGTGCAGAGCGAGATCGTCGAATCCCGCCAGGCCATCCTCTGCAACCGGCGGCCGCGCTCACGCGAAGAACACACGCCCTGGCTGTTCCATCTGATGTCGGTGCATGACGCGCAGATTGACGGGCTGAGCTATGAAACCGACCGCGCCCGCTTCATCGGTCGTGGCCGCAGTGCCGCCGTACCGTTGGTTATGGACACGGCCGGCGCACTGTCCGGCAGCCAGGGTTCGGTGCTCGATCCGGTGGTCGCTATCCGCTGCCGCATCACGCTCGCCCCGGAACAGTCGGCCAGCATTGACCTGGTTTACGGCGTCGGTGACAGCCGCGAGATGACGCTGAACCTGGTCGAGAAATATCAGGACCGCCGTCTTGCCGACCGCGTCTTCGAGCTGGCCTGGACGCATGCCCAGGTGCTGTTACGCCAAATCAACGCCAACGAGGCCGACGCCCAGCTTTACGGCCGGCTGGCGAATTCGATTCTCTATGCGCATGCCGGCATGCGCGCCGACAGCAGCGTCTTGCAGAAGAACCGGCGCGGCCAGTCCGGCCTTTGGGGCTATGCCATTTCCGGCGATCTGCCCATCGTGCTGCTGCAAATCGGCGACCTGGCCAACATCGAACTGGTGCGCCAGTTGATCCAGGCGCATGCCTACTGGCGGCTGAAGGGGCTGGTGGTCGATCTGGTGATCTGGAACGAGGATCGCGCCGGTTATCGCCAGGCCTTGCAGGATCAGATCCTCGGCCTGGTCGCGGTGGGCCTGGAAAGCCAGGTGATCGACCGGCCGGGCGGTATCTTCATCCGTTCGGCGGAACAGATTTCCGACGAAGACCGCACCTTGTTTCAGACCGTCGCCCGCGTCATTCTGAATGACAACCGGGGTACGCTGGCGGAACAACTTGATCGACCGCAAGCGTCCTTGCCGCGGGTGCCCTTGTTGCCGATAAAACCGCCACGGCCCGAATTGCCCGCCGCCTTCAACCTGCCGCAACGCGAGCTGATCCTGGCCAACGGCCTGGGCGGCTTCACGCCGGATGGACGCGAGTACGTCATTACCACCACCCCGGATCAACTGACCCCGGCGCCGTGGGTCAATGTGCTGGCCAATGCGCAATTCGGCAGCGTCATTTCGGAAAGCGGCCAAGCCTATACCTGGGCCGAAAACGCCCACGAATTCCGCCTCACACCGTGGCAAAACGACCCGGTGAGCGACGCCAGCGGCGAAGCGTTTTATTTGCGTGACGAGGAAACCGGTCAGTTCTGGTCGCCGACGCCGCTGCCCCGGCGCGGCGCTACGCCTTACGTCAGCCGGCACGGCTTCGGTTACAGCGTGTTCGAACACACGGAAAGCGGCATTCAGTCCGAGTTATGGGTCTATGTCGCCACCGACGCGGCGGTGAAATTCTGCGTCCTCAAACTGCGCAACCTGTCCGGCCGCGCCCGCCGGCTGTCGGCCATCGGCTATGTGGAATGGGTGCTGGGCGATCTGCGGCCGAAAACCGCCATGCACATCACCACCGAAGTCGATGCCGGCAGCGGCGCGATCTTTGCGCGCAATGCTTACAACACCGAGTTCCCCAACCGCCTCGCCTTCTTCGATGTTGACGATGCGCAGCGCAGCTTTACTTGCGACCGCGCCGAATTTATCGGCCGCAATGGCAGCCTGGCCAACCCGGCGGCGCTGGGCCGCACCCATCTCTCCGGCAAGCTGGGCAGCGGCCTGGATCCGTGTACCGCGCTTCAAGTCGGCGTCAATCTGGGCGACGGACAAGCGCGCGAAATCGTGTTCCGCCTGGGTGTGGGGGGCATACCAGGGGCTGAAGACGCCCATCGTCTGGTGCATCGCTTCCGCGGCAACGACGCCGCCCGGCGCGCGCTGGAAGCAGTCTGGGCGTTCTGGAACCACAGCCTGGGCGCGGTGCAGGTAGAAACGCCGGATGAATCGCTCAACGTACTGGCCAACGGCTGGCTGCTGTATCAGACCCTGGCCTGCCGGATGTGGGCGCGCAGCGGCTATTACCAGTCCGGCGGTGCCTTCGGCTTCCGCGACCAGTTGCAGGACGCGATGGCGCTGATCCATGCCGAGCCGCACTTGCTGCGCGCACAGCTGTTGTTGAGCGCCAGCCGCCAGTTCAGCGAAGGCGATGTGCAGCACTGGTGGCATCCGCCCGCCGGGCGCGGCGTGCGCACGCATTGTTCCGACGATTACCTGTGGCTCGCCCTGGCCACCAGCCGCTATGTGCTGTGCAGCGGCGACACTGGCGTGCTGGAAGAAGGCGTTCCCTATCTGGCAGGCCGTGCGCTCAAACCGGAAGACGAGTCCTACTACGACTTGCCCGGCCGCGCCGAAGGCACGGAAAGCCTGTATCAGCACTGCGTGCGCGCCATCCGGCACAGCATGCGCTTCGGCGAGCATGGCCTGCCGCTGATTGGCTCCGGCGACTGGAACGACGGCATGAATCGGGTCGGTGTGCACGGCAAGGGCGAGAGCGTCTGGCTGGGTTTCTTCCTGATTGAAGTGCTGCGTCAGTTCAACACGTTGGCGCGGCAACACGACGACCCCGCGTTCGCCGAATTCTGTGCAACCGAAGGCCAGCGCCTGCGCGACAACATCGAACAACACGCCTGGGACGGCGACTGGTATCGCCGCGCCTGGTTCGACGACGGCACCCCGTTGGGGTCGGCGAACAACAGCGAATGTCAGATCGACTCGATCTCGCAAAGCTGGTCGGTACTCTCCGGCGTCACGGATGCCGATCGCTCCCGCCGCGCCATGCAGGCGCTGGACACACGCCTGGTGCGGCGCGAAGCGGGCCTGGTGCAGTTGCTCGACCCGCCGTTCGACCAGACCGAACTTGATCCCGGATACATCAAGGGTTACGTCCCCGGCGTGCGCGAAAATGGTGGCCAGTACACCCACGCCGCGATCTGGGCGGCAATGGCCTTTGCCGCCCAAGGCGACAGCCGCCGCGCCTGGGAAATCACCACCCTGATCAACCCCGCCAACCACGCCAAATCAACCGAAGCCATTGCGGTTTACAAAGTCGAACCCTACGTCATGGCGGCGGATGTCTACGCCGTATCGCCCCACACCGGACGCGGCGGCTGGACCTGGTACACCGGCTCCGCCGGCTGGATGTACCGCTTGATCATCGAATCGCTGCTCGGCCTGCGCCTGGAAGTCGACAAGTTGCACATCACCCCCTGCCTGCCTCACATCAGCGTCGTACAACATGACTCGGGCGGGCTGATGCTCGATGGCGTGGCGCTGGAAGGGCAGGTAATCCCCCTGCTGGATGACCATCGTGAACATCACGTAGAAATCCACAGCAGGTCGTAGGGCGGAAAAGCGGCTGTATCGCGCCTTCCGCCGCATGATTGATTCGGCTGATCGTTGACGATG
>JAIFKV010000044.1 GCA_020049415.1 Betaproteobacteria bacterium
CGCCCAATTTCGCCACGATCTCTGCCGCTTTGTGGCTGCGTATCCATTTCAGGCTGCGCTGCAACATGCCCACCATCAACTCGACCCGTCGAGGATGAGTGTCGATGATTGTTCGTGGAGCTGCGATAACCGCGCGCAAGTGCTTCGCCCAGGACTCGCGCCCCGGTGCGCGAGGGTCGGTCAGGCTGGCAAGCCGCCTACCCACTTTCTTGCGCACCAGAGTCCCGGCCAGCGGTTCCTCACAGAACACGGCATCCACCACACCGCTGGCCAGGCTCCCATACATTCCGTCAAGATTCTGATTGGTCTGCACCCAACGGACATCCGTGCGGCGCACGTCATGCGCGCTCAACCAGAGTTCGAGCACTGTCTGCAGATAGGTTTTGGAGGTCAGGCTGCCCAACGGGATGCCTATACTGCGCCCCTTGAGGTCACGCACTTCACGCACGGATTTCACCAGATCGGGACGAATCAGGATCGAATAGGGGGGCACCCCGCTACTGAGGGTGGCCACCGCAGCCACCGGCTTGCCCTTGGCAACGAAATTCGGCAGCACGGAAAACCCCAAACCCGCAAAATCGCCATTTCCGGCAACCACGTCTTCCAGCGCAAGCACGCCACTCGGCATGTAACGAATCGCCAACTGAGCGCCCAAGGCCTTATCAATATCCAGGCGAGGAATCAACTCGATCGGCAAAAAAGGCAACATGTTGGGACCGGGAATGTTGATCCGGATGATCGTGCTGCCAGCATCCGGCGCGGCGGCATGGGCTCTGAATCCAGAAAGCATGGCCGACCCGGCCATAAGTTGCAGCATCGACCTGCGATCCATGATGACTCCTCGGACAAGTGGTCTGTTGATTCAGTAAGACTCAAGGCGGCGATACCTGCAACCCCGCGATACGTACAAACTCCCACTTGTTCAATAAATACGATTTCCGGTTCATCGTCATTGACCGGAGAAACTTGAGTTTTTTAATCTCAAATCGACAATTATCAACAATCCTGACGTGGGTTACTCCGCTAACAAAAAAGGGAAAAAATAGAAATCCGAATGCCATTTCCCAACAATACTCGAGGCCATTGAACTCTGGTCAATCGCAGCATTGATAAACATATGCTCATATGCGCTGAAAACCCCGTTCGGGAGTCTGCCACATCGTGCGTGAGTCCATGTGATAGGTGGTTTTGGTCGTTAGGACATCCTCGTGCGCTAAGTCGACGACATCGTAATCGGCTTCGAGCACGAATGGGAAGCGCAAAGTGAACCCATTGGCCAAGACAAGGAATGGCACAAAGTTTATCGTGGGGACAAAAAAGGCTACGAGAAAATCCGTAGCCTTTGGTTATGTAGCCAATTGACCAATCCGCGTATTCAATAACCCAAGCGGCGATTAACCAGTGGTTTCACGGTATAGCTTCGACCGGGATTTTTCCAACCTCAGAGTTCATTAACCAGACCGGGTATGAGTTGGGGATCAGAAACGCCGAGCCCGCAACGCGGCGTTAAAAAGTTCGGTCATAAGAAACACTGAGCATTTTGGAGTCACCGTAGTAGCCAGAAGCGTTGTAGCTCGTAATCCCGACATCACTGTCATCTTTGAAAATGTCGTATTGCACTTTAATGGCACTTGATGAGGATAAATCGTAACGCAGAGAAAGTGCAATATTGGAATCGCGCTCATTAGGGCTGCCGTCGGTATAGGTGCCGTGGAATTCGGAATAAGTCAGCATGGGTAGCCATTTCCCGATTTGACGCCCAGCGCCAACCATCACCGCCCAGTCATCTTCTGCTGCATCTAATCGCTTGATAATGCTGTACTCGGAGCGGAGCAACCAATTCTCATAGTCGGCCATGGCGGCGACAGAGTAAAAAGTTTGACCGCCATTACTGACGCCATCGACTTCCCAATCAGACTGTACGACAGAGAACCGGGCTTCAAACCAATCACGACTCAAGGTCCAGTCCGCGCCAACAATATCTGTCCATTTTTCATCTGTACGTGTATTTCGACCGTTGTAGATTTCCTGATAAGGATTGTCTTTGCGGTTCTCGTTGCCGTAGAAAACTTCAGCCACTGAAGACCATGTTCCCAAATTGCCACGGTAAATCAGGTTTGCACCCGTGAAGTTAACGACGTCCCAGCCATACGCCTGCGGCGGCAGTCGCACCCAAGGCAAAGCAATACCTACGTCTTGCGATTCCGAGAAATAAAACAGGGGCAAGCGCTTGCGGCCAAACTGTAGGGTCAGGTCATCTGTCACCTGATAAGTAGCGTAAAGCCATTCAAGATTAATTTTGCCTTCATCCGCACCACGTGAAACGACTTGCACCGTAGCGGACCACTGCGGGTTGAAGGTCAACATGCCTTGCAGACCCAGCTTGCTGTCTGGCCCGATAGACAATTTGTTGTCGTCATAGATGCCGGCCTGACCGTAGTCGACCACGGCATAGCCATCGGCTAGCTCACTATCGAATTTTTTTGCGGCGGCCAAGGTAAGAAAGCCCGAACCATTAAATTCAACGGCTTGCGCGCCACCCACAAGCGTCATCGCCAGCACACCCAACATGACAGGTTTGAACATAAATTGTTTACTCACACGGCCTCCGTGTAATGGTGAATGAAAGAGAAAAAGCTGAAGCGGGCAATTCAGTGCGTGAAGACGACCTTGACGCTGCCATCCAGCGTTGATTTGTCGATATAGCCAAGCATGCTGGGATTACCGGAAACCTGTTTCTTGATGTCATCATTGCTCGATCCTTCCTTCGGTGGCGTGCCTTTACCGGTGAAAGAAAGCTTGGCCCAGGTCGACTTGACCTGCGAAGCCGACTTACCGATGACCTTGCTGTAGAAGGTATCGCGCAAAGGCGAAGAATCTGGCTGATCGATCAGTACCGCCTTGCCGCCACTAGGCAGCGAAGTCGATTTACCCAGAAAGATGTCGGACACCTGATCTTTGCTGAGCGAACTAACGCCCGAGCTTGAACTGGCGATCACAACGAGGTCGGCGGCGGCAACCGACAGGCTGATGCAGGTCAGGCCGACGATCAGTCCCTGCGCAGCCCGGCAGGCAAGAGACGGGTTGAAGACAGGTAAACGCATAACGTATCCCTTTCAGTATTGGATGAGGTTAAAGGTGAAACCGCTCGATCGCGGCATTGAGATCAAGAGCCAACTCTTCGACACGACGAGATGAGGCAGACATGGTGCCGACGGCACGTCCGTTGTGGTCGACCAACGTAACAATGTTGTTCATGCTGCCGCCGATCTGGCCCAGACTGGACATGCTCTCGTTCAGGGCGGAGTGAATGCCATTCACCGCCTGGCTGGCATCGACTGCGCCCGTATGGATGCGCGCCATGCTGTCCGCAGCATTGCGAACCAGGCCGACGCCCTTTTCAACCCGCTGACTGACATCTTGCATGCCACGAACCGCATCGCCAACACCACCCTGGATGGTGTGAATCACCCCGGAGATTTCGTCAGTCGAATTACCGGTACGCTCCGCCAGTTTGCGGACTTCGTCAGCAACCACCGCGAACCCTCTCCCTTGCTCACCGGCCCGTGCCGCCTCGATGGCCGCGTTAAGCGCGAGCAGATTGGTCTGGTCCGCAATTTCCTTGATTACGGAAACAATGTTGGAAATCTGATCCGAGTGGCGTCCCAATTGCTGAACCAGATTAGAAGACTGTTGAACTGCATCGGAAACATTAACCATCTCGCCCACAACGTTCTGCATCACAAGCTGGCCGCCTTGTGACAGGTCTCCAGCAAGATCAGACAAGGCCTTAGCCTGATCAGCGGCTTCTCCGATGTGATTGACGCGCGAAGAAATACTGGACACTTCGTTCGCCGTATCCATTGCCGCACGGCTCTCTTTTGATCCGTTTTCAGCGACCAGATCAACGTCACGCGCCAACGCTTGCGAACGTCTGGATAGCTCGACCGCACTGTTTTGCACCTGTCCAATCAAGGTTCGTAAATGTATCTGCATATTGGCAATCGATGCCATCAAGCTATCTTTGTTGCCCGAGGCAACAACAATAGGCTGGCTCAAGTCGCCTTCAGCAATACGGTTGGTAATGGCGACGACGGTTCTGGGTTCACCGCCGATCTCACGCAATATGCTCAGCGTGATAAAAAAACCCAGCACACCGGTGAGCACAACCGCAATCACCGCCACCGTGGTCATCGCCAGACTGGCGAATTGAGTCGTCGCCTCCGCAGCCTGGCTGACCTGCTGCACATTGGCGGCATTGATTTGCAGCACCTCGACGAGCAACTTTTGCGCGGCCTGATATGGCTCGCGTTGCTGGCCGCCCAGCATGAAATAGTCCTGATAAAGCGCCTTCTGACGCTCAAAATCCGTGTTCTGCGATAACGTATTGATGAGTTTTATCGTGTCTTGATCAAATTTCTTCCACTTGTCCCATTCCGCCAAGAAGCTCTTCCATTTCGCATCTTCTTCCGGTGATTTGGGCAGGCTTTCGTATTCCTTCAAAACGCCATCAACCTCACTCCAGATACGTTGTTTATCGCCGGCAATCGTCTTGAACATGTCCTGTGCTTCAGCATCGTTTTCCCAAAGTGCAACCTCATAGGTACTCGATCGCAAAGCCGTTTGGTAACCCTGCAGCTTTTGCAACGCAAGAATGGACGGCAGACGGTAGCGCCCTAACTCCTTGACGCCATCAGCCCCTGCATTGATACCAATAGCCCCGGTTACGATATTGGCGATCAGCGCCAAACCCACTACACCGATCAAAACGATCAGCTTCAGCTTCAGGTTCAAGGCTTGCAGCATTCCGGTTTCCCATTAAAAAGTTTGAACACAGATCGCATTGATCTTGATTGCCAGATCAACTCGACAGCCTCTTTGAGTATGGGACTTTACGACCCAAGGCTACAGAACTTTAGACCTCAATATCTGTTTTTACTTATTTAATGCGGCCTGCATCCGGTCGCGTCATGGTCATTTTCCTCGGTCGCATCGTTTCTTCCTGGCGGCGGCAAGTGATTCGCACTGAATTTTTTCTAGTCAAAAGTCTGGCGTGTGGAGCGGATACGGAACAAGCCGACTACCTGACAATGGACATCAGCCCAATTCAAAACTGGTAATACCGAAGGTGCGTGCAATTGAAATGTCGGGAATCGGACCGGTATACATACGCGCGGTTTCAAACATCGGCTGCAATGCATGGCGCTCCGCCAGCGCACATGCCGCACCATGGCATTCCGGCACATCCAGAAAAACAGGCTGTTCTGGGTCCGCCCGCTCACGCAAGGCGGCAAACAAGATTTCCGCCGCTACAGAATTATCAGCAAACAGGGGACCGATCTTGCTGCCATTGCGACAAACCCGCAGCACTCCGTAACCCACAAGACAACCGTCACGCATCAATCCGAGCGCCACGGTATGCGGTTGTCCTATCCAACTGCGTAAAAATGCTTCGCGTTCGACAGGGAAGAAATCGCGGTCGTATGCAGCCAGCGCCGCAAATGGCAGGTCAGCGAGAGAAGCGAGATGTTGCTCCGCCCCCAATGCGACAGGTTCACATCCACCACCAACACCCTGAAAACGGATGTTCCGCCAAGCCAGCTTGAAACCACTGCGGCAATAGTTATCTTGCTGCACCAGCACGCCATCGAGCCCAATATTTCGGCCATTTAGACGCTGCATCGCTGCTTGCCAAATCTTCCAGCCATGCCCTTGACCACGCCACGACGGCGACACCATATAAAAACCGACAAAGCCAAAACCGGTGCCGTAACGGGTAGCCGAGATCAAGGCAACCGGCTCGGTTTTGCATTCGCCGAGCAAAAATCCCTGTGGGTCGGCGTTGTAAAAAGGCTCGGCATCGAACAGGCCGGGATTCCAACCTTCGGCAGCGGCCCAGTCAAGCGCTAACTTCATTTCAGACCGCTCCAGGCCGCGAATAGAAATATCACAGCGATCACGCATATTGGCCGTGGCGGGCATTAACATTGCTGCGCTCCTTTACTTTTGATTTGCAAAAAGTCAGTAACCGAGACGGTGTTGATTTTGTTGATAACCACCTGAACCGCTAAGGAACGAGTACGGAATAACTTGAGTAATTATGGCTGTGCTGGCGGGATGCGATGCAAGGCGACGAACACGCCGCATGGCCATTCCCTGCAAGGGTACGTCAACGCTACAGCGCGCCTGTCAGTGCAAACAGAAATATCCACGTTATTTCGTACTCGTTCCTTAATAAATCAGATACGTTCTTGCTCGACATATCGCAGTCTTTCATCCTTCAGCAATCTTCAAGCGTCGATTCAATCATGAATTTATTCAATCAAGCCGCCCTACCCCACCGCGAGCGCATCCACCTGCAAGTCCTTTTCGGGCTCTTCCTCGTTTTCGCAGCCGCGCTCGCCGCAGCCGACTATCCAAAGTCACGGGTTTTGTTGGAGGCTGATAAGTCCATCGCCGGAGAAACCTTGCGTTATCCAGACAAAGCGCCCGCGAAAGTGAGCGCTGTGATCGTCGACATTGCCCCTGGTTCCACTACCGGATGGCATCGTCACGGCACCATGATGTTTGCCTATATGTTGTCTGGCGAGCTCGAGATCGAATACCAGAACGGGCGCCGCATGACAGTAAAAGCGGGAGATGCCTTCATGGAAGCGATGACGGTCCCGCACATCGGAGCCAATCTCGGCAATGAAACGGCAAGCGTCCTCGCCGTCTTCATGGAAGGCGCGGATACGATCAAAACCATCATCCTGCCAGCGCCGGATACCCCGCCGCCCTCCCCCACCGCGACGCGCGCGCCGGATCTGGTCGATTTGTCCGCGTTTGACCCACGTTTGAAACTCGACATCCGTTACGCCACTGACACCAACTTCATGTCGGTAAAAATGTACCCTGCAGCCCGTGCATGGCTTCAGCGACCAGCGGCTGAAGCATTGCGGCGCGCCCATGACCGCTTGCAAGCCCAAGGCTATGGATTGGTCGTTTTCGACGCCTACCGCCCCTGGCAAGTCACACGAATGATGTGGGACCGTTTTCCCAAGGCCCGCGCCTATCTAGCCGATCCACTGCGGGGTTCTCGCCATAATCGCGCGGCGGCGGTGGATGTCTCGCTGTTCGATCTGAGCACTGGAAACGCGGTCGCGATGCCGAGTGAATACGATGAATTCAGTGAACGCGCTCGTCCCGATTTCACCGGTGGCAGCGCAAACGCAATCGCTGCGCGTGACTTGCTGATTCGGGCAATGAAAGCGGAGGGCTTCAATGTTTACGAAAATGAGTGGTGGCATTTCGACTATCAGGATTGGGAAAGCTACCCAGTGCTCAACCAATCACTTCTGAACCCACTTTAATCGCTTGTCGGAATTGGCTAGGCAAGGTGGCGGGTGTTTCCTTGCGTTTAAAGTTCAGCTCGGGTCAAGATATTCGCACGCCAGGAGCCTGTCGGACTTTGGAGTCGTCGGCTGCAAATCGACCGCGCAGGCCCCTTTTTTGCCGGTTTCTTGCCCTTGGAACAACCATGCTGCGGCGAACCCGGAAAAAAACGGCCTCGGCGAGGCCGATTTTCGCTATCGACGACCAAAGTCCAACAGGCTCCTAGGACAGTCGCGCGGGCGCTGTTGCAAATAGGTACCGGCCGCCGGGCCTTGCGGATTGTCGAAGCTCACAAGAATCATATCGCAAGCCATTGATTCTGCTGGGTACGCCGCGCGCACCGAATGGCATTTGATGATGCGCACGGCGCACCCAGCATGCGTCGACTGCTTCAGTGCGGCAAAGCAAAAACCAAGCACGGCCTGACATAACAATAATGCAGAAGCCGCCGAAGATGTATCGCAGGTCATAACTTGGTTCTGCCGTCTTCAATATGCTACCGCTCACAGAAACAGTGGAGAAATTCATGAAATTCCTTATCGACTTCAGCGGTTGTGATGAAGATCTGCGCGAAATATTGAAACCGATCGGTGCCCGAGTCAGTGCAACCCATCCCTTGCGGTACGCGGCAATGGCGCTGGATGCGCAGTCGACGTCAACGCATTGCTACCAAGCGCCAAGCGAGTATTTACGGCTACTTGCTGAAAAGGACAGCGATCCGGCTCTGCATAGTTGGTAATAATCTCGCCATATCCTTAAGTTCATCAGCTTAGCGCCGTTAAGCGCCACAGCTTAAAGAGCAACCTCGTTGGAAGCGGGGACGCAAATCCACCGACCTAACGGTATCCAAGCCAACGCTAACGAAGTTGCCGGCAAAGTGCACAGCGCTCCGGCTCTTACCCAAATGGAGTCTCGAATGTGTGCTGTTGTTGCAGCAACCCAAAATGCGTTTACCCCGCGAGCGACCGCCAAGGCGATTGTTAACGTGGAAGGGCTCCGCGATTCCAGCCTGCTGCTTTCCGGCCTCGATATTGAAGATTTGCGGTCACTCCTTGCTCTCGCGAGCCAGCGCTCATGCAAGGCGCGCAAGGTGGTTTGCCAGAAGGGGGAACCGGGTCATGAACTCTTCATTGTTCTTTCCGGCAAGCTCAAAGTCTGTGCCTCCTCGGCATTTGGCAAGGAAGCCATTCTCGGCCTCATCGAAGATGGGGAAATATTCGGCGAGATGGCGCTCATCGATGGCCAGGAGCGGAGCGCCAACGTCATTGCGGTCGAGGACACGCAGCTATTGGTCATTCATCGCAAAGATTTTCTGCCGTTCATTGAAGCTCACCCCAAGGCCTGCATGGGCCTGTTGATGGCGATGACTCAGCGTCTGCGGAAGATGGATGTGCTGATCGAGGATTTACGCTTCCTCGACCTGAAAGATCGACTGGCCAAAACGTTGCGCCAGCTTGCCCAAGAATATGGTCGGACCGTGGTCGGTGGCGGGGTGCGCATCGACTTCAAGATTAGCCAGGAAGAATTAGGCAGCCTGGTCGGCGCAACCCGCGAGAACGTCAACAAACAGATCCGGGCCTGGGTGGACGAGGGCGTGCTGGAAACCAGCCAGAGCACCTTGATCATCCGCCAGATGGATCGCTTATGCGCCTGACCGGCAAATCTTCCTTGACCGTCTGTAAACATTTTTTCAGCAGTACCTTTCTTACCCTTGAAACGGAAATAACCATGAAGAACCTGACCTTTATTGCAACGCTTGTTGCTTCCTCCTGCGCCTTTGCTGGCGAGACCACTGTCCAGGAAAACGATATCGGCGCTTATGTACCGCATTGCGCCGCGCAGGTCGCCAGCGTGTCTGTCGGCAAGCTCAGCTGCAAGGCAAGCGGCTGTCAGAAAAGCGAGACTGGCGGCAATCTGGGCGGCATGGGTGCATTCCTTGCGATGGCCGCAGCCAAGGAAGGTCTCATCTCCGCGGATTTCTCCGGCATTGGCGATGGCATGGCTTACGCCCTCACCACCGCCTTGAAAGCCACCGGCTGCTTCGACATTCAGGAGCGCGAGGCGATGGAAGAATTGCAGAAAGAGGCCGCTCTTTCCGGTTTCAAAATGGAGGTCAAGCCGGCTGATTTTCTGCTCACCGGGGCGATTACTTCGGTCGGAATGGAAACCTCGAAATCGAGTTTCGGCGGTGGGATGATCCCGCTCATTGGCGGCTTCTCGAAGACCAGCAAGAACGCCAATCTGGCTATGGATATCCGAGTCATCGACATCAAGAAAGCCAATGTAAAGGCATCCAAGTCCTTCAATTCAAATGACAAAACATCCAGTTGGGGGGTTTCTGGCGGAGGTCTGGTAGGGGGTGGCGCTTTGTTTGGCGGCCACTCTGTAAGCAAGAGTCCGGAAATGGACAAACTTGCCGCACATACCATCATCTTCGCCACTACTTATCTGGTTGACACCCTGGCGGCCAATGCGGTGATCAGTCGACCGGTGCTGAAAAGCGAGCCGATACCGGAAGAGAAATCCGAATCCAAGGTGGAACAGAACAGTGACTTGGGCTTTGGCCTGATGTGATCGGCCTGCCATTGGGCGATGCTTCAAAGGGTAGCGTTGAGAACAGGTTCTCACCTGCCCTGCCTCATCAAACCTCGGCAATCAACACATAGAAATCTGCTTCGTGATCTCCTATGCAGGCAGCGCTTTACACCATACAAAAAACCGCTCGCCGCGGAGCTCGCGTTGACGTTGACTATCCACATCATGCCAGCCAGGCTTCGAATGCTGGCATGATGGCTTGAATATTACATTTTCGTGAATTCTGCAGCGCCTGCGAAAAACTCGCCAAGCGTTGCGTTAGCATCTTTTTTTTATTTCAAAACACGGAACCGCCATGAATCTCGTCGTCGATGAACTTAACCCGAATACCCGATGTGTCCGCCTAAGTGGCCGCCTCGACTTGAAGGGATCGGGTGAAATCGATCTGCGCTTTACCAGCCTGACCGCAACCGACGCCAAGGACATCCTGGTTGACATGAGCGGAGTCGACTTTCTCGCCTCGATCGGCATGCGCATGTTGCTGACTTGCGCCAAGGCGAAGTCGGCGCGCGGCGCACAAATGGTACTTTTCGGCATGCAGCCCATGGTCAAAGAGGCCCTCGATACCGCCGGCATCAGCAGTCTGATGCCCACCTTTGCCGACGAAGGCAGCGCTTTGGAAGGCCTCAAAGCCTGAATGATTTGACACACCCTTCATGCAGACACCGGAAGTGCCCGCCTGCCTTTCCCTGGTTAATGACCATGCCGCTCTGGATGACCTTGCCGGCTGGCTGGAAAACTGGGTGGAGCAGAATGGGCTGTCCAGCGCCTCGGCGTTTCGACTCGATCTGGTATTGACCGAGGCGGTCACCAACGTCATCGACCATACTCCCAGAGCGCATCGCGACGGTCGGATCGACTTGGCCTGCGTGGTCCGTGATGGCAATATCGAAGTAGAGTTGAGCGACGATGGCCCAGTCTTCGACCCCACCGCGCGCGCTGAAGCGGTTCTACCCAGCAGTCTGGCGGAGGCCACTCCCGGCGGACTCGGCATACACTTGATGCGACGCTACACCACACGTATGGCGTTTCAGCGTGAACAGAATCGGAACATTCTGCGCATGACCCTGCCAATCGAAGCAAACACTGCTACTGCCTGAGGAAAACTTACGTCCACCGCTCCATTCGATTACCACTGTTTCCCCCTGTTCAAGGATGTCGCCGATCAGACAATCGACGATATCCTTGCGACTGGCGTGCGCCTGCACTTGACCGATGGTGACCGGCTGATCGAGGCTGGGCAGCACAATCATCACCTTTATCTGCTGCTCGATGGCTGCATGGAAGCACGCCTGACCGATGATCCTTCGCTGAAGGGCATGACCATCTTGGCAGGTGAGGCGATTGGTGAAATGTCCATCCTCGACGGCCAGCCAACCAGCGCCCACGTCTACGCAGTGGGTCACTGCGAAGTGCTGTCGATTCATGAGGATGATTTCTGGCGACATTTGGCAACGCAGCCCGGCATGCTGCGCAACATGACCCGGCAAGTGATTCAGCGCATGCGGGCCTACAGCGAACGCATCGTCCGCAGCCTGGAAGAAGAACTCAAGTTTGAACATTTGAAGAAAGAACTGGCCGCTGCGCACAACATTCAGATGGGCTTGCTGCCACACCGCACACCCTTGTTTCCCGAGCATGCACAAATCGATGTGCATGGTTATCTGCTGCCGGCCAAGGAGGTCGGCGGCGATTTGTTCGATGCTTTTGCCATTGATGACGAACATATCCTTCTGGCGGTAGGCGATGTCTCCGGGAAAGGCTTGCCAGCCGCCTTGTTCATGATGCGCACCCTGACGCTGCTGCGCGCTCAAGGCGGCGCCGAGTTGCCTGGCGACACCTTCCTGCCCACCCTGAATCGGCTGCTCTGCGAAGGCAACGATGCCGACATGTTTGTTACCCTCTGTGTCATCGTGCTTTCCGTGCGCAGCGGCCGCCTCACCCTGTTCAATGGCGGCCACCCGCCGCCGTTGTTGTCTCGCGCCGGCGCACCCTTCGAAGCGATAACCGAAGCCAAGGGGGCGCTGCTCGGCATCATGCCTGGAGTGCGGTTTCGCAATCTGGAGCTCACCCTCGCTGCCGGCGACCGTCTGGTGCTGTATAGCGACGGCGTCACCGAGGCGGAAAACCCAGACCTTGTGTTGTATACCCAAAAACGCGCCCAGACCGCGCTCGACGCGAGCCCTTCCGACCAGCCGATGGAACGTTTGGTCGCCGACCTGACCGCTTCGGTTGCCGCATTCGCTGCGGGTGCAGAACAATCGGACGACATCACCATTCTTTCCCTGCGCTACTCTGGTCCCGGTTGACCTGATTTGCGGCGGCTCCATCGGCAAGCCGCTGTCGTTATGAAAAAAACACACGCGAAACCGCGCTGGCGGCATGCGCAGTTTTATGTCGCCAAGCTGATGCAACGCGTGTCCCGGGCTTCACGGCAAGCGGGATCAGGCCAGATTGCTGCCTGGATGACGCTAGCCGTGACCGGCCTCAGCAAGCGGTTGCACGCCATATCGATACCTCGGCGTCATAAACCTGTCACACGACGGCACTAGATTCGAACAATTGGCTTCCGTTGCGGCGGCCATTTTTTCTAATCCAGGAGCGTTCAAATGATCAAAAAGACACTGACACCCCTCAGCATGAGTCTGCTGATGGCGGGTTTGTTATTCGGTTGCAACAGTGATGACAACGGCGAGCAGGCTTCAAAGGCGAATGCCGACATGCACTTCAACCGCGTAGCATCGTTTGCGGTCTGTTCACAGGTGGGTTCTTCATGCGAGTCGGATGACACCACCGCCGCCGAGATTGTTGCCGCCAGCGGCGATGGCATGACACTGATCTACAGCAACAGTCCGAAGGGTGGAATCGGTTTTGTCGACATCACCAATCCGGCCACGCCGGTGGCATTGGGACACCTGGACATGGGCGGCGAGCCAACCTCGGTGACTGTACTAGGCGGCTATGCGCTGGTGGCGGTGAACACCTCGGCCGATTATGTGAATACTTCCGGCAAACTGGCGGTGGTTGATATTGCCACCCGCACTATGGTCAGAGAAATCGCCCTGCCCGGCCAGCCCGACTCGGTGGCGGTGAGCAAGGACGGCAAATATGTTGCGGTGGTGATTGAAAACGAGCGTGACGAAAATCTCGGTGACGGCGCACCGCCTCAGGCGCCAGCGGGCTCGCTGGTGATCGTCGATTCGGTGGGCGCACCCGCCGCATGGACAACCCGCAACGTTGCCCTGACCGGCATCGCCACACTGTTCCCGAGCGACCCGGAACCGGAATATGTCGATATCAACGAAGACAACATCGCGGTAGTGACCTTGCAGGAAAACAACCACATTGCGCTGGTCGATCTGAAGACCGGGACGATAACCGCCCACTTCAGCGCCGGGGTGGTCAGCCTGAACGGAATCGACAAAACCGACGACCGTCCCGGCCTGATCAGTCTGGTCGAATCGCTGGTAGACGTGAAACGCGAACCGGATGGTGTCAGCTGGATTTCCAAGACCCAGTTCGTCACCGCCAACGAAGGCGATCTGAACGGCGGCAGTCGCAGCTTTACCGTATTCAACAAGGACGGCAGCGTCGCCTACGACTCGGGCAATGCACTGGAACACTTGATGACGCGTCTCGGCCACTACAACGACCGGCGCTCTGACGCCAAGGGCAATGAACCGGAGAACGCCGAGTTCGCCCGCTTCGAGGGCACCGACTATCTGTTTGTCGCCTCCGAACGTTCCAGCGTCGTCGCCGTGTATGACCTGAGCACCCAGAACAGCCCGATCCACAAGCAGACCTTGCCGGCCGGGGTCGGCCCGGAAGGCGTGCTGACCATTCCCGGCCGCAATCTGCTGGTTGCCGCCAGCGAGGAGGATGAACGCGGCGGCGTCGTCCGCTCGGTGGTCAATATTTATCAATACCAGACGGCGCGGCCGCAGTACCCGACGTTGCAATCCGCCAATCGCGCCGATGGCACGCCGATTCCCTGGAGCGCGCTGTCCGGCCTGGCGGCTGCCTCGAACAGCACGCTTTACTCGATCAACGACAGCTTCTATCGCGCCAACCGCATCTTTGAAATTGACATCAGCCAGGCGCCCGCCCAGATCAAGGCCGAGATCACGATCAAAGATACCGCCAACGTGCTGGCCGGCCTGGCCGCCAGTTTGCCGGATGTCAAGACCGCGACCGCCTTCGATGATGTCGATCTGGCCGCCATGATCAACGCCGACGGCAGTGTCAACCTTGATCCGGAAGGCATCGCCATGGCCAGCAACGGCGGCTTCTGGATCGCCTCCGAGGGCGCCGGCAGCATCACCGGCGAAGGTGGCACAACCAGTGCGGTGAGCAAGGCCAACCTGCTGCTCCGCGTCGATGCCAGCGGCGTGATTCAGGAAGTGGTCCGCTTGCCGGACGCACTCGACGCAGTGCAACTGCGCTTCGGTTTCGAGGGCGTCACCGAGGCTGACGGCAAGTTGGTTGTCGCGTTCCAGCGCGCCTGGAACAACGAGGCGCATCCGCGCATCGGCGTGTTCAACCTGACCACACGCACTTGGCAATTCATGTACTACCCGTTGGACCAAGTGGTTTCCCCCAATGGCGGCTGGGTCGGTCTGTCCGACATCAGTGCACTGGGCAACAACCAGTTCCTGGTCATTGAACGCGACAACCAGGGCGGTCCCGATGCCCGCATCAAGCGCTTGTATCGCATCGATCTAACCGGCAAGGCCGATGGCAGCACGCTGAACAAGGTACTGATTCGCGACTTGATCGCCGATCTGAAAGCCCCCGGCGGCAACGTGCCGGAGAAAATCGAAGGCCTCGCTGTGCTGCCTAACGGTGGTGTCATCATCGTCAACGACAACGATGGCGTCGAAGGCGGCAGCGGTGAAACTCAGTTGATCAAACTGGGCAACATCCTGAACTGATCGCTCCAGCCCGCTAAAAAGCCGCCTGACAGGCGGCTTTTTTTCAGGTTGGCGTGGTCCGAGCAATCGAATGATCGAATGATCGAATGATCGAGTAATTGAGCAGACCACAATCAACCATAGACCCATAGCGCCGAATCGCCAGAACCGTCTCCCAGCGTCATATTTCAGACAAATCGATGTGGCAATTGACCTGAATCAAACCGCACAACCTTCGCGTAATCCGTCATGCCAGAATGCGCGTGCTTCCTCCCTCCGGAGCGAGCGGCAAAACAATTTCATTCAACACCGAACAGGAGCGCCCCATGCATTTATCTGCTGCAACCCAATTCAACCCGCTGCCCCGCAATCTGCTGATCGGCCTCATCGCAGCCTGCCTGCCCGGTCTGGCCGCCGCGCAGTTCACGCTGGCGCCGCTGCCTTATTCGGCTGATGCGCTGGAACCGCATATCGACAAATTAACCATGGAAATCCACCATGGCCGACATCACAACGCCTACGTCAACAACCTTAACGCCCAGATCAAGAACAACCCGGAATTGGCGAATCTCTCGCTGGAAGCGATGCAGGGCCAGATTTCCCGCTTCAACACTGCTGTGCGTAACAACGGCGGCGGCCACTTCAACCATGACCTGTTCTGGCAACTCATGGCCCCGGCCGGACAACGCGGCGCGCCCGGCACGGCACTGGCGGCGGATATCGATCAAGCCTTCGGCTCGCTCGGCGAGATGAAGAAACGCTTTGATCAGGCTGCCATTGGCCGCTTCGGCTCAGGCTGGGCTTGGCTGATTGTTACCCCGGACAAGAAACTCGCCATCACCTCTACCCCCAATCAGGACAACCCGCTGATGGACTTGCCGGAAGTGCAGCGCGGCACTCCCATTCTTGGTCTGGATGTCTGGGAACACGCCTATTACCTCAAATATCAGAACAAGCGCGGCGAGTACGCCACCAACTGGTGGAACGTGGTGAACTGGAACGAAGTCACCCGACGCTATACCGATGCGATGAAGTAATTGACCGCGCCTCAATGCGGCCAAACACCGGGGACGCAGGCTGATAAAGTTGAGCCAGGCCGCACTGCCTGAACCATCTTGCCGCGTACCTACCAACTCCACATCCGTCTCAGCCAACCCTTGCGCCTGCAAATCGGCCGCTTCGGCGCGTTCGATTTCGCTGCGGGTGATTATGTCTACACCGGCTCCGCCAAGCGCAATTTCGAGGCGCGTGTGGCGCGGCATCTTCGCCGCGAGAAAACCTTGCGCTGGCATATCGACTATCTGCTCGTGGCGGCGGGCGTGACGATAACCGAGGTGATTCGTTCTGATGCCGATGAATGTGCGCTTAACCAGGCGACACCGGGCGCGATTCCGGTAGCGGGATTCGGCGCCTCGGACTGTCATAGGGGCTGTGGCGGACATCTGAAATTCCTCGGCGCATGACGGCAACAGAGAGTTGGCACGCCCGTATTATCATTGCGTCTTGCGCCGAGGTCGCGAAACACCTCGGATAAAGCCCATCACCGCTTGGGTTTCGTCCCGATTTTTTACGCACAAGGCAAAAAACGCCATGCCGAAACTCCCACTCAAAACGCTCATCGTCGCAGTCGGCTTCATGCTTCTCGCCGGCCTCGCCGCCGCAGTTGTGCCCAGCATCGAAATCGCCGTGGTGGTTGCCATCCTGTTGCTGACGGTGTTTCTGTTCGCCTTCGAAGTGGTCGGCGTCGACGTGGCGGCGGTGAGCATTCTGGTGCTGCTCGGTCTGATCAGTTCATTCAGCGATGCGCTGGGTCTACGCCAGCCGTTGGTACCGATTTCCGAATTGTTTCGCGGGTTTTCCAGTAACGCGGTGATGTCTATCATCGCGGTCATGATCATCGGCGCCGGTCTGGACAAGACCGGCTTGATGAGCAAACTGGCCGGCGTCATCCTGAAGTTGGCCGGCAACACCGAGGCGCGCGTCATTCCCGCCATATCCTCCACGGTGGGCTTCATTTCCAGCTTCATGCAGAACGTCGGCGCGGCGGCGCTGTTTTTACCGGTGGTCAGCCGGATTTCGGCGCGTACCGGCCTGCCGATGTCACGTCTGCTGATGCCGATGGGCTTCTGCGCGATTCTTGGCGGCACCATCACCATGGTCGGCTCCAGCCCGCTGATTCTGCTGAATGACCTGATCCTCACCTCCAACAAGGCGCTGCCAGTCGAACAACAGATGGAAACCTGGTCGTTGTTTTCGGTCACCCCGATCGGCATCGCCCTGCTGATCAGCGGCATTGCTTACTTTGTCCTGGCTGGTCGTCATGTATTACCCGGCGGCGAGCACGACGACATGACCCAAGCCAGCAACACCCTGCAGTACTTTCAGGATCTCTATGGCCTGGACTACGGCCTGTTCGAGGTGGTGGTACCCGCCGGAAGTCCGATCATCGGCAAGCTCCTTGACGATTTCGAGAAGGAGGGACGCGTCCGCGTGGTCGCCGTGCTCCGCGGCAAGGAGGATCTGCGTATCGGCCCCGGCGGTCTGGCGCGGGATATCGGCATCGAAGCCAATAGCGTGCTCGGCATTCTGGCATCACCGGATCGACTGGCGGCCTTCGCCTCGACCTACCAATTGAAAGTTCGCGAGGAACTGGAAACCTTTGCCGAATCCCTCTCCGCCAGCCGCGCCGGTATCGCCGAGGTTGTCATTCCGCCCGGCTCCGAGCTGATCGGCAAGAGCGCTCGCGATGTCTGGATGCGCAAGGTCTACGGCATCGCCATGGTCGCTTTGCATCGGAATGGCGAGACGATGCGCGAGGGCGATGGCATCCGCAATCTGCCGCTGCGGGCCGGCGACGCGCTAGTCGTCCACACCACTTGGGAAGCCCTTGCCCACTTGGAGAAGGACAAGAATTTTGTAGTGATCACCACCGAATATCCGCATGAAGAATCACGCCCGCACAAGGTCGTTCCAGCGCTGACCTTCTTTGGCATCGCCTTGTTCATGCTGCTGTTCACCGATGTCCGCCTGTCGCTTGCGCTGATGACCGGCGCGATCGGCATGGTGCTATCCGGCGTGCTGCGCATCGAAGAAGCCTATCAGGCGGTGAGCTGGAAATCAGTATTCCTGCTGGCCAGCCTGATTCCATTGGGCCTCGCGGTGGAGACCAGCGGTACCGCCGCCTGGATTGCCCAGCAAACCCTCAGCCTGCTTGGCGGCGTACCCACCTGGGTGCTGCAACTGGCCATTGCTGTGCTGGCGACGCTGTTTACCCTGGTGATGTCCAATGTCGGTGCCACCGTGCTGCTGGTGCCGCTGGCGGTCAACATCGCCATCGGCGCCGGCGCCAACCCGGCGGTGTTCGCGCTCACCGTGGCACTGGCCACCTCCAACTCCTTCTTCCTCCCCACCCATCAGGTCAACGCCTTGATCATGGGCCCGGCGGGATACCGGGTGGCCGACTTCATGCGCGCCGGCGGAATCATGACCGTGCTGTTCCTGGTGGTGATGATGCTGATGCTGAACCTGCTCTATTGAGCATCATGTTGCCTCGCCGCGCCCCTGGCGGCCGGTCTGCACTTTATAAATCAGACAACCGGGTGACCCGAGATGAACCACGACACCAGCATTGCACTGCTGATCGATGCCGACAACAGCCCTGCCAGCAAGATCGAGGAAATCCTCGACGAGCTGGCCAAGTACGGCATGATCAACATCCGGCGTGCTTTCGGAAACTGGAAAAGCCCACATCTCAAAGGCTGGGAGGCCGTGCTGCACGATTACGCGATCCAGCCCATGCAGCAGTTTGCCTACACCAAGGGCAAGGGCGCGACCGACGCGGCAATGATCATCGACGCGATGGACTTGCTCTACACCAAGCATCTGAACGGCTTCTGCATCGTATCAAGCGACTCCGATTTCACCCCGCTGGTGATGCGCATCCGCGCCAACGGCCTAAAGGTATTCGGCTTCGGCGAGAAGAAAACCCCGGAACCCTTTATCAACGCCTGTTCCAAGTTTCTTTATCTGGAGAATCTGGGCGAAGCCGAGCCGGCCGCCGAGCAAGAAGTCGAGCCGACCGCCCCCAAAGCGCCGGCCAAGAGAAAAGCCAAAGCCAAACCCGTCGCGGAGGCCGTTGCACCGGCCGCAAAAACAACTGTCAGCAAGGTCAGCGGCAAGGAACTCAAGACGAATACCCGACTGGTCAATCTGTTACGCAAGTCTGTCGAGGCGGCGGCTGACGATGAAGGCTGGGCCGGGCTCGGGGCGGTAGGCCAACACATCTCGAAGCAGGCATCATTCGATTCGCGCAATTTTGGTTACGCCAAACTGAAGGATCTGTTCCAGGCCACCGGCCTGTTCGAAATACGCAACAACGAAAAAGGCATCGCCCTGCGCGACAAGAAGCAAGCCACACCCGCGCAACCCGATTAACGAGTCGAGCAAAGCTCGGCTCAGTAATGCGGCGGGATCTCGTCGCGCAGATCTCGCTCTTCAACCGGCATGACAGTCTGTAGTTGCTGATGCAACAGTTGCATCTGCTGCTGTAACAGATCGATTTGTTCCTGCTGGCGGTAAACGGCGCGGTTGAGTTCATCGATCAGGTCTTCCGCAAAACTCAACTTGGCTTCGAGTTCATTGATTCTGTCTTGCACCGTGTGAGTTTCCATATCGAGTTTGAATAGATTGAAGGACTGAAACAGGAACGCGATTGTATGCTCCCGGCGGAAACCACCCACACGCCCAAAACATGCCAACCACCCTCGAACTTGCCGCGCGCCTGCTCGACGCCCGCAAAAACCGCACACCACTCAATGCCAGCGACGCCAATGGCCCAATCGACATTGAACAGGCCTATGCCGTGCAGCGCACGGTATGGCATGAAATTACACAGGGTGCGCGCCCCGCCGCATGGAAAGTTGGCGCGCCGAATCGACATAGCGAACCCACTTCAGCCGCCATCTTTCCACATCACGTCCGCAACAGCCCGGCGCGTTTTTCTGCCAACGACTTCCGCACCCTAGGCATCGAAGCCGAGATTGCCGTGCGCTTTGGTCGCGCCCTACCGGCACAAACCGAACCCTACCGGCGTGATGAAATCGTCACCGCCATCGCCAGCGTGCATATCGCGATGGAACTGGTCGATACCCGTCTGGCCGATCCTGAAGCCGCCGGCCCGCTCTGGCGCCTGGCCGATAACCTGGTCAATGGCGCGCTGGTCATCGGCGCGGCGATACCGAACTGGCGCGCGCTGGACTTCTCCGGCTTGACGGTGCGCGTGCATGCCAACACGCGTCTACTGGCAGAAACAATCGGCCGGCAACCGCTCGACGATCTGTTTTATTGCCTGCCCTGGTGGTTGGCCCACAACGGAGGCGCGCAGGCCGGCGACATCATCACGACCGGCGCTTGGAATGGCATGCATCCGGTAGATTTACCAACCGAGGTTGGGGTGGCGTTTGTTGGCGTGGGCGACATCAGCGCCCGGATTTTCTAGCGAAAAAAATCCCGGTTTACGCTGCGTCAACCGGGCCTTCATCAGCCGTATTACCGACTGTCGCAGTCGCCACCATCTCGGCTGCGATAGACAACATTGCACGCCGGCTTTCCGGCGTTTCCAGGCTGATACGGCCGAGCGCACCGGTTCTGTAATCGGTCAGCAATTGCATCGCGGCCTTGTCCAAATCAAGTTCGCCGCCACGCCCTTTCAGCAGACATCCGCGTTTGCGGGCGACGCCTTCCAGCACACCGGGGGCGTCCAATCCTTGCACCGAGAAACCGTAGCGCGCGGTCAACAAGTCGCCGTATCGTTCCAGCAGTATGCCCGCCAGAAAGGTAGCGACTTCTTCTTCCAGCACCGCATTGCGGCCGATGGCGTGACTGGCGGCGAGCATGTAGCCGTCACTGTCGTGTTCGATCTTCGGCCACATCAAGCCCGGCGTATCGACCAGAATCTGGCGCGGGCTCAAGGTAATGCTCTGTTGCGATTTGGTGATCGCCGGTTCGTCGCCGACTGCCGCTACCTTGCGTTTCACCAGCGCATTCATCAGCGTTGATTTACCGACGTTAGGAATGCCCATGATCATCATCCGCAGCGGCTTGAAGTTGTCGTCGCGGTGCGGCGCCAGACTCTGGCACAGACTTGGCAGGCGGGCGACTTCGCCGACTTTCTTGGCTGACAAGGCCACCGCCTTGACGCCCTTCTGACTGTTGAAGAAATCGATCCACGCCTTGGTCACCACCGGGTCGGCCAGATCGGATTTGTTCAACACTTTCAGACACGGCCGCTGGCGAAACAAGCGCAATTGATGCACCAGCGGATTGCTCCCCGCCTCGGGCAGGCGGGCGTCGAGGACTTCGATCACCACGTCGATATTGGCCATGGTTTCGCCGGCCTTTTTGCGGGCCGAAGTCATGTGGCCGGGAAACCATTGGATAGACATAGATGCTTTATATTGAACCAGGGCCGGGCATTATCGCGGCAAGCCGCGATGAAAACGCTTATTCACGCGCTTGTTCGCGCAAGAAAGCACTGGTTTTGCGTGTCCACAACCAGACATAGCGCAGGCCGGAGCCGCCCACCGCCAATGCGGTGACCAGCGCCAGGGGTTCAATGGTCTGATCCCACCCGAGATCGAGCGCGATATCCGCCAGCACCCAGGAGACCAGAACAAACTCCATGAAAGTCGCGATCTTGCCGGAAATCGTCGGCCGCACATCCAGCTTGCCGGTGAGGCGTCGATAAGCTTCCGCCCCGGCCAGAATGACCAGATCGCGCACGACCACGACATATAGCAGCCACATCGGCAACAGTTCGGTCAACGCCAGCATGCTCAAGGTGGTCAGCAACATCACCTTGTCGGCGATGGGATCAAGCCATGCCCCGAGGACGCTGCGCTGATTCAGCCAGCGCGCCAGGTTGCCATCGAGCAGATCGGTGATCGCCGCAATGACGAACAGCCAGAACGCACCATTTACATCGTGCTCCAGCAAACGCCAGGCAACGACCGGCGCCAGAAGCAAACGCGATGCGGTAAGCAAATTGGGCAGAGTGAACATGTCAAACAATTCCACGGATGACTTCAAAAGAAAGATACCAGCGTCAAGCACAAAGTTCATGCGGCCATCCAGAAACTCGCCGCATCTCGACCATAAGGCCATGCCAGACTTCGAGAGACGCCATCGCGCAGCCAGGTTCAGGGTGAACAAGTTACTGTTATTTGATCTGATTTATGCCTAGTATGCGGATATCACAACAGCAATATTGGACTTTTTATGCAACAACTCAACGTCGAGCAGTTCCGGGCCGCCGTCGAATCCGGCGGGATATTGTCGGTTACGCTGAAAGCGCAAGGCCCCGCTTTCTCCGTCCAGGCGGAAACCCAGCGTGGCCATGCGGTGTTGATCGACACCCGAAAAAAGCAACCACGAATGTTCGCCGATCCGCGCAAGGCGTTGAAGCTGCTGAAGGAATTTGGCATTCACAAGGCTCAACTCAACGCCGAAGACTGGCAACCGGAACAGGCGGATCAACTCCGCCCGACCCGGCCTGATAGCGCAGCCCAGATGCGAGCGGCGCATGAGGCGGCCGAATTGAAACGGATACTGGAGGAAAGAATTCGGGAGGCCGATGACCCCAATACGGTGTGGATAGACCATGACACCTTGTTTGATGAATTAGAGGCCAGCCTTGCGGATTAATTACCTGTCGGAAGCCAAAGCCGACCTGAAGGACATCACGCGTCACTACCAAGCCCTCGGCGGCAAAACTCTGGCCCAACGCATTGTCAACAGCATCCGCCAGGCCGTAACAGTACTTGCCGATAACCCGCTCATCGCATCAGCCTATGAACTCGCACCAGGGCTGCGGCGACTGGTGGTGGCCAAGGGGGCTTTTCTGGTGTTCTACCGCATAACGGATCATGTTCAGGTGGTTTATATCCGTCGGGCAGAGCGTGAACCGATAGATGAAACTTTTACTGCATAGGATGCGGTTACTGCCCTCCTGGTAATTGCCTCAAATGGCTGGAGACTGGCCCCAGCCATGGCAAAACCGAGCTGAATTACTTGTTTCGCGCCGCCAGCCGGGTCCAGGTGCTGACTACCGTATCCGGGTTGAGCGACAGCGAATCGATACCCTGCTCCATCAGCCAATCCGCCAGATCGGGGTGATCCGACGGGCCTTGCCCGCAAATACCGACGTATTTTCCGTTGCGCTTGCAGGCGGCGATGGCTTCGGCCAGTAGTTTTTTCACCGCCGGGTTGCGCTCATCGAACGATGCCGCCACCAGGCTGGAATCGCGGTCGACACCCAACGTAAGCTGGGTGAGGTCGTTGGAGCCAATGGAGAAGCCGTCGAAGCGTTGCAGGAACTCGTCAGCCAGCAGCACGTTGGCCGGGATCTCGCACATCATGACGATCTTCAAGCCATCCTTGCCGCGTTCAAGGCCATTCTCGGCCAGCACGCCCAAGGCGGCATCGGCATCGAACAGGGTGCGCACGAAGGGCAGCATGATCTCGACGTTGGTCAGCCCCATATCGTCGCGGACGCGGCTGATGGCGCGGCATTCGAGCTGAAACGCACGGCGGAACATCGGGCTGGCGTAACGGCCGGCACCACGGAAACCGAGCATCGGGTTCTCTTCATGCGGCTCGTATTGCGGGCCGCCGATCAGATTGGCGTATTCGTTCGATTTAAAGTCGGACATCCGCACGATGACCCGCTTCGGCCAGAACGCGCAGGCGATGGTGGCGATGCCTTCAACCAGTTTTTCGACATAAAAATTCACCGGGTCGCCGTAACCATGAATTTTCTTGTCGATCGCGGCCTTAACATCTTCCGGCATCTTGCGATATTCCAGCGCCGCGTTCGGGTGGATGCCGATGGCATTGTTGATGATGAATTCCAGCCGCGCCAGGCCGACGCCTTCGTGCGGCAGCGAGCAGAAATGGAACGCCTGCTCCGGGTTGCCGACGTTCATCATGATCTTGACCGGAATCTCCGGCATGGTCTGAATCACGCGGTCGGTCTTCTCGAATTCGAGCAAACCGTCGTAAACGTAGCCGTCCTCTCCCTCGGCGCAGGACACGGTGACGGGCTGACCTTCCTGTATCAACTTGGTGGCATTGCCGGTGCCGACCACCGCCGGCACGCCCAATTCGCGCGCGACGATGGCGGCATGACAGGTGCGCCCACCCCGATTGGTGACAATGGCGCTGGCGCGTTTCATCACCGGCTCCCAGTCCGGGTCGGTCATGTCGGCGATCAATACATCGCCGGGTTCTACCTCGTGCATCTGGTCGATGCTGGCGATGACACGGGCGCGGCCTTTGCCGATTTTGCCGCCGATGGCGCGGCCAACCACGATGACCGGCCCTTTCTCCAGCATCTTGAAGCGGGTCTGAATATTGCCATCGCGCGATTTCACTGTTTCCGGACGCGCTTGCAGGATGTACAGCTTGCCGTCGATGCCGTCGCGGCCCCACTCGATATCCATCGGACGACCGTAGTGTTCCTCGATGATCAGCGCATAACGCGACAACTCCAGCAATTCGTCGTCGTCCAGCGCGAAACGATGACGCAGACCCAATGGTACGTCTTCGACGATGGTCGACCGCTCGGCGACGGACTCATGGCCGAACACCATGCGAATCGCCTTTTCACCCAGTTTTTTACGCACCACGGCGCGTTTGCCCTCGCGCAGCTTGGGCTTGTGGACGTAGTACTCGTCGGGATTCACCGAACCTTGCACCACGGTTTCGCCAAGGCCGTAGGCGGCATTGATGAACACCACATCGCGGAAACCGGATTCGGTATCCATCGTGAACATCACACCGGCGACGCCAAGATCAGAGCGCACCATGCGCTGTATGCCAGCGGAAAGCGCCACCACCGCATGCTCGAAATTGTTGTGAACGCGATAGGAAATGGCGCGATCGTTGTACAACGAAGCGAAACAGAGTTTGACCGCATCGATCAGATTATCGGCGCCCTGGATGTTCAGGTAGGTCTCCTGCTGACCGGCGAAGGAGGCGTCGGGCAAATCTTCGGCGGTGGCCGAGGAACGCACCGCGAATTGAAGATCTTCCCCCGCCTCGGCGCACATCAAGCGATGGTTGTGGCGAATACCGGCTTCTAGACCGGCCGGCAGCGGTGATTGCATCATCCAGCCGCGAATCTCGCGCCCGGCTTCGGCCAGCGCCTGGGTATCATCGACATTGAGCGTCAAGAGTTTGCCTGCAATGCGATCGGCGAGTCCGTTGTGAGACAGATATTCGCGGAACGCATCGGCGGTGGTGGCAAAGCCGCCAGGAACGCGCACACCTTTGTCGGTGAGATTGCGGATCATCTCGCCGAGAGAAGAATTCTTGCCGCCCACCTTGTCCACATCCTGCATAGACAGAGTTTCAAAGCGCGCTATATAGTCAAATGCGTAGTCCATCCTTATGTCCTCTTAACAATTGATCAAGCGGCGCTCCTTCCCAATGAAAACTGCACGTCCGGTCTATTTCATCTCCGATCACACTGGCATTACTGCCGAAATCATTGGTAAAAGCCTGCTTTCGCAATTTCCAGACGAAGCGTTCGCGCAAGTGAGTTTACCCTTCGTCGACTCGCTCGAAAAAGCGAATTTTGCAGCGCAGCAAGTGTGCGATGCATGGAAACTTTCGAACCTGAAGCCACTGGTCTTTTCAACACTCACCGACCCGACCGCTCGTGCCGCATTGGATGCCTGCGGCGCGGTCGTGATGGATATTTACGGGCACTTTCTGAACATGATGGTGGACGAAATCGGGTATCCGCCGGAACCCCTGCGTGGCCGCTTTCATGGCATGTCGGACGACAACTCCTATCGCACCCGCATCGACGCGGTGAATTTCGCGCTGGCGGCGGATGACGGCCTCGGCCTGGAAAAATATCAGCGCGCCGACCTGATTCTGGTTGGCGTCTCGCGCAGCGGCAAAACGCCGACTTCGCTGTACATGGCGATGCAATATGGTCTGTGCGTTGCCAACTACCCGTTGACGCCGGAAAACTTCGAACAGCCCGGCCTGCCCAAGTCGTTGCAGCCTCACCGCGCCAAACTGCGCGGCCTGACGCTGGCGCCGGAACGACTGGCGCAGATCCGCTCCGAACGGCGACCAAACAGCCCCTATGCCTCGCTGGAAACCTGCAAAAAAGAACTCAAGCAAGCGGAATTGCTGATGCGCAGCGAGGGCATCCCCATCGTCGATTCATCTCATCGCTCGATCGAAGAAATCTCCACCATGATCAAGTATTCGCTCAGCGGCGAACGAAAGAATTGAGCCCGTAGACGTTTATCGGGTCAGAGCAACCCAAACCGGATCCATGCTTATGCCAGGACGCGCCATTGGCCCGCGCCAGACGAGTCGAATTTACGCTTCGACACTTCAAGTACGACAGCCTGGTGGGCTTGTTTCATTGGCCGGAAGGCGCTCTGCTTTACAATCCGCCGCACATCACTCACTGCGGGAAATACATGAGCAATATCGACTATCTGGCAATTACCGCCTCCGGCGAAGACCAAATCGGTCTGGTACAACGCTTCACCAGCCGCGTCGTTGAAGTCGGCTGCAACATAGAAGAATCACGCATGGCGGTGCTCGGCAATCAATTTTCTATCTTGATGCTGATCTCCGGCCCCTGGAATGCGTTGACCAAACTGGAAGACCGTCTGGGCCAAATCGGTGAAGAACTTGGCCTCTCTATCATGCACAAACGTACCCGCCGGGCCGAGCGCAAAACACCGATGGTGCCGTATCGGGTCAACGTGGTGGCGATGGATCATCCCGGCATCGTGCATAACCTGGCCGAGTTCTTCGCCCGTCAAGGCATCAACATCGAAGAATTGATCACCGAGACCTACCCCGCGCCGCATACCGGCACCCCGATGTTCTCGGTCAACATCACCGTCGGCATCCCCGCCGACATGCATTTACCCACCCTGCGCGGCGACTTCTTCGAGTATTGCGACAATCTCAATCTTGACGCCGTGATGGAACCGGCCCGCGATTGAAGCGCAAAACATGAAGATTCAAACCGGCCGCCTGCGTTTTCCAGATGACGAAAAGCGCCAACCGTGGTTACCGCTGCTGCTTGAAATCCAGCATCTGACCAATCAAGGCGTCGCCACCGCGATCAAGGCGGATGGTCGCAAACTCGCCTGCGGGCGAGGCTGCGCCAGTTGCTGCCGCACGCATACGGATATCCCGGTTTATCCACTGGAATTGATGGGCATCGCCTGGTACGCCACGGAAAAGCTTGCCGGCGAACAACGGCAACGCGTTCAACAGCAACTGCTGCATCACCGCGACCTTGGCGCATGTCCTTTTCTGCTCGACGAAGCTTGCGCCATCCACCCACTGCGCCCGATGGCCTGCCGCCAGTTCAATGTTTTCAATACCGTATGCGCGGTCGGAGAAGATGCCTTTCACAGCCGATACAGCGATGTCTTGCGACCGGACCTGAAATCGAAAAACGAAGCGCTGCGCGAAATGCTGCGCCATCACCAAATCAAGGACGGCCGCGAACGCCGCCGTCTGGTGGAAACCGGCGAAGTCCATCGGCTAGCGCAAAGCCTGCGCGAAATGCGCTGGGAGACCCTGGCCGCGCGGATGTCTGACGACTAAGCACCCTGAATAAGTTGACGGCCCAGGCATACTGTCCATATTGAATAAACAACCCAAAAAACTGTGGATTCGCCATGAGTCACAAACATTTAAATCTGATCAACACCCTGTTCCAGGACCCCATCAGCGGCAATATTCATTGGCGCGAAATCGAGTCGCTATTGCACCACCTGGGCGCCAGCATGGAACCGATTCATGGCGCGCGCTTTCGTGTCGTACTGAATGGCATCGAAGGTATCTTGCACCATCCGCACCATAGCAATGTATTGATGCGAGAAGACGTCAAACATCTGCGCCAATATCTGGCCTCGGCGCGCGTCACCCCGTCTCTTTACGAAATCGATCACAAAGGCTGAAGCGTGCAATCTTGTTTTTTATCCGGCCGCCTGGCGGTCTGTGTACTTGTATTCAATCTTTCCACGTCCCTCATCGCGCCAGCTGCTCTAGCGGATGAATCCACAACTGCCGTACCAACCCCCGACTTGGCGGACCCTGGATTCAGAAAGTGGCTAGCAGATTTCAAACGCGATGCGATCGCCAACGGCCACAGCCAAACCGTTCTCGAAGCGGCGTTGACGGACGATCTGCAACCGATTGCTCGCGTCATCGAACTGGATCAACGTCAGCCTGAGTTCGTCAATACGTTCTGGAGTTACCTGGAACGTGGCGTCGACGAAAAGCGCTTGGCGGCGGGCCGCGAAAAGCTGCGTCAACATCAACAACTGCTCAAGGATGTGCGCGCCAGATATGGCATCCCAGCTCAGGTACTGGTCGCCTTCTGGGGGCTGGAAACCCATTTTGGCCGCTTTACCGGAAGCTTTCCAACCCCGGCCGCACTCGCAACGCTAGCCTACGATAATCGACGCAGCAGCTTTTTTCGCGCCGAATTGCTGAACGCGCTCACCATCCTGGAGCAAAAACATCTGCCTGCCGCCGAGATGAAAGGCTCCTGGGCTGGCGCAATGGGGCAAATGCAATTCATGCCCTCCACTTTTTTACGCTTTGCCGTCGATGCCGATGGCGACGGGCGCAAGGACATCTGGCAATCGCTGCCGGATGCGCTCCACTCCGGCGCAAATTATTTGCGTCAGAGCGGATGGATTCCGAGTGAAATCTGGGGACGCGAGGTTCGCCTACCGGAAGGATTCAACCATGACGAAGCCAGCCTGGAGCTGAAAAAACCGCTGAAATACTGGGCAAATCGAGGGGTACGGCAAGCGAATGGCAAACCTTTGCCGCTGCCCAAAGCCGCCGACATGACCGGCGCGATCATCTTGCCGCAAGGCCACGACGGCCCGGCTTTTCTGGTCTATCGCAATTTCGATGTAATCATGCAGTGGAACCGTTCCATCAACTACGCGCTTGCCGTTGGGCACCTGTCCGATCGCCTGAATGGTCTACCGCCGCTGCTGCTCGGCCGACATACCGACAACCGACGTCTGACCCGTGAGCAATTCATGCAGATTCAGCAACAACTCAACCAGATGGGTTTCGACACCGGCGGCATCGACGGGGTGCCAGGCTCAAAAACCCGGCAAGCGATTCGCGCATACCAGAAAGTAGTTGGTCTGCCGGTGGATGGTCATGCTTCGGCCAGCTTGCTCGAATACCTGGAAAAAGCAGCTTTGCTGACAAAATCTCCAGGTTCATGAGCCGACTGGCTCATATGCGGGCAGGTTGAACGGCAGCTGCCAGGGTGATCACTACCCTGGCAGTTCCGCTCAACGGGCGTTAGACCGTTTCAACGTGATGTTGGCTTCTCCGACAGGCTCTCGCGCCACGTCCTCAAGCATACGGTGGACATCCTCGAACTTGCTGATCGCATTCAGATTCTGAAAATCCCCCCAACGCAATGCGGCGGGAATGTCGTTGTAGATTTCGCGCGACGCGGCAAAGCAGGTGACTGGAATGCTGTCGCTGTCGCCGGGCAGCAGCTTGAAACCCTGCTTGCCGGGAAGTAACAGCGGCGTGGCTGGCTCAACCCGGGGATCGCTGATGAAGCGATTCGGAAAGATTCTTTGCAGCTTTCCTTGTCCGGTTTGCGCGTAGCAATAAACATAAGCCGGCGCATTGGTCTGCACACTGAAAGCCAGACTGTCATCGACCGCAGCCGCCGGATCGGCCTTGAGTGTCAGTCCAATCTGCGGCGCGGCAACCGGGGCCGGTGCGCTGGCAACATCACGGAAGGGCTGGCCAGGCGGCGGTGGGAAAGGTCCGTTCAGGAAGGCTGTAAACAAGGCGAGGTCGACCACTGCGGTATCACCCATGCCCGCGGCCGCGCGGTAAGCCCCCACAGCCTGGCGCAAAGCCGGGGTGACGCGGCCATCGGCCGGGCCGTCATAAAAGCCACGATTGCGCAATTGGGTCTGGAAATACGGCGTCAGTTCGCCGGCGCGCTCCATGCCGACGAACCAGTCCTCGATCTCGTTGGCGATTTCCGGGTTACTGGCATCCGCGCCCAGACAACGCCAATAGGGCAGTTTGAGCAGACGGCCGAACAGTTCAATCGACGATAGATCGACCATATTGCGCAGCGCCTGCGCCGTCCCCTCGGCGCGTTGCAGCGAAGAGCTGAAGTTGATGCCAACCTTGCTGAAGGTGGCTTGTGCATCAAGCGCATCACCTTCCTTGGTAATGGTGGTCAAGTTTTTCGATATCACACCGGGCAACATTGCCAGACGCTCGGTTTCGGCCATCGCCACATCCAGGCCCAGCACGTTGAACTGGCGGCTGGTGGAAGCGCCGGCGCCGAACAGACTGCCCAGCGAGAAGCCCGCATCGGCCTGACGCTTGAGTACGCCTTCATCCAACTGGGTAATCGAACCGCGCAGACTGAAGCGAGGCACTACCGCGAAAGCGCTGCGTTTCTGCGCATTGGAAAGAAAGGCCACCGCGTTGTTGGCATCCTGGCCAAAGGCAATCACTTCGATCGCCCGGCTGCGGCGATTTTGATCGGATATCGCCGAAATCATCATGTCGCGCGTGCCGGCACTGACCTTTTTCGTCGAATCGGAAAGATCCTCCAGCATCACACTGACATCGCGCACGCC
>JAIFKV010000125.1 GCA_020049415.1 Betaproteobacteria bacterium
ATGCAGGACGCTGGTTCACTTCCTGACTTAACCATGACCCAAGTCGTTATTCGTAGCGATGATGTGGTCGGTTTTTTCGTGCGAGAAAGATGCGGCTCGGAAAGTTGATCAAGGCGAGGTTGTTGCAGGCAAGGTCACGCTCTCCTTCGAAGATCCACAGCGGATGTTTACCGTGCTATCGCAAGGGTGTTGTCGCCTGATGCTTGCGGTAATGAACGAACCCAGAACCATTGTTGAGTGATCGGATCGCCTCCATCACAACCATTCAGTGATCACCAAAGATGTCGGTCTGCTGCGACCCCGGGTCGGGAAGTGGCGATGCCTGGATTGGATTGGCGCTGGCCCTGTGCAATGCCGGCATCAAAACGCCTTTGGAAGTCATCGCCATCGATGGCAGCGTCCTCGCACTGGACTTGCAAGAGTGAGACGATGGGGCTGATTGTGTCTCGGCGTCAGGCCAATCCTGGTAACGGTATCCAGAGGGTTGTCCAGTCTGATGCCCCAAAAATCGAAATGGTCGCAACGTTGGGTTAGGCTGTTTTGATGAATAGATGAAGAATGCATCGGGACAAGGGTTCAATTCCTGAAATCCAATCGAATCACCTTCCGCAAATAGTACTGAAAAAGCATCAAAAGCCAGCATCGGCCGGGGGAGTTGTGTTTGCACCCAGGCATCTGCTGGCAAACCGTGCCCTGGTGTTGAGGAACAACATCAACATCACATGGGGTTGTATCGAAACAGGGGAGAACCGTATGGCAATGGCCGAATGCAATCAATGCAAGGGTGCGATCAGCACAGAGGCAAAGGTTTGCCCGCATTGCGGCGCAAAGGTGGCAAAGAAAGTCAGTGTGTTTGGCTCCATCCTGGTCGGTGTCGTATTTTCTATTGTCCTGATTTCCGTCATTAAATTTACCTACGCTTTGCTGGAGACACATCAAGCAGAGCAAGCAGACGCAGTGAGAGTGGGTAAAGCCACTCATGCGATCAAGACGCTAAAAGCAACATACAGAGCTGAGGACCGCTTGCAGGTTATGGTAGTGCTGACCGACGAAAGCGCCGAAACCGTTTGCATACTCTACCGGGCACGAAATGGCTCTGGAGACCTGCGCTACGAAAGTGTTAGTTTTTACAAAAACGAGCAGAGCAAAGAGGATGTCCGCTGGCAACAACACTGCACAGGCCCGATGTATGACATGAGCAGTGTAGGGCGATCAATCTAGGCAATCGAGAATTCATGCTCCGATGTCGAATTCCGTTTCAGATTTCTGCATCAGCTTTCTGCAACAGATTTCCACATCCGTTTTCCGCATCATCTCTCTGCTTCAGGATTCCGATCAACGTGTCAGATTGACCAGCGTGCCGACATAGTCGGGTAGCTCCCCGCCAGGATGGCTTCCGAGCCACATGGTGGCGAATGCACGCGCTTTCTGCATGCGCTCTTCCGGTAGCCCGAAGAGTGCTATGTGCGGCAAATTCAAGGCCTGACCTTTTTCTGACAGGACCCTGTAGATCAGCGTCCAGCCGGCGGCAAGTTCCAGGTGCTGGTCGATTCCCAGACCGTTTCCGTACAGATAGGCGATCAAGCGCGCGGCATCGGCATTTCGACGTCCGGCAGCTTTGTCCAACCAGGTCATGGCTTCTCGGTAATCGCGTTTGTCTTCCACCAGCATTCGGCCAACGTAGTAGGCGCCGACGGGATCGTTATCTTGTGCCGCCTCCCTGAACCAGCGTCTGGCTTCTGCGATTTCCTTCCGGCGATAGTGATCGAGGCCGATGCGAACATAGGCCTGGGCGATACGCCGCTGGGAGACAGCCTGCCGCATATAAACCATCGCGGCATTCGCGTTTCGCTCCACACCACGGCCGAGCAGGTAGAGCAGTCCAAGGTTGTATGCGGCAAGCGGATCTGATCTGGAGGCGGCATGGAAATAGCGCACAGCCAGCGCGGAATTCCTGGCCAGTCCATATTGGCCTCGATCCAGGAAGACGCCGATGCTGTTCTGGGCCTGGGGGTTGCCTTGCCGGGCCAGCGTCATGAGTCGCGGGAGCGCTTGGGTGTCCCCGCGCACGAGCTTTCCATATTCGACATTGGCTCGGGCATCCTGGTAGCCCCCCGCCAGGAAACCCGAGAAACCCGACCGTCCTTGTCCGGCAGGGTCACTTTCGGCCGCGACTGACGGGGTGGCAACGAGCGCCAGGAGCAGACCCGCATAGAGATGAATTGACATGGCGATTTCTTTTGTTTGAATGCAATAGCGTGCAACGGTATTATAGATATATGTCTACATGGCGTTTGCACTCCTTGCTGATCGTTTTGGCGGCCTCCGCTCCTGCTTGGCCGGCGTTTGCCAATTCGGCCGCCATGGATGAATGCATCAACCAGGCCGCGCAGCGGTATCGGGTCGATGCGCGCCTGATCCACGCCATCATCCAGGTGGAATCGAGCGGCAATCCGTCAGCGTTGAACCGCAACACCAATGGCAGCGAAGACATCGGTCTGATGCAGATCAACTCATCGTGGTTGCCCGTGCTAGGTCGCCACGGCATCAAGCGTCACCACCTTTATGACCTGTGCACCAATGTTCACGTCGGGGCCTGGGTGCTGGCCGGGAACATTGCCCGTTATGGCCCCACCTGGCGGGCGGTGGGCGCCTACAACGCCAGGTCACCCGTCAAGCGGCGTCACTATGTTGCCAAGGTCTGGCGGCGATACAGGGCAAACATGGAAGCGGCGGAATCGTGAGGATGATCGGCAACGTTCTGGGAGGTGCTGCCGCGTTGTTGTTGGCGCTGTGGTTGAGCTGGGTGTTCGTCACGCCGGTTGATTGCGAGCGGGTCCGCCGTGGTGCTGCTCCGATGCGGGCCTTGTTTGACACGCTGTCCTGGGCGGTACGCCATTGGGCGAGCCCGGAGGACCGGATGGATTTCATCGCAACCGGAATGGAGTGGGATTTGAGGTCACAGCTTTTCCTTGCCAGGCAGTTCTATGGCGACGCCCTGGATTGCGGGCACGATATGCGTCAACAGCGCGGGCAGGGGCGGGCAGATGGGGCCTGATTTATTCATTTCCACGTCCGCAAGTGACCGTGAGGCTGTCAACCTCCTCAATGATCTGTTCCACGAAGCGGCGGGGCAGGGCGTGTCAGACATTCATTTCCAGGAGCAGGAGGGCGAGTGCAGGGTGCGCTACCGTTTGCCCGGCGGACTCATCGATCGCCTGGTTCTGACGCGCCATATCGCCAGGGTAGTGGACGACAAGATCCGATCGCGCGCCCAACTCCCCGCCGGCGAACGGAAGACGCCACTGGACGGCCGCATGCGGCTGCGCTTTACCGATCGGCGGCTGGACGTGCGCGTGGCCATTTCCCCCAATGTCTCCGGCCAGCTCACTGTCTGCCGCTTGCTCGACCAGGCGAACGCAGCGCGGCGCCTGCTCGACATCGAGATGACCGTGGCAGTGCGCGCCAGCATCCATCAGATCGTGGAAGAGCCCAACGGCCTGTTTCTGGTGACCGGCCCGACCGGCTCCGGCAAGACCACCACCCTCTACGCCATCATCAACGAATTGAACGACCCCGGGCGCAATATCATCACCATCGAAAACCCGGTGGAGTACCAGGTCGCCGGAATCAGCCAGATCAATATCGACAGCCATGTGGACTTCGCGGGCGCGTTGCGGGCGGTGTTGCGGCAAGACCCGGACATCATCCTGATCGGTGAAATCCGGGATGCGGAAACCGCCCAGATCGCGGTACAGGCCGCCATTACCGGCCACCTTGTGCTGGCATCGCTGCATGCAAACAACGCCGCCATGGCGGTGACCCGGATGATCGACCTTGGCGTCGATCCCGTCACGCTGGCCGCGTCCCTGCGCGGTGTCACCGCCCAGCGTCTGGTGCGCAGGATTGCCGGCGACCCGGTGTATCAGGAACCCAACGAGGCGGAGTTGGCGTGGTTGCGCCAGCATGGCATGCGCTTCCACCAGCCACCGCGTTTTGCCACGCCGCCGCAGTCGATGTCCTATCAAGGCAACGTCCCGGTGATCGAGTTCATCGTGGTGGATGCCGGTGTACGTCGTGCCGCCACCCACAATGCCGGGGCGCAGGCCGTCTATGCGGCAGCCTCCCTGCAGCCGCAATTCGAGACGTTGGCGCAGGCTGGATCCCGCTTGGCGCTGGAGGGGCACACCTCGCTCAGCGAAGTTCGGCGCATCACCTCGGACGTCGATGTGGTCGCAGCAGGCGAGTCGCGTCTGGGCAACATCCTGGTCTGGCTGGGGATCGTCAATACGGGTGAGGTCATGCAGGCTATTGCGCATGTGATTCATCAACGTCAGCGGGGGAGGGTGTTGCGGCTGGGCGAAGCGCTGGTCGAACTGGCGTACTGCACCCCTGCTGATCTGCTGAACGGCATGGGGCAGTCTCCGGCGGCGCGCGGCATTGCCGAGACGCTGATGGATAAGGCGGTTGTAACCCGCGAGGCGGGTCTGGAAGTCATCCAGGATTGGCGTTCTGGCGGTGGTTCGCTGTTCGGCTTGATGGTCGAGGCGGGCTTGTGCGATTGGGAGGACATTCATGCGGCGACGGGCATTCCTGCTGCGGACTAGCGCCTGGCTGTTGCAGGCATGTGCATGCTCGGCGGCAGCGGCGGTAGCCTCAGTCCCGAGCAATGCCGAAGGGCCTTATTCGGAAGTGGCGCCGGTTGGCGAGGATGCGCGCCGTTGCATCGCCTACTTCCAGTTCGATTGTCCGCACTGCCGTGCGCTGCATCCCTTGCTCGAACGCTGGGGACGCAGTCTGCCCAACGGCGTGGGCTTTGAATTCATGCCCGTGGTGACGTCGGAGCGTGGCCAGATCATGGCGGCACGCGCCTGGTATGCAGTGGCAATGGCTGCCCCCTCGCGTCTGGATGCCTTCGCCGATCGTGCTTACGCCCTGGTGCAGGATGGCCGCATGCGCCTGGATGCAGGGGCGACCTGGGAAGCCGCAGCCCGCCAGGCTGGCGTGCGTGATTTCATGCGGGCCTGGGAGCGGGTGCCGGTTGAACGTATCGGGCGGGTGGTGGAGAAACTGGCGGCCTATCGCGTCAAATCCACGCCGTCGCTTGCTATCGCCGGGCGTTATGTCGTGACGCTGGACGATACCCAGGGCGATGCCGAGTTGTATCTCCGCCTGGCCAGCGGCCTGCTTTCCAGGTCGATCGCGCCCGGTTCGGGGCCAACGCTTTCATAACGCCTCCTTAACGCTTTTTAAACGCAGCCCTCTGACACCTGAATGTATTTGCAAGACATTGGTTGCATTGTTGCGTAAAAACAATAACAATCAACGCAACGGTATAAATATGAATCATATAAACAATGTTGGTGCGATATCTTTCCATGCTCTGTGCCCTGGGGGTGATGCAAGCACAGGCTGACTCCGGTTCCGGTGGGCCAATCAGTTTTGTGCGCCAGGCCTATTGGGCGCCCTCGGACTTCGCGCGGGTGCTGCCGGCCGAGGAAACGCTCATCGATGTTTCGCGCGCGCCTCAGCGCATTGCCGGACGCACGGTCTGGATCAGTGTGGAGAAAGCCGCCCGCCCTGACTTGGCCGAGTTGGATGCATTGCTCAACCCGCCAGTAACGGCGCACGAAGTGAATGAAGACGCCTGCGCCGAAGGGGTTGCATCGTTCCCGTTTGAAAGCAGCCGGATTCAGCAAGCCAGCAATCTCGAAGCCGTGCTGGATCAGGTCAGGCAAACCGACAACCGCATCATGATCGTTGGGCATACCGACAATGTGGGTAGCGACGCTTATAACTGCCGATTGGGCTTGAAGCGGGCAGGGGCCGCTGCGGCGTGGTTTACCCACCACGGTGTCGCGCGTGAACGCATGGTCATTGGCAGTCGTGGCGAACGTGAACCCCTGGCGGACAACCAGTCCGCAGCCGGCCGCGCGCAGAACCGGCGAGCGGTGGTGGGGCTGCAGGTCAGCCAGGACTTGCCATGAGAGAGATCGATATCCCGCGTTACATCGATTCCCAGCCGCAATTCTTCTGGTGGGAACTCGATGAGTTCGCCCTGGCCATCGGTCTGATGGGGGTCGGCATGCTGACGGAAACCCTGACGATCATGTTCTTCGTCATCGTCGTCGCATCCGCCTGGTTGAAGCGGTTCAAGAGCAACAACCTGGACGGGGCAATCGTTCATATCGCCTACAAGGCCGGCCTCACACCGCTCAACGCGGTCTACAAGGATGGCCTGGTGCCGGAGTTGTACGCATGAAACTGTCCGCGATGATGGGTTCCTGGGAGAAGGCGAACCGTTTCTCCCATCTGTTGATGTTGTCGAATGTCGCCCTGGCCATGACGTTGATGGGTGCGGTGTATCTGGCCATCGGCAATCGAGAGCGGGTGGTGCTGGTGCCGCCCCACCTGAACAGCAAGGTCAGCGTGGACATGTCCACCGCCAGCAGCGAATACCTGAAGAGCTTCGGCCTCTACATCGCCACCCTGGCCGGAAATATCACGCCCTACAACATCGAATTCATCACCGACATCCTGTCGCGTCACCTCGATTCCAGGGTCTATACCGCCGTGCGCACACGCTTGCAGGCAGTCGCCGACGACCCGGTATTTCGCAGCAGTGGCGGCGCATCCTGGTTTGAGGCCAAGCGGCTGGATTTCGAGAAGGAGACCTCGCGGGTCTTCGTCGTGGGGCAACTCAATACCTTGAGTGCGGGCAAGTCGAGTGCCGATGTGGCACCGGTGGTTTACGACCTGAAGATCGAAATGCGTGATGGACGGTTGCTGGTGACGGCGCTGGACAGTTACGAAGGGTCGGAGCCGCACACCTTGAAATGGCGGGCTTCATCCACCCGCGAACTGAAGCCGGCCGAAGCCAAGGGGGAAAAGTGAGGTTCCGCTATCGTTTGGCCCAAATTCGTCTGACACACATCGCGCTCAGTTTGTCCCTGGCCGGTTTCACGCTGGCGGCCGGATTTGCCCAGGCAAATGAACGAGCCGACGCGTGTTCGAATCCGCCCGGCCTGACAGCCGAGCCGAATCCCGGCTGCAAGGTCGCCAGGCAAGTGCCCGCCAAGCAAGGCAAGCAGCGTCTCAAATCCGAAGTTGGCAAAGCCGTCCCTGGCAAACCCGAACCCGTCATGTTGCCCGGCCTGGGGCTCCTGCCGGGAGAAAAGCGACCCATGATGGCCAACGTGGTGCGGGTGACCAGCCATTACAACGAAGTGCTTTATGTCAGCGCGGGGTTTCCGAATCGCATCTCCACCCCGTTCGCGGCGCCGAAGTTGATCGACAACTCCGAGGTGGAATGGCAGGTGCAAGGCCAGAGCCTGTACATCTCGCCGATATCATCAGACAAGCCGGTCGGTATTTTTGTGACCGGAGCAGGGGTGAACGATCCCGTGGTGTCGCTCACCTTGATCCCGAGGAACATCCCCGCGCAAACCATCATTCTGCAAATGGATGCAGATCCGGCTTCTGCTGTGACATCCAGTCAGCCAGGGGAATCCGAAGCCAGCAGCTACACGGACAGACTGCGCGGCATTCTGCGCCAGGTCGTCATCGGCAAGACGCCGGCCGGGTTCTCCGAAGGGCTCCTTCCGGTCGCCGTGGGGCGCATGGATGCGCTGCTCGTGCTGCCGGAGAAGCGCTATGCGGGTCAGCACCTGGATGTCTTCAAATATCGGGTAGAAAACGTTGGCCAGGCCGAGATCGAACTGGCCGAGCCGTTGTTCTACCGTGACGGCGTGCGCGCGGTATCGGTCTACCCGGTCATCAAACTGCGCCAGGGCATGTCTACCTCGGTTTTCGTACTCTCCGACAAGACGGCGCTGACGGAGACCTCGGTCGAGCCCGCCCTGGCGCGCGATGCAACCGGAGCTGGCCGATGAGCGACGACGGCAAACTCAAGACCTGGTGGGCGGGACTCTCGCCAGGCAAGCGCAATGTGCTTGGCGTCGCGGCGCTGTTTGGCACGCTGGCCGGCGCGGGCTGGCTCATCAGCCCGAAGGATACGACGCCGGATGGCGAGAACTCGGAAATCAACAGCACCCACCTGGTCATGCCCAATCGCAAGAACATCACCCAGGAAGGTCTGGCTGCCGGCCTGGAAGCGACCGGTAATCGCATGAAGTCGCTGGAGCGTGATCTGGGCGATACCAAGCTGCAGAACGCCGCCCTTCTAAAAAAACTGGAAGGTGATGTTTCAGGTCAGGCCGGCCTGAACCCTGAAGTGGTGCGTGAAGTCGCGGATTTACGCCGCGACCTGGAGGCGATGAAGTTCGGCAAAGCCGGTCTCCCCGCGCCCGGGCTGCCAGTCCCCTCGCTGGATGCGCCGTTGCCCCCGTTGCCCCTAGCAGGTTCGGCCAGTTCACCCCACTTCGATGCGTCCCTGCCTTCTGCTTCGGCAGAGCCACCCAAGACCCGCTTGCGCGTCGTCGGCGCCATCGCATCGGACTCGCCTTCCCAGGCTGCCGGCCAGGCATCCACCCCGATGCCCTACCTGCCCGCCGGTGCGGTGTTCGAGGGGGTGCTGCTCAACGGCATGGATGCACCGACATCGAGTGTGACGCAGAAGCAGCCGGTGCCGGCGCTGGTGCGCATCAAGAGCGATTCCCTTATTCCCAACCTGATGAGCATGGGGGATGCGGACATCCGGGAGTGCTTCCTGGTGATCGGCGGCCACGGCGTGCTGGCCACGGAACGCGCCCA
>JAIFKV010000016.1 GCA_020049415.1 Betaproteobacteria bacterium
ATGCGTTATGTGCGAATAAATTCGCACCTACAGATCACGCGCAATGCTTTGATACGTAACGAATTAATCTGTAAACAGAGGAATCAAGGATAAATAAACCTGTTCATTGAAACGCACGGCCATGTCGATGCGGCCTTTATTAGTAACGTCTTCCAGCACAATATTCAGACCGAGTGCGGCTAAATGGCTATAGAAGACGCTGGCGTAATAGCCCTCATACTGTGCGACAGGGTTATTCCTGTACCAGTCCTGCGGAATACGGGCGAACAGGCTTTCGAAATGCGCACGCCCTTGCTGGTCCCTTGTCCACACTGGAAAATTTCGCTCCACCCGCAACGGGCCGACAGGATGCGTAAGCCGCTCAAGCGTTCGCTCCGACGTGCGTGTGAATAACGACGCCGCTCCTTCGCATCATTCACATCGCAAACCATGGCCTGCGCGATCATCACGCGAACTTATGAAATGAACTTGTGAAATATCCGGGCTGGCTTGCCGCTACAAACTGGCAAACAAAATCTCGAACATCCGCCGCCGCTTGTCGGCGTCGAGGCCGCGCAATACGCCGATGGCCCTTTGCGCTACGCCTGGATTACGCGACAAGGAATATTCCACCGCCAGATTGCGCCAGGCTTCCGCCAGCAGCGGGTCGCTGGCGTGCAATCTCTGCAGCGCCTGAGTCACGCCGGCGACGCCTTTCAGGTTGAAGAAGGTGAGACCCAGGTTATGCCAGGCGACGTTGTAGCCGGGGTTGATCTGCACCGCATCGCGAAACGCGGTGATTGCTTCCCGGTAAAGCTTGCTGCTCTGGTATTGGTTGCCCAGATTGTTGAGGGCGTAAACATCGTTCGGTTCGATACGCAGATTTTGTTGGTACGCGGCGATGGCTTCCGGATAGCGCCGCATTTCGCTGTAGGCCCGTCCCTGCACGAACCAGGCGCTGGCGTTGGCAGGTTCTGCCCGCGCCCAATGCCCGCCCCAAACCAGCAAGCCAGGCCAGTCGCGCTTTTTTTCCAGCCTGCTGGCATGCGCCAGCCAGTCGGCTTGCTGCGCGACAGCGGGAGTCGCTTGATCCTGCTTTTCCAGCGCCGCCGCCGGGGTGGCGCAGGCAAACAACAGGGGCAAAATAAAACCAACGGAGAAAATGGGGATCACGGGAAGCGACCTGCGCTCAGGCTGAAAGTGGATCAAGTCGCTTATCGTCACACTGCCGGGAGCTGCGGTCCAGTTCAGAATCTGGTCACGGAGTCGAACAATATCAACTTGAACATTCTGGCCACGCTGACAAACGCTTGCGGGGCGTCAGCATGCAATGCATTTGTTCGCATTCCGCCGACAGAAAACAACGGCGCTGGATGCGTTTGTAGTGCTCACCTTATCTTTCTTGGCGTCCGAATCCAGCTAAAATTCGCCACCATTTCATGGGCGTAAATCATGCAAACTGAACGCGTCAAAGAATTCCTTCTCGAGTTGCAGCAACTTATTGTCGAACGCATGCAGCAAATCGACGGCAAAACCTTTCGACGCGATGGCTGGGAGCGCCCCGAAGGCGGTGGCGGACTTACCTGTCTGATCGAGGAAGGCAATGTGCTGGAGCGCGGCGGCGTTAATTTCTCGCATGTCAAAGGCGACAAACTACCGCCTTCCGCATCCGCGCATCGGCCGGAACTGGCGGGTCGCCGCTGGGAAGCAATGGGTGTCTCGCTGGTGATGCATCCACGCAACCCTTATGCGCCGACCGTCCACATGAACGTGCGTTACTTCGTCGCGGAAAAACCCGGCGAAGAGCCGGTCTGGTGGTTTGGCGGCGGCATGGACATGACGCCTTATTATGGTTTCGAGGAAGATGCCAAGCACTTCCATAGCATGTGCCAGCGTTCGCTCGACCCGTTCGATACCCGCTATTACCCGCGCTTCAAGCAATGGTGCGACGAGTATTTCTTTCTCAAGCATCGCAATGAGCCGCGCGGCATTGGTGGAATTTTCTTCGACGATCTCTCGGAGGACGGTTTCGAACAGTGTTTCAACCTGACTGAATCGGTTGGCGATCACTTTCTCTCCGCCTATGCCCCGATTCTGGAACGCCGCGCGGAAACGCCCTACGGCGAGCGCGAGCGTGATTTTCAGGCCTATCGGCGCGGCCGCTATGTTGAATTCAATCTGGTATTCGACCGCGGCACCCTGTTCGGCCTGCAATCCGGTGGACGTACTGAATCGATTCTGATGTCGATGCCGCCGATCGTGAAATGGCGCTACGATTGGCACCCGCAAGCGGGCAGCGAAGAGGCGCGACTTTATAGCGATTTTTTACGCCCGCGTGACTGGTTGGGAGAGGATTGATCATCCTTCAGGTCGAATGGTGCGCTAGCCGCATTCTGCAAAAACCATAAAAAGCCATGCCTAATAATTCGTTGTCCGCGCCCGAAGAAAGTCGATTGCCACCCAAAAAACCCCAACGCCACCCCTGGCTATGGGCTTTTCTGATCTTGTTTTTGTTGATCGGGGCAGCGGTGGCCGCCTATGAACTGATCGCATCGCCGTTTCAGGCCATGGTGTTGGCGGGTTATGGCAAACGCCTGACTTTTCACCTTGAACCAGGCGAAAACAGTGAACTGCGCACCCCCGCCGCTGGACCTTATGATCTTCGTCTCGGCTATGTCGGTCTGCCGGATTTCATTCGTCGGCTGAAGGAGCAGGGCTTCGAGGTGACGCAACAGGCGCGGATTTCACCCGACCTGGCGCGCATCGATGACTTCGGGTTGTTCATGCCCTACAAGGAAAAATCGGTGGCCGGGTTCACCCTGCTCGATTGTCGCGGCGATGTGATGTTCGACAGCCCGCATCCGCGTTATGCCTATGCCGATTTCAAGGCGGTTCCGGCGGTGGTGGCCAACACGCTGCTGTTTATCGAAAACCGCGAATTGCTCGACCCGAATCATCCGCAGCGCAACCCCGCAGTCGAATGGGATCGTCTCGGTCAGGCGGTGCTGGAAAAAGGCCTGCAGGCCATCGATCCCTCGCGCAACGTGCCCGGCGGATCGACATTGGCGACCCAGATCGAGAAATATCGGCATTCGCCAGATGGCCTGACCATGACCGTCAGCGACAAGTTGCGGCAGATGGCTTCCGCCTCCTTGCGCGCTTACCTGGATGGTGAAGATACCCGCGACAATCGTCGCCGCATTGTGCTGGATTATTTGAACACCGTGCCGCTCGCTGCCGCACCCGGGTTTGGCGAAGTGAATGGCGTCGGCGACGGTTTGCACGCCTGGTTCGGACTGGATTTCGCCCGGGTCAACCAATTGTTGAAAAATCCGCAACCGACAGCAGAGGCTGCGCGCGCCTACAAACATCTGCTCGGTCTGTTGATCTCTCAGCGCAAGCCTTCTTATTACTTGCTCGCCGGGCGAAAGAAACTGAACGACGCGGTCGATTCACACCTGCGTTTGCTGACCGAAGCCAAGGTCATTACCCCCGCCTTCCGCGATGCCGTGCTGCGCCAGCAGATCAGCTTCAATGGCAGTGGTCGCGGCAAAGTGGCGAAAAAGAATTCGGAGACCTATGTCGAAAACAAGGCGGCGAATGCAATGCGCATTGAATTGGCGGGCCGCATCGGGGTGTCACGCTTGTATGACCTCGACCGTCTCGATGTCTCCGCCAGTACTACCCTGCATGCGCCAACGCAGCGCGCGGTGGCGTCATTTTTGCGCCGTCTTTCCGATCCCGTCGTGGTTGAAGCAGCGGGCTTGTATGGACCGTACCTGTTGAGCGCTGGAAATGATCTTTCGAAGCCGATCTACAGCTTCACAATGTATGAAAACACCGAGGATGGCGCGCTGCTGCGGGTTCAGGCCGACAACCTGAATCAACCGTTCGACATCAACAAGGGCGCTAAACTGGACATGGGGTCGTCGGCGAAGTTGCGCACCCTGATCACTTACTTGCAGCTGGTTTCCGAGTTGCACGCGCAGTATTCGGGGATGAGCCGCGCCAATCTGCTCAAGCTGAAAATCTCCGATAAAGACCTGCTGATGCGTTGGGTGGTGAATTACCTGGCCAACGCGGAAGACAAGACGCTTACACCGATGCTGGCGGCGGCGATGGCGCGGTCTTATTCGGCCAGTCCGGCTGAATCCTTCTTCACCGGCGGCGGCGTGCATCGTTTTTCCAACTTCCACCATGATGACGATCACAAGATGATGGACATGTGGGAGGCGACGCGCAACTCGGTCAACCTGCCGTTCATTCGCCTGATGCGCGACATCGTACGTCACTTTATTTATCGCGACGCGAAGGGCGCCGCGCAGATTCTGGCCGATCCGGATGACCCGCGCCGGAGTCACTATCTGAAACAATTCGCCGACAAGGAAGGCAAAGCTTATCTGGCGCGATTTATCAAGAAATATAAAGGACTGAAGCCGGAGGAAGCGACTTCGGCGCTGTTGAACCACCTGACCGCCAATCCGAAACGTCTGGCGGCGGTCTATCGCTTCCTCGACCCGAAAGCCGACATCACAACTTTCACCGCCTTCATCAAAGGGCGAATGAATAATCCGAGCACATTCAGCGAGGCGGATTTCCAGTATTTGTACGATACCTATGGCCCGGACAAATTCGATCTGTCGGACCGCGGCTATATCACCCAGATTCATCCGCTCGAACTCTGGTTGGTAAGTTATCTGCGCGCACGCCCCGCCGCGGGTTGGAGCGAGGTCGTCGATGCCAGCGCCATTCAACGCATCGAGGTCTATGGCTGGCTGCTCAATACCAGCCACAAGAATGCACAAGACAGCCGCATCCTGTCGCGCCTGGAAATCGAAGCATTCCAGGAAGTGCACAAGCGTTGGCGTCGACTGGGTTACCCGTTCGGTAGCCTGGTTCCATCTTACGCCACCGCGATCGGCTCCTCCGCCGACCGACCGGCCGCGCTGGCGGAGTTGATGGGTGTCATCACCAACGATGGCGTCAAGCTCGAACCAGTCACTCTGACCCGCATTGAATTCGCCGCCAACACGCCTTATCACAGCGTTCTCAAACGCGAACGTCCGACGGCGGAACGGATATTCCCCACTGAAATTGCGCTGGTGATCAAACAGGCGCTGGCCAATGTGGTCGAACAAGGCACCGCGCGGCGTCTGCGCGGCGCTTTCATGCTGAACGATGGCACCGCCTTGCCCCTCGGTGGCAAGACCGGCACCGGCGATCATCGCCTGGAGGTTTATTCCGCCAACGGCACGGTAATCGAATCGAAGGTGATGAACCGCACGGCGACTTTTGCCTTTTATATGGGCAGCAACTTCTTCGGCGTGATGACCGTATTCGTGCCCGGCGAGGCGGCGGGTGATTTCCGTTTCACCAGCGCGATCGCTGTGCAGATTATCAAGAACATGGAACCGGCGTTGCGTCCGCTGGTGCTGGGCAAAGAGAAACCCGAGCCGGACTGGAAAGAACTCGTCGAAGCGTTCGATGCCGAAATCTCTGCTCCGGTTGGCGATGCACCCAGAGTCGGCGCATTGCCGCCGCCCGGCACGCCCGTACCCGCCTTGCCAGGCCCCACTACGCAACCCGCCAAGCAGCCGCCCGCAACAGCAACCAAAGCAATCTCGGCGAAACCGAAGCAACCTGTCGGCTCGTCGCCAAAAATTATCGAGCCGAGAGAACCACCACCCGCGCCACCGCCGCCGCAGATTGACAAGCCTGACCCTCCCCCGCCGCCGCCAGCGCCTCCGCCAAGAAACACGCAGCCGAAAGAGTTTTCAAAAGACCCTTGGGCGCCGGTAGAGGGTGAGGGTTTCAATTTCTTTTCGCGTTAATGTGCCGCGAAACGAAAAGGGCCGCTAAGCGGCCCTTTTTTCATAAAGCGCTGAAACAAGACGGTTCAGTGCATCGGCCGCTTCATGAAATTCACCACTTTGGTATTCGAGGCTAATCCGCCCTGCGCGCCCTTGGTGCCGCATGCGCCAGCCGGACCACCGCCATCACCGGTTTCCATGACGTAGCCTTCAGCCTCGTGCAGCAGATTGATCACGTCGACGAAGAAGCGCTCTTTAACCATCGCCAGCGCGGTACGACCGCCATCGTTAGTGGCTTTGACTTCCGCGCCGGCATTCAGCAGCGCTTCACAAACAGCTGCCTCGCCGCCGCCAGCCGCCAGCATCAACGGCGTCAAACCGTAATAAATGCGCGCATTCACATCAGCGCCGGCGTCGATCAGGGCTTGCACCACTTGTGCATAACCGCAATCTTTTTCGTGGTTGTAGGCCGCCTTGAAAATTGGCGTCCAGTCGTTGCCATCTTTGGCATTGGCGTCAGCCCCCGCCGCCAGCAGGGCTTGCACGGTGTCAAGATGGCCCTGAAAAGCCGCCAGGTGCAATGCACTGGCGCCGTCGTTGTTGGTGGTTTGAATATCTGCGCCGGCGGCAAGCAATTCCACGACTTTTCCGGTTTCACCAGCGGCGGCGGCATCTAAGAGTTCTACGGACATGATTTCTCTCCTGAGTTAAATACCTGACTATTGTAATCAACTATTGATCGCGCTGTCATTCTCGACATGCGCCGAGTCATGCAAAACAGCGCGCAAGTGTGCGGTAAATGTGGAACTTTCGGGATAAGCGACGGGCGATTTTTTTCATCAGCAACCCACACACGCTTCTACCGGTCAACCCTGGCCTATCCGGCCCGGGCCGTCGGCACTGCCGCCCATGCCTTCCTTGATGCGGTAAATCTGGGTGAAACAGCCTGCTTGCAACAGCGGTTGTATCTGCGAGGTGCGGTTGCCGGTGCGACAAATGATGCCGATCGGGGCGTCGAGATTACCGTCAACCTGCTCAAGCACCGCGTTGACAAAGCCTTGCACACCCCCAGGATGCAGCAGCTTAATCCGCGCCGCCCCCTGCTCGACGCCGGTCTGACGCCATTCTTCCGGTCGACTGATATCAATCAGCGTGAGTTTGCCCGCCTGAACCATACGATGTGCTTCCGGTACGCTGATTTCGAGCGCGGCGACCAGGTTCGTCGCCACATCTCGCGGTGAACAAGCAACGCTGGGCGCAAGTAAAAGGCTGGCTGCATAGGCGAAGTCGGTCTGAAAAAGTTGCATTCGTATGAAATTGGACACTCGCGCAGAGTTCAATAGCGCTTATTCGCCAGTTCGCTCAGGATGCCATCGCCATCGAGCCATTGCGCGGCAAAAGCCGGCACGCGGCCGGTCAGGCCCTCCAGCAGGATCAATTCTTCGTCGGTATGGTTGATCATTTTGGCTCTTTCCATGCGGTCTCGATAGACCCAGCGCGGCGATTCGTGGTGCGTAGCCTTCAATTTCTCATGTAATTGCGGAGCGTCTATCGGGCCGATTCTGGCGGTTCCGTAACACAGGCAAAGGTAGGAACGTTCTGCTTCGATTTCCATATATATGCCGGTGCCACGAATGCCGGCCACAGCGGTGAGGGTGGTTAGATTACGCACGCCTTTTTCAAACACCGACAGCAACTTGCCACTCAACAGGGCGATCGAATCGGCGCGATTCGGCGTTTCCGCAGTGCTGGCGGTCAGAATCAGATGACTGTTCGAGCGCATCAGAAATGCGTCAGCGCCGACCACAAAAACCAATTGCGTGTTCGCGCCGGTAATCACGGTCAGCGGCAACGTCGGCACATCACCGACCTGTAGAGACTTGCCATTGAAAGTCGCCTTGCCTTCCAACTTGTAAATGCCCTGCTTGCGTTTTGGCCCACTGCCGGCGGCGAGCGCATGTCGAACTAGACCGTTGAAGCCGATACCCGTCAACGCACCAGCGGCGAAAAGTTTGAGCAGATGGCGACGCATCGTATTGGAGGCGGGATGGTGTACTGGCATGATTTCAATTCTTGAGCGGATCGTTATCAGATTAAATAATAAATCCGCAACATGCATGGCGCTGCCCGCTGTTTTACTGGAAAAAGCAGATGTCGACATCCCGCTTTAATTTCTTCCAGTGCCAGTTTATCACCGCTGTGGCTTTCTTCTTCTCCGCACCCGCAGCGCTGGTGGTCAGCAAAATCAACCATTTCCGGCATGGATTGCTGTCACGGCAACCCCCAATATTTCAAATATTCGTGCGATGCACTCCGAAAGCGCACCCAGAGTAACTGAGCGCGGGTATGTGGTTTGCCTTCGCGCACCCAATCCTCTGATGTTGCGGCCCGTGCCGCATCGCCACTCGCCTGGCCTACAATTCCGCCGCTGGTCGATGCGCTTGGTGCGCGCGACTATGGCGTTCATTTTGCGGGGGTTCAGGTAATGCAACTGAAACGGGTCGTGCTCGGTGTTACCGGTGGTGTTGCCGCTTACAAGGCGGCGGAGTTGGCGCGTTTACTGGTGAAAGGCGGCATTGATGTGCAGGTGGTTTGCACTTTGGCGGCACGGCATTTTGTTGGTCCGGCGACGTTTCAGGCGCTGACCGGGCATCCGGTATTCACCGATTTATGGGATGAGCGGGTCGATAACGGCATGGCGCATATCGATCTGAGCCGGGGCGCGGATGCGATTGTGGTGGCGCCGGCTTCGGCTGACTTTCTCGCCAAGCTGGTGCAGGGGCGTGCCGATGACCTGCTTTCCACGCTCTGCCTGGCGCGCGATTGCCCGTTGTTGGTGGCGCCGGCGATGAATCGGCAGATGTGGGAAAGCCCGGCAACGGAACG
>JAIFKV010000214.1 GCA_020049415.1 Betaproteobacteria bacterium
ATTCACTGTCACTTGAAGTTCCAGCGCTGACTGAATTCAAGCAGCAGGTCGAGCGCGATGCCGGGTTGGGTGCCGATGGTTCTGGCGTCAAAACCATCTTGAAAAAACGGCGCAAAGCTGGGTTTGGCGGTGGCATCGGATTCATTCAGGCGGCGAAAACCCATGCTCCAGACGGCGAAATTGCGTTCTTTAATCGGATCGCGGGTAAGCAGAAAGGAACTGTGATGGCGCGGGTCGGCGCAGATGCGTTGATAGGTTTCATCCACCGCCGCTTCTTCGCCTTCCAGAACTTGCATGAAGGTTCCGCCGGAATAGAGCAACATGCCGGTGACATCTTGCGGAGTGTTGTGCCGCGCGGAGGATTCCAGAATGGCATCCAGTTCGCTTTCCTCCAATTCGGTGGTGGCGGTGCTGACATAAATCAGTTGTATCAATGACATGGATTTCTCCGAAATTCCGAAATTCGGTTAGTTGACTGACTTACGCCAGTCCCATCATTACCAGTGCGACAAACGCGGCAAACAATGCGAAATGGCTGATGCCTTCGATGGCATTGGTTTCGCCATCATGCAAATTATTCATGACCGTCAGCAGGGTGAGCAACAACATGCCGGCCTGAATCGGCGTCAATGCCATGACGATGCGTTCGCCGGTAAACAGGGCAATGGCTTCGATGACCGGCAGGGTCAGCAAGACGGTGGCGAGTGATGCGCCCAGCGCGATGTTGACGGTGGTTTGCATGCGGTCGTCGCGCGCGGCTTTCAGGGCGGTGAGAATTTCCGGGCAGGCCGAGATCAATGCTACCAATACGGCGGGAATGGTTTTGGGCAGTCCGCTGCCGGCGAGACCGGCGTCGAGCAACACCGAAAGCACTTCCGACAGCAGGCCAACCAGCACGATTGCACCCAGCATGATGCCGATATGTAGCGCATTCGGGCTATGCGCGGTGTCGTGCGCTTCTTCTTCCAGTTCAGCCGGATGTTCGAAGAACTGGCGGTGCTCAACTGTCTGCAAGCGGAGAAATGCCATGTACATCACCGCCATGACGCCCACCGAGACGGCGGAATAAACCTGCCAGTGGGTGTCCGGCACAAAGTCTGGAATGAACATGCCGATGCCGAGCGCGACCAGCAACATGGCGATAAAGGAGTTGGCCGAATCGAGGTTGTATTTGGGGTTGCCATGCTTTAACCCGCCAATAATCGCGGCCGCACCCAGAATGCCGTTGATGTCGATCATCACCGCCGCAAACACGGTGTCGCGCGCCAGCGTCGGGTTGGGCGCGCCTTGCAGCAAAACAACCAGAATCACCACTTCCACCGATACCGCTGCCATCGTCAGAATCATCGTGCCGTAGGGCTCGCCCAGTCGCAGGGCGAGCACTTCAGCATGGTGCGCGATGCGGAATGCGACACCGATGATCGCCAGCAGGACCATTCCGAGGAGTCCCCAGAGCATTGCGCCGCCGTGGGTCAATGCGGCATGTTCCAGCGCCAAACCCATACCCAGCATGGCGATGGCGATCAGAATGAGCGTTTCGGATTTAAGCGTTTGCATGGTTGTAGTTACTGATAAAACGGTTTGAGGACAATTATCTGCAAACTGATGCGCTAACGCGTACCGCCCGATTTGTCGGCGGAACCGGGGGCGCACCAAGCCTGAGGATCAGAAACGTTCGCTTTCACGCAGATACCGCCACTGCCCCGGTGGCAGTTTGCCCATCGAAACACCGCCGAGGCGAATGCGCTTCATGCTCAGCACTTGCAGGCCGGCTGCTTCACACAGCTTCTGGATTTGTCCGATCTGGGCGCCTTTCAGCGCCACCCGCAGACGCGTCTCGTTTTGCCAACTGATTTTGAGCGAACTCGCTGCGACGCCTTTGACAACTACCCCCCGGCTCAGTCGGTTGAGCCCCTCCGGCGTTTGATTCGCGGCCAGGTCGCCGGTGACTTCCACGACCATCTCATGCTCTACAGTGGCGGCGTCTTCAATCAACTTGCGCACAATGCGCCAGTCCTGACTGAAAACGACGAGACCGCTGGCGCTGGTCTCGAGTGGCGCGCAAGCAGTGAGATGGGTGAAATGCATTTTCAGCGGACGCACTTTGGCAGCGACAGGGCCGGGAATATCTTCTATCCATAAGGTTTCGGGCTTGAGCAGTTGGGTGGCGGCATGCTCGCTGTCGCCCTGCCCGGTGTGATAACGGATCGGTTTGTGCAGCAGCAGGGTGACGGGTTCGGTTTGTTCGAGGCTTGCACCGGGGTCGATATCAATCTGTTGGTCGGTCACGCGAAACTGCGGTTCTTCGACCGCGAGACCGTCTACCCGGACCCAGCCGCCGGTAATGATCTGCTCGGCTTCTCGGCGTGAACAGGCGCGCAGTTCGGCGACGCGTTTGGCAAGGCGGATTGAGTCGGCCATGTTGAGTCAGTCTGATAAATAAAGAAACGGAGTTTAGCCCTCGCCAGCCAACCCCAGATCCAGCGCCAGGTCGCGCGCTGGATAATGAAAACTGACCGGGCCTTCTTCTTCTCCATGCACGAATTGATGCACGAAGGGATGCGTGGATTGCTGCATTTCTTTGGCCGGGCCTTCGGCGACGACGATGCCGTTATCAATGAAGTAGGCGTAATCGACGATTTTCAGTGATTCGGCGATGTCGTAGGTGACCACAATGGAAGTCAAGCCGAGTGCATCGCTCAAGCGGCGGATGATGTTGGCGATGACATCGAGCGAAATCGGGTCGAGGCCGGCGAAGGGCTCGTCGTACATGGTCAGCATGGGGTCCAACGCCACGGCGCGAGCAAGTGCGACGCGTCGCTGCATGCCGCCGGAGAGTTCGCCGGTCATCAATTTATGCGCGCCGCGCAACCCGACCGCGTGCAGTTTCATTAAAACCAGGTCGCGAATCATCACTTCAGATAGATCGGTATGCTCGCGCAGCGGGAAGGCGACATTATCGAATACCGATAAATCAGTGAACAAACCGCCCCCCTGAAACATCATGCCCATTCTGCGGCGGAGTTTGTAGAGCGCATCATTCGCAAGCTCATGCACCACTTCGCCGGCCACTTTCACGCTACCGCTGCGGGGCTTCAATTGCCCGCCGATCAGCCGCATGAGGGTGGTTTTGCCGCATCCGCTGGAACCCAGAATGGCGACTACCTGGCCTTGCGGAATGCTCAGATTGATACCTTTCAGCACTTCTCTGCTGCCATAGGAAAAGTGCAAATCCTTGATTTCTATAAGGGGTTCGGAAGTCAACTGAAATTCTCCTGGCTCTTCTGTGGCCTGAACAAGGTCAGGATTATCGCGGAATCGGCTGCGCCGCGTCGTCGGGTCTTGAATTGGCTGGCATCGTCCCCAAAACGAATCGGGTTTTTAAGAAATGGACACGCCATGTCAGACGTAAACAACACCGAAATGAGCAATGAAATCAACGCGGCGACAGACGCCGAAACCAATGCCGACAAAGTGGAACTGGACAGCATGGAGAAGGATTCCTTGCCCAGCCTGGAAATGCAACTACGCCAAGCCGAACTGAACGCGCAGGAACATCACGACGCTTGGTTGCGTGCCAAAGCCGATGCGGAAAACGCACGTCGGCGGGCGCTGGACGAAATCGATAAAGCGCGGAAATTTGCGCTCGACAAATTCGCCGCCGATCTGCTGCCGGTAAAAGACAGCCTCGAAGCCGCTCTGGCCACCGGCGATACAGCCAGTATCGAAAGTCTGAAGAACGGCGTTGAACTGACGCTGAAGCAACTTTCCAGCGTATTCGAGAAAAACAGCATCAAGGAAATCAACCCCATGGGCGAAAAATTCGATCCCAATTTCCATCAGGCGATCGGCATGGTTGAGGCCGAGGGAGAACCCAACAGCGTCGCCACAGTGCTGCAAAAAGGCTATGCGCTGAACGACCGGGTGGTGCGTCCCGCACTGGTCATGGTGGTCAAACCGAACTGACCGCGTCTTGAAATTCACTATCTCATTCCCACTTGGCAATTACGTTTAATACATTCAGAGGAACATAAAAATGGGCAAAATTATTGGTATCGACTTGGGCACCACCAATTCCTGCGTGGCGATCATGGAAAACGGCAAACCCAAGGTGATTGAAAATTCGGAAGGCGCGCGTACCACGCCGTCGATCATCGCTTACGCCGAGGATGGCGAAATTCTCGCCGGCGCACCGGCCAAACGTCAGTCGGTCACCAACCCAAAGAACACGCTGTACGCCATCAAGCGCTTGATCGGCCGCCGCTTTGAAGAAAAAGAAGTGCAGAAGGACATTTCCTTGATGCCTTACAAAATCGTCAAGGCCGACAACGGTGACGCCTGGGTGGAAGTGCGCGAGAAGAAAACCGCACCGCCGCAAATTTCCGCCGAAGTGCTGCGCAAGATGAAGAAGACCGCCGAGGATTACCTGGGCGAAGAAGTCACCGAAGCGGTCATCACCGTGCCGGCCTACTTCAACGATTCGCAGCGTCAGGCGACCAAGGACGCAGGCCGCATCGCCGGTCTGGAAGTCAAGCGCATCATCAACGAGCCGACTGCGGCCGCGCTGGCATTCGGTATGGACAAGCAGGAAGGCGACCGCAAAATTGCGGTTTACGACTTGGGCGGCGGCACCTTTGATATTTCCATCATCGAAATCGCCGAAATCGACGGTGAACACCAGTTTGAAGTGCTGTCCACCAACGGCGACACCTTCCTCGGCGGCGAGGACTTCGATCAGCGCCTGATCGACTGGATCATCGATGAATTCAAGAAGGAGCAAGGCGTCGATCTGAAGAAAGACGTGCTGTCGCTGCAACGCCTGAAAGAAGCCGCCGAAAAAGCCAAGATCGAGCTGTCTTCCAATACCCAGACCGAAATCAACCTGCCCTACATCACGGCGGATGCCTCTGGCCCGAAACACCTGGTGATGAAGATTACCCGCGCCAAGTTCGAAAGCCTGGTGGAAGAACTGGTCAAGCGCACCATCGAGCCATGCAAGATGGCGATCAAGGATGCCGGCGTTAAAGTTTCCGACATCGGCGACGTGATCCTGGTTGGCGGCATGACCCGCATGCCAAAAGTGCAGGAACTGGTGAAAGAGTTTTTCGGTAAAGATCCACGCAAGGACGTCAACCCGGATGAAGCCGTCGCCGTCGGCGCTGCGATCCAGGGTGGTGTGTTGCAAGGTGAAGTCAAGGACGTGCTGCTGCTTGATGTCACTCCGCTTTCCTTGGGCATTGAAACCCTGGGCGGCGTGATGACCAAGCTGATCCCGAAGAACACCACCATTCCGACCCGCGCCAATCAGGTGTTCTCCACCGCCGATGACAACCAGACTGCGGTGACTATCCATGTGCTGCAAGGCGAGCGCGAAATCGCCACCGGCAACAAGAGCCTGGGCCAGTTCAACCTGACCGACATTCCGCCGGCGCAGCGCGGCATGCCGCAGATCGAAGTCACTTTCGACATCGACGCCAACGGCATTCTGCACGTTTCCGCCAAGGACAAGGGTACCGGCAAGGAAGCCAAGATCACCATCAAGGCCAACTCCGGTTTGAGCGAGGCGGAAATCCAGAAGATGGTGCAGGATGCCGAAGCCAACGCCGCCGAAGACCACAAGGCGTTCGAACTGGCGACCGCGCGCAACCAGGCCGACAGCATGGTGCATTCGGTGAAGAAAGCGCTGAAGGACTTTGGCGACAAGGTCTCGGCGGAAGACAAGACCAAGATCGAAGCCGCGATTACGGAGACCGAAGCCGCCATCAAGTCCGGCGACAAGGCCGATATCGAAGCCAAAACACAGGCGCTGGCGGAAGCCAGCCACAAGTTGTCCGAGCAGGTTTACGCCAAAGATCAGGCAGCGGCAGGTGGCGAGGCGGGCAGTGATGCGGGCGCAGGCAAGAAGGACGACGATGTGGTTGATGCCGAGTTCGAGGAAGTGAAAGACAAGTAAACGATCATGAATTGCGGCCACTCCGAATGACATAACCTCGGCGCGGCTTACAGGATGTGGTGCGCTTAGCGAACCGCATCCTGTACTGGATTCAGGATGCGGTTGTTTCACGTTAACAAGTCGAGCGGCAGGTAGCGGATAGCTTGTGGTTTAAGCATTCGCGCCTGCGTCGCTCAATTATTGGCTACCAGCCACCAGCTACGAGCTTCTTGCTAATGAGTAAACGCGATTACTACGAAGTCCTCGGCGTATCGAAAGGTGCGACCGACGACGAGATCAAGAAGGCCTTCAAAAAGTTGGCCATGAAGCATCACCCTGATCGCAATCAGGGCGAGAAAGCTTCGGAGGAGAAGTTCAAGGAAGCCAAAGAGGCTTACGAGATTCTCTCTGACGGCAACAAAAGAGCGGCCTATGACCAGTACGGCCATGCCGGGGTTGATGCGTCGATGGGCGGCGCAGCCGGCGGTTCAGGTAATTTCCGCGATTTCGCGGATGCGTTTTCCGACATCTTCGGCGATGTATTCGGCGGCGGCCGGGGTGGCCGCTCGCATGTCTATCGCGGTGCCGATCTGCGCTACAACCTGGAAATCTCGCTGGAGGAAGCCGCTCGCGGTACCGAGACCAAGATTCGCGTACCGGTGCTGTCCGAGTGCGAACACTGTCACGGCACGGGCGCCAAACCGGGCACTGAACCAACGACATGTCCAACCTGCGGCGGACATGGCCAGGTGCGCATGCAACAAGGCTTCTTCTCTGTTCAGCAGGCCTGTCCGCGCTGTCACGGCAGCGGAAAAGTGATTACCGACCCATGCACGCATTGCCACGGCGAAGGTCGCATCAAGAAACACAAGACTTTATCGGTACGGATTCCCTCTGGCGTTGACGAAGGCGACCGCATTCGCTTGTCCGGCGAAGGCGAATCCGGCATCAACGGCGGCCCCCCCGGCGATCTTTATGTGCAGATTCACCTCAAGGCGCACCAGGTATTCCAGCGCGATCATGACGATCTGCATTGCGAAATGCCGATCTCCTTCGCCACCGCAGCACTTGGCGGCGAGATCGAGATTCCGACTCTGGAAGGCCACGCCACTATCAAGATTCCATCCGAGACTCAATCAGGCAAGGTTTTCCGCCTGCGCGGAAAAGGCATCAAGGGCGTGCGCAGCCAAAACCCGGGTGACTTGATGGCGCATGTAGTGGTTGAAACACCGGTCAATTTGACTGATCGTCAGAAAGAACTGTTGCGCGAATTTGAAACCTGCTGTAGCGGTCACGATGGCAAGCATAACCCGCGCGCCAAGGGCTTCATGGACAAGGTCAAAGCGTTCTTCGCGCAGTAATCCGAGTTTGCAAAGCCCTCACCCCGACATGAGTCGGGGTGAGGGTCGCCGACAATTTGCCGCTCCGACCAGCACCCCGTGCCAAGTCGCTCGAATCAGTATCCCAACAGCTTGCTTGTTCAGTGACTATTGGGCCGTTTCGGTGTTGTTGAATCGGTGAAATAACTGATCCGGCTGCGCGGACTCAGGTAATCAAAGATTACTTTTGGCAATTCACCTGGCCGCAACGTACTGGTAACGCGCAAATCAGGCTCCTCGGCCAGATTCACCAACAAAGCCTCCTCCTTCGGAATAGCCGGGTCGTACATCATCAGCGTCGGTTGCAACAATTTCCCCGGGTTCACATTCACTACCAAAGCAATCGCCTCATTGTTCAAGCGCACGATGCTGCCGGGCGGATAGACGCCAAGACACCGCACAAAATGCTGCATCAATTCAGAATCATATTTAGCCCGATCGCGCTTGAACATCACCGACAACGACTGTGTCGGCGTCAGCGAATCGGCCGGATTGATTCGATTACAGGCATTGTCGAAAGTATTCGCAATGGTCGCGATACGCGACAGATTGCCAATACGCGCGGCATTCAATCCGCAGGGGAAACCGCTGCCATCGAGCATTTCGTGGTGCTGCGCAATCACTTCCATGGCGCCCGCCGGCAAATCCGGCAACCTTTCCGCTAACTCGACGCCATACACCACATGCTGCAGGTAGAAATTTCGCTCCGCGGTAGTCCAAGGGGTTTTCTTCAGCAGAATCTGGCTCGGCACCCGCTCCTTGCCCATGTCATGCAACAAGGTTCCCAGACCCAACGCACACATCTCTGACGAACTCAGCCCCGCCTCGCGGCCCAACATCAAAGCCAGCATAGTGACGTTGAGAGAATGGTAATAAGCCCCATCGTCGCCGTTCTTGGCATTCATCAAATGGATCAAAACATCTTTTTCGGCCAACAGTGAATCGACCATCCCCACGATCAGCGTCTGCGCTTGCTCAATCGACTCATGCGGTCGTGAAAACAGGTTGCGCAACACGTTTTTAACCAGTTTGATACTGCCGACAAACTGCTTCTCGCAGCGTCCATATGCCTCGCGTTGCTGGGTGATTTTTTCTCGCCGCTCGCGTTTCTCTTGCCACATTGCCGCAACTTCAGGATCAACCTCTAGCGACCGCGGCACCACTGGCGCGTCCGCGTGGGGCGGCGGCAACGGCGGAAAATCGCTTTTATCCGCCGAATAAAGCACATCCATCAAACCAAGTGAACGCAATGCTTTGATCTGCTTCTCATTGCGAATCTTGAAACTGCTGAACAAAAATGGATGATCCATCCAGGCTTCAAGGCGAATATATAACCCCACTCTGACTTGATCGATCGAAATACGTTGTTCGTTCGGATTCATAAGCAACGTGAGCCCCTGAAAAATTATATTTAACTTATCGGTCGTTCAAACTAGAACCTGAGCCTTTCGGCAAACTCAGAGCACATACACTTAGCGGCTATCCATGAAGGAGTCAGACGTATGAAGATTGAAATCGCAACCCTCGCGGGGGGGTGTTTCTGGTGCCTTGAAAGCGCATACAACCGCCTCGATGGCGTGCTTGAAGCGGTCTCCGGCTATATGGGCGGCGCATCTGCAAATCCCACTTACAAGCAGATTTGCGACGGTAACAGCGGCCATGCCGAAGTTGTTCAGATTCGCTTTGACCAAGACAAAATCACCTATTCAGAACTACTGAAAATCTTCTTCACACTGCACGATCCCACCACCCTCAACCGACAGGGAAACGACATCGGCACCCAATACCGCTCCGCCATCTTCTGGCATAGCGCGGCACAAAAATCTGCCGCCGAAGAATTTATCGCCGAATTAACTGACCAAAAAATCTTCGACCACAACATCGTCACCGAAATTACCGAAGTGCAAACATTCTGGCCCGCCGAGGACTACCACCAACGCTACTACGACCAGAACCCCAACCAGCCCTATTGCATGTTTGTCGTTGCCCCCAAACTAAGCAAGTTCCGGGAGAAATTCGCCCAGCGACTGAAGCCCACTGCCGCATCGACATAGATCGTTGTTTTGCCAAGCTTCTGGATCAAACTGAATGACTTGAACAGACCCCATGCGCCATTCTTCAATAATCGGGATTTCCAGGCATTCTTTCTTCGTTCGATGTTGCCACCTACTCAGTCATCAACCCCCTCAGACATCAACCCCATTTGCGCCTGTCGCTCCTTGGAATTGTCGGCTGCAAATCGTGCAGGTTGACGTCAGGTAAACTTGCCTGCGGCCCCAGCAAAGGAAATCGGTCAAGATTCAAGGTTTTCGAATGGTCATATTCGCCCCCGTCAGCAGCCTGACGGATTTGTTCATAGGCACATTAAACACATGATTTCAAAAAATAAAGTAGCTGTTTTATTCGTCTGCATGGGAAATATTTGTCGATCCCCAACCGCCGAAGGCGTGTTCCGCGACAAGGTCAAAAAAGCGGCGCTGAACCTGGACATCCAGATTGATTCCGCTGGCACACATGACTATCACATCGGCAAACCGCCTGACGCACGCGCGCAAGACGCCGCGCGCAAACGTCACTACGATCTTTCCCATTTACGCGCCCGCCAAGTCTGCCCGCGAGATTTCGAGGATTTCGATTACATCCTGGCGATGGACAAAGACAACCTAGCCTCCCTGATGCTGAATTGCCCGGCGCATCTTCAACATAAAGTTCGCCGCTTGCTTTCATTCAGCCAGCATTTTCCCGACTTGGATGTGCCCGATCCCTACTATGGCGGCAGTTCTGGTTTCGATCATGTTCTGGATATGATTGAAGATGCCGCCGAGGGCTTGCTTAGCGAGATCACCCTGAAAACAAAGTGAATCAGAAACGGATCACCAAGCCATTCGTCTGTGCAGACCGCAATCTTCACCAACGGTTCGTATTCTTAGAGGTTGCTTCCAGTATTAAGTGAGTTATCGGGAAGTCTGGTCAACCTGCGAATTGGCATATTCGATGCAAAAAAGCCGGCACATTCGGCCGGCTTTTTTATATTCACACAACGGAATCAGACGATGTTGTTCTATTCCGTGCCAGTGGATTTAGTTTCAACCATCACCAAAGCTTCGGCAGCGGGCGCTTCAGACTTCGGACGCGCGCGCCGACGCGGATTGGAGGGCGGCCCCCATTCGCCGGGCGTCTCGCCGACAACCGCTTCGGTGCTGGCGGATTCACTCGACGCAATGCTTTCAGAACGGGTTTCCACCATCACCAATCCATCTGCTGCGGGTTGTGCATTCGATTGAGAACTCCCGCGTCCTCCTCGACCACGACGCCGTCTGGTAGACGCGGCCGGTTCGGAAGCCTCCTCAGCGGCGTCCGCTAGCGGTACTGGGGTGCTAGCCGTTTCCACTAATTGCAAATCCCCCTGCACCAAATCAGCCTCAACCTGTTCGATCGGCGCTGAAACCGGCTCGCGCACTGCAGCCTCTTCAACAGCCGCCGGTTCAGGAGCCAGATTGAACTGGATTGACGCTTGCACTTCGGCGGGCTGTGACCGGGTAGGCTCGGGCGCGCTTTCCACCCGGATGACCAATGGCACAGCATTGCTGTCGTAAGCGCTTGACGGAGTCGGGGCGGGAGTCGGAACCTGCGGGGTGGCCGCCTGGCCATCCGCCTCGGCAATAATCTCGCTAACTGTCTGCTCGGCAACCGAGCCAGCGCTCTCCGGACGACCTTCACCCCGGCGTCCACGCCCGCCACGACGACCGCGTCGGCGGCTATCACGCTCTTCTCCCGCGTTTTCAGACGGCGCTTCTACCGCGATCTGGCTCACCACTATCGCGGCGTCCTCATTCGGCGTTGACTCAACGACACGTGGCGCTTCGACAACCGGTTGACGCTCCCGCTTAGGTCGCTCCGGACGCTCATTGCGCTCGCCTTTCAGCTCACGACTCTCACGATTCTCACGCGGCTCCTTCGGCTCGACGCGCTCTGGGCGTGGCGGGCGTTCAGCTTGTTCGACACGTTCCGGACGCTCACCGCGTGGACGTCGCTCGCCGCGCCCTTCGCGTGATTCCTTTGGCTCGCGGTTTTCACGCTCGCCACGGTTGTCACGTCCACGGCGGGGCTCACGCTCTCGGCGGGGTTCGGCTTTTTTGACAACGACCGGTTTGACTTCTTCAACCGGTTCATTCATGCCGCGCAGCCAACTGAAGATACGTCCAAACAAACCAGGCTTGGCGACCACCTCAACTGGCGCTTCCGGTGCCGGAACATGTTCCGGAGCGGGTTGTGACGGGGTAACGCCTTGCACAACCGGCTGCGCCCGTTCGGGTTTCCCGGCGCCGCCATTACGTGGCTGCATTTCCTCTTCAACCGGTTTTTCTACCATGCGATAGCTGGGGGCCAGCGACTCGGTCTGGTTGAGTTGGTCGTGACGGAATCGGGCCAGGTTGTAGCGCGGGGTCTCGAAATGCATGTTGGGGATCAACACGATTTCAACCCGATGGCGCGCCTCAATAGACAGAATGTCGTGACGTTTTTCGTTGAGCAAGAAGGTTGCCACATCGACCGGAATCTGCAGATGCACTGCACCGGTGCCGTCTTTCATCGCCTCTTCCTGCAGCATGCGCAACAGGTGCAGAGCGAACGATTCGGTGCTGCGAACATGACCCGTGCCGGCACAGCGCGGACAGGTGATGTAACTGGTTTCACCCAGGCTGGGCTGCAACCTTTGACGCGACAGTTCAAGCAAACCGAAGCGCGTTATTTTGCCAGTCTGCACGCGGGCGCGATCATGATGCAGCGATTCGCGCAGACGTTCCTCGACTTCACGCTGGTTTTTCTGGCTTTCCATGTCGATGAAATCAATCACCACCAGACCACCCAAGTCGCGCAGGCGCAACTGACGTGCCACTTCTTCGGCCGCTTCAAGATTGGTATTCAGTGCGGTCTGCTCGATGTCACTGCCCTTGGTTGCTTGCGCCGAGTTGACGTCGACCGCGACCAATGCTTCAGTATGATCGATGACAATGGCACCGCCGGAGGGCAACGAAACCTGGCGCGAGAAGGCACTTTCGATCTGATGTTCAATCTGGAAACGCGAGAACAACGGCACCTGGTCGGAATAGAGCTTGACCTTGTGCACGTTGGGCGGCATCACATGCGCCATGAATTGCCTGGCCTGCTCATAAATGGCAGGCTCGTCGATCAGCAGTTCACCCACGTCGGGCGTGAAGTAGTCACGGATGGCACGGATGACCAGACTGGATTCCTGATAGATCAGAAACGCGCCGGATTGGCCCTTGGAGGCGCCATCGATAGCGGTCCACAACTGCAACAGGTAGTTCAAATCCCATTGCAATTCTTCGACATTGCGACCGATGCCAGCGGTGCGGCCAATCAGACTCATCCCGGCGGGGACTTCAAGTTGCGCCAGCGCATCGCGCAGTTCGTTGCGTTCTTCACCTTCGATCCGACGCGAAACGCCACCACCACGCGGATTGTTCGGCATCAAAACGAGATAACGACCAGCCAGACTGACCTGATTGGTCAGCGCCGCACCCTTGTTTCCGCGCTCGTCTTTTTCCACCTGAACGACCAGCTCGAGACCTTCTTTGAGCAGATCCTGCATGCGACCACGACTGAAATCGCCTTTCTCGGCACCCGGAATGGCGGAACGCGCGATTTCCTTGAACGGCAAAAAGCCGTGTCTCTCGGTTCCGTAGTTGACGAAACAGGCTTCAAGAGAAGGTTCGACACGCGTCACAATGGCTTTGTAGATATTGCCTTTGCGCTGTTCTTTGTTAGCGGATTCAATGTCGAGATCGACCAATTTCTGGCCTTCGACAATGGCGACGCGGAGCTCCTCCGCTTGCGTCGCGTTGAACAACATACGTTTCATGTTTTACCCCAGCGCTCACGCGCCCCGGGGTGACAAACCCCGTCGTGCGGCCCCGTTGGTCAGGAACTTGGCACGACGGCATGGCAAGGCAGGGGATCAGACGGCGTGTTTAGTTTTGTCGCTGAGCGGCTGGAGCATGGTTGAGGTTTATCGTTTTTCCTGTCGATTCAGGCTGTTAGTGACAAATAATAAGCACCAGACTGGGCACTGAACCGCGCGGGGAATCATCCGGGTGCGGGTCGCGCATATAAATTGCGTTACCATCGCTGCTTTTTTCGGGCGCTGCCTTGCGGGCTCACCAAGTCCGCCGATGTCGGATTTAATCGCGCTCAAGCGCGTAAACGAACATCGCGTAAATAGTGAAACATGGGGCTGGAGGCCTTAGCCGGTGAGCGAGATAACCGACACCCAAAGTCTGTGCGCGGGCAAGGTCTTCAACGCCCTTATGCACGCTTTTTGAGCAAAGCGAATATACAGTAATGCAATCGGCAGGCAAAGCAGCAGTCAACAAAGTCATCATCGGTTCGGAACAGGCCGGTCAACGTCTGGATAATTTTTTATTCCGCACCCTGAAGGGCGTTCCCAAGAGCCGCATTTATCGCATGCTGCGGGAAGGCGAACTCCGGGTCAGCGGCCGCCGCTCCAAGCCGGATTACAAATTGCTTGAGGGCGATGAAGTCCGCATCCCGCCAGTGCGCGTCGCCGAACCCGCCGCAACGCCCCCTATCTCGCCGATTACGCATCCGCTGCTTGATCGGGTGATCTACCGCGATGACAGCCTGCTGGTGATCGACAAGCCAGCGGGTCAGGCGGTGCATGGCGGCAGCGGCGTCAGTCTGGGCATCATCGAGCAATTACGCCAGGAATTGCCGGACGCCCGTTTTCTCGAATTGGCTCACCGTCTCGACAAAGAAACATCCGGTATTCTGGTGCTGGCATTGAAGCGCTCGGCATTGGTCGAGTTGCACCGCATGCTGCGTGATGGCGAGCCGCGCAAAACCTATTTGGCGCTGGCGGTGGGCGAGTGGCGTGATCCGGTGCGCCATATCAAGCTCTCGCTGCACAAATACCTGACCGAAGAAGGTGAACGCCGGGTTGAAGTTAACGACGCAGGCCAACGCGCCCACACCATTTTCAGACGCATCAGGGTTGCCGGCGGCTACAGCCTGCTGGAAGCCGAACTGAAGACCGGCCGCACGCACCAGATACGCGTGCATCTGGCCGCAGTGCATCACCCAATTGCCGGCGACACCAAATATGGCAATGCAGAACTCAACCGACAATTGAAATATCAAGGCCTGAAACGGATGTTCCTGCATTCGGCGCGATTGGAAATTCGCCACCCATTGACCGGTGCCGAATTGAAACTGGAAGCCCCGCTTCCGTCCGATTTACAGGAATTTTTGAATACCCTGGCGTAAAAAAATATTCATAAGTTAATTTACGCCCATCGTTCAAATAAAAACCGAAATGGGCTCCCATCAGGCGAACTTTGCCCTCACTCGACCAGACATAAATCGACAATGCAATCCTGATTTCCGCTTCGTTAGTTGAGCAAACAGGTATATTACAAATGACATAGACAACACATGGTTTGCCGGTTTTTCCCCAGCCATGATGCATATGTTAATTCTGCTTTGATTGCCGATTACATGCTCCCCCAAACCCTCCCGCCCCCACCTCATACGGCAAGCCTGCGCGCAGCTTTGCGTTCAGCCACCCATGCGGCGCATGTGCGCCTTAATCAGCATGCACTGCTGGCTGGCCTGACCCGTCGGGGGTATCCGCTGGACCAATACCGCAGTGTTCTGCGCGCCTATTTTCAGTTCTATCGGTTGGTTGAAAACGCGATTGGAGCTGCGATCACGCAGATAAATCCGGGGTTCGACTATAGCGAGCGGCGCAAGCTCGGTTGGCTGGAAGCCGATCTGGCCCACTTTCAGATCAACCCGCTGGCGGATCCTGATCACACGCCTGCGGCACTGCGTAATCTGCGCATCGATACGCCAGGCAAGTTGATCGGCGTGCTTTATGTCATAGAAGGATCGACTTTGGGCGGTCAAGTGATCGCCCGCCATCTGGCGGAAAACCTGAATCTGACCGCCACGACCGGCGCTCGCTTTTTTACCGCCTATGGCGCATTGATCGAACCGCGCTGGCAGGCGTTTCTTGACTGGGCGGAATCCGTTCAAGCCGCCGGCGAAGTGCACCCGGAAGCCTGCGCGCAAGCAACCACCTTGTTCCAATTGCTTGAGGAATTGCTTGATGTCCACGCTCATCCCATCGACTGACTCAGTCTCCAGCCAAGTGCTGATGCAAGCTCTCGACGGCTGCGCCAGAGAACCCATCCACATCCCGGGATCGATCCAACCCTCTGGTATTTTGCTGGCGGTTTCCCCGCAAGACGGACTGATCCGCATGGTCAGCGCCAATCTGGACAGCCTGTTTCCAGACCAGACGACACCTTGTTTGGGCCAGCCGCTGGCCAATCTGCTTGGCTTGGCACAAGCCCAAAGCCTGCTCCAGGCCGACATCGGCGATTGGCGCCAGTCAACGATTCAGGCGCTGACTCTGACAATAAATGGACATCAAGAAACACACGACGCCCTGATCTACCTGGCGAATGAATTACGGGTTATTGAAATCGAACTACAGGTCGCCAACAACAACAACCTGTTCCATGATCTGTTCATTCCCCTGCGCGATGCCATGTGGCGCCTGGATGCTGAAAATTCCATGCAGCGTTATTGCCAGGCGATGGTTGAACAAGTGCGCCTGCTGACCGGCTATGACCACGTCATGATGTACCGCTTCGAAGCCAACTGGGACGGCATCGTGATTGCGGAAAGCCTCACCGAAGACAGCCCGCCGTATCTGGGAAATCGCTTCCCGGCTTCCGACATTCCGCCACAAGCGCGCGCCCTTTACATCAAGAATCTGGTCCGCCTGCTGGAAGATCGGGATGCGCCGCGGGTGCCTATCATTCCGCACCTTGATCCGATCGATGACCAACCGCTGAACCTGACATATTCGACCCTGCGCAGCATGTCTCCGGTACATCTGGAATATTTGCGCAATATGGGGGTTCGCGCCACGCTGACCATCTCGCTGCTGCAGAACCAACGGCTCTGGGGCTTGATCGCTTGCCATCACAACACTCCCAAATACGTTTCGCTGCGGGAACGCGAACTGGATGAATTCGTCGGTAAAACCGTCAGCCTCAAGCTGTCCACGCTGGACAGTGATGAACGCACCGAATTCAACAACCGGGTGCGCAGCCTGCTCGACAAGATCAGCTCCGAAATTCGCAATTCCGGTCGAATCGACGACGTCATCGATCACAACCAGGTGGCATTGCTCGGCCTGGTGCGAGCGCAAGGCGCGGTGGTCAACATCGGCGGACATTGGCATACCATCGGCATCACCCCATCGATCGCAGATCTCGACGCCTTGTTGCTGACGTTGCGCGCCCGCTCCGACGACAAGGTATTTCATACCGACAACCTCGCATCGGTCCACCCCGCCGCCGCCAAATATCATGATATCGCGAGCGGGGTACTGATCGCTGCCCTGGATGCCAGCCTGCTGAGTTTCATCATCTGGTTCCGCCCTGGCATTTTGCGCACCCTCAACTGGGCCGGTCAACCCGACAAGATTGTCATGCGCGACAACGATGTGCCGCGCATTTCACCGCGCACCTCCTTCGCCACCTGGGCGCAGACCTACCGCGACAAATCCGCGCCCTGGTCGCAGGTCGAAATCGATGCCGCCAACACCCTCGCCCTGGCCATCATCGAAGTACTTTCGCAGCGTGCGCTGGCTTCCAGCGAGGAGAGCTACCGCTTGTTGGCGGAACATTCCACCGACCTGATCGCGCAACTCACTCCACAAGGTCTGTGCAACTTCGTCTCGCCCGCCTGCCTGGACATTCTTGGCATCCCGCCGCGATTGATGATCGGCCTTCCACTGGAGAATTTCACCCTGGAGGAAGATCGCGCCCTGCTGGCTGAAACCCTTACGAATCTGGACACACAAGACACCGCCACCGTGCTGCTGCGGTTCAGACGCCCTGAAGGCGCTCTGGTATGGGTCGAGGCCTCTTTGAAGCGAATCGAATATCTGAACGCACCCGACCAGATCATTCTCAACGCCCGAGATGTCACCCAGCGCCACTTGTACCAACTCGCCATCGAAGATCTGCATCGGCGCAACGCCCGCATCATGGATGCCGCCGGCGAGGGTCTGGTCAGCGTCAAACAAAATGGCGTCATCATCTACGTCAACGAGCAAGCTGGCCGCCTCTTTGGATGCGACCCGCAAAGCATGCTCGGCAAGCATTGCTGCCAAGCACTCACACTGGTTGACGAACGGATCGATGAAAATCAAACCGATGTTGAAGAATGTGAATTACTTGAAACCATTCAGCGCAGCCAGACCCATCAGGCAACGGCAAAAACCTTTCGCCATCATGATGGACACCTGATCCGTCTCGACTATGTCAGCACCCCGGTTGTTGAGAATGGGCAGACGCAGGGTTGTGTCATCGTTTTCCGCGAAACCGCGCGCTCGACAACCCCCGTAGAAGCCGAAGGCGCCACCGAAGCGATACTGAACGCCACCTCCGAAGCCGTCATGATTACCAACGCCAAGGGGGAAATCACTTCGGTGAATCGATCCTTCTCGGAAATCACCGGTTACAGCGAAACCGAAGCCATCGGCCAGACCCCCAGCCTGTTCAAGTCCGGCATTCATACGCAGGATTTCTACAAAAAAATGTGGCAAGACCTGAAGCATGACCACCGCTGGAATGGCGAAATCTGGAACCGGCGCAAGAACGGCGAGATTTATCCTCAATGGGGCAGCATTACCGCCCTCACCGACCCCAACGGTGAAACCCGCAACTATGTAGCCGTATTTTCAGACATTTCCAAAGCCAAGCAGGCCGAGGAAAAGCTTTACCACCTGGCCAATCACGACAACCTGACCGGTTTGCCCAACCGCATGTTGTTCAGCGAGCAACTGGGCGCCGCACTTGATCGATCCAAACGACGCGGCCGCCAACTGGCGGTGATATTCATTGATCTCGACCGCTTCAAGATCATCAACGACACCCTCGGCCATGCGGTCGGCGATTCGTTCTTGCGCGCCATCGCCAAGCGTCTCGATAACGCCAAGCGCAAGGACGAAATCCTGGCCCGTCTCGGCGGCGATGAATTCGTACTGGCGGTGGAAAGCCCGGAAGATCGCGCCAGCCTTGAAGCCATGGCGCAACGCCTGTTGACCAATTTATCCCGCCCCATCGAACTCAACGGCCATGAGTTTGCCCCCACCGCCAGCGTCGGCATCAGCTTGTATCCGGCTGATGGTTTGTTGGCCAATGACCTGATCCGGGCTGCCGATACCGCCATGTATCGAGCCAAAGAACTGGGCCGCAACGGTATCCAGTTTTACTCGCAACAGATGGCCGAGGCGATGACCGAGAAATTCAGTTTGAGCAACGAACTGCGCCGCGCCCTGCGCGACAACGAGTTCCTGCTCTACTATCAACCGCAAGTCGAATGCTTGAGCGGCAAATTAGTCGGTCTGGAAGCGCTGATGCGCTGGCAACATCCGCAACGCGGCCTGGTTTCACCTGGCGATTTCATCCCCATCGCCACCGAACTCGGATTGATCAGCGACTTGGGCGACTGGGCGCTGGAGGCCGCATGCCGGCAGATGCGCACCTGGCTGGATGCCGGTATCGATATTCCTCGGGTCGCGGTCAATGTTGCCCCGGCGCAGTTCAACCAGAGTTTGGTCGAACGGGTTGCCAAAATCCTGGCAAGCTTCAATCTCACGCCTAACCGACTGGAAATCGAAATCACCGAAGGCGCGCTGGAAAGAAGCGAGGAAGTCCGCGAAGTGATGATGCAACTGCGCGGCCTCGGCGTAGAGCTTTCGGTGGACGACTTCGGCACCGGCTATTCCTCTCTCGCCCATATCAAAACCTTCCCGGTGAGTTGCTTCAAGATCGACAAATCCTTCGTCGATCACATCCCCGGCAACCGTCAGGACGAAGCCATCATACGAACCATCATGGCCCTGGGCGACAGCCTCAACATCGAGGTTCTGGCGGAGGGTGTGGAAACCCGCGCGCAATACGATTTTCTCAAAGCCGCTGGAGTCAATGTAATACAGGGCTATTACTTCGACCGACCTCTTCCTGCCGCACAGATCAACACGCTGCTGGACTATCCGCTGGCGAAGCAATGACGCATTAGACGAAAACACCGCTCACCCTGACCGTGCCGAAGATCGGTTCAGGATTCCTTCGACAAGTACAGCACGCGCTGCCCCACCAGAGGCGGGTTGGCCATGAACAGTCCGGGTTAAATTCGGGACAATCCTCGCTCTAGATCCGTCATCAAATCAGCCGGGTGTTCCAGCCCGACTGCGATGCGGATCAAACCATCGCCTATACCCGCCGATGCGCGTTGCTCGGGGGTCAAACGACTGTGGGTGGTGCTGGCTGGATGGGTGATGGTGGTGCGGGTATCGCCCAGATTGGCGGTAATCGACATCACTTGAGTGGCGTCAATCACCTTCCAGGCCGCGCCCTTGCCACCGGCCAATTCAAACGCCACGATGCCGCCACCGGTGCTTTGTTGGCGCATCGCCAAGGCGTGCTGCGGATGCGAAGGCAAGCCAGGATAGAGGACTCTTTCAACTTTTGGATGCGCTTCAAGCCAGGTCGCCAGTTCCAGCGCATGCGCGGAATGCGCTTGCATACGCAAACTCAGGGTTTCCAACCCCTTCAGCAACACCCAGGCGTTGAAAGCGGAAAGCGTCGGCCCGGCGGTGCGGAGAAAGGTATAGACGCCTTCCATCAAGACTTTATTGCCGAGCACCGCCCCGCCCAGCACCCTGCCCTGGCCGTCCAGATATTTGGTGGCGGAATGAATGACAATGTCGGCGCCGAGTTGCAACGGGTGTTGCAAAGCTGGCGTGCAGAAGCAGTTATCGACCGCCAGCCAGGCGCCAACGTCATGCGCAATATCGGCCAAAGCGCGGATATCGCTGACTTCAGTGAGCGGATTCGACGGCGACTCGACAAAAAACAGCCGCGTGGTGGGTTTCACCGCCGCACGCCATTCATCCGGGTCGGTTGGCGAGACGAAGGTGGTCTCGACACCGAATCGACCCAGGATGTTCTGAAACAACTGTACGGTGGAACCAAAAATGGAGCGGGAAGCCACGATATGCTCGCCGGCACGCATCAACCCCATCACCGTGGCCAGAATAGCGGCCATGCCGGAGGCAAATGCAACACAACGCTCAGCACCTTCCAGCGCCGCCAGACGTTCCTCGAACATGCTCACGCCGGGATTGGTAAAACGCGCGTAAATCGGCCCTGGCTCGGCGCCAGAGAAGCGCGCGGCGGCTTCAGCGGCGCTGCCGAAGACAAAGCTGGAAGTCAGGTACATCGCCTCGGAATGTTCCTGAAATTGACTGCGCTGAGTGCCGGCGCGAACCGCCAGCGTATCGGGATGAAGTCCGTCGAGGTTCATGATGCCGCCAGATTAAGGTCCAATTGCCGCGTCGAGGGCGTTGGCATGATCGGAATATCGCCATTGCGCTGCCCTTCCAGGCGCGCCAGGTAAGCATCGGTGATGTCACCCGTCACATAGCAACCATCGAAGCAAGATGCGTCGAACTCCACGATGTCCGGATTGACCGATCTGATCGCGGCGATCAAATCGGGCAATTCTTGATAGATCACCGCATCGGCGCCAATTTCCTCGGCAATTTCCGCATCTGTACGACCATTCGCGAGAAGTTCGTTGCGCGTCGGCATGTCGATGCCATAGACGTTGGGAAAACGCACCGGCGGACTGGCCGATGCAAAGTAAACCGCCGTGGCGCCGGCATCGCGCGCCATCTGAATGATTTCGCGGCTGGTGGTACCGCGGACGATGGAGTCGTCTACCAGCAGGACATTTTTACCCTTGAACTCAAGCGGCATGGCGTTGAGTTTCTGCCGCACCGACTTCTTCCGCGAAGCCTGCCCAGGCATGATGAAGGTCCGCCCGATATATCGATTCTTGATAAAACCTTCGCGATACGACAAACCGAGTTTGAATGCCAGCTGTAATGCGGACGGTCGACTGGTATCCGGAATCGGCACCACCACATCGATTTTCAGATGGCCGAAATCGCGTTTGATCTTTTCCGCCAGGAATTCACCCATGCGCAAACGGCTTTCGTAAATCGAAGCGCCATCCATGACCGAATCCGGTCGAGCGAAATAGACGTATTCGAAAATACAGGGGGTAAAACGCGCTTTCGGTGCGCAAATCTGACTGTAAATCTCACCTCGCGCATCAACCAATATCGCCTCACCTGGCGCAACATCGCGCAGCACCTGATAGCCCATCGCCTCGATTGCGACGCTTTCCGAAGCCAAAATCCATTCCGGGCCTTCCGCTGTATCCATGCGTCCGATGAGCAGCGGCCGGATGCCATTCGGATCACGGAACGCCAGCAGACCAAATCCCGCGACCATCGCCACCACTGCATAAGCGCCTTTGCAACGTCGATGCACACCGGTAACAGCGGCGAACACATCTTCAACCGTCAGTCGGTGGCCATGTACCGCTTCCTGCAACTCATGCGCCAGCACATTCAGCAGAACTTCCGAGTCTGAACCGGTATTCACATGACGCAGGTCGTCCATGAACAATTCCTGCTGCAAGGCCTCGGTATTGGTGAGATTGCCGTTATGGCCGAGCACGATGCCGAATGGCGAGTTGACATAGAACGGCTGTGCTTCAGCCGAACTGGCGGCGGAACCGGCGGTTGGATAACGCACATGCGCGATGCCGATATTGCCGACCAGATTGCGCATGTCGCGAGTCCGAAAAACGTCTCGCACCATGCCCATCTGCTTGTGCATGTGGAACATGCTGCCATCCATGGTGACAATACCGGCGGCATCCTGGCCCCGGTGTTGCAGCAATTGCAGGCCGTCATAAAGCAACTGGTTGACGGTTTGATGCGAGAAGATACCAACGATGCCACACATGACGGGTGCCTTTATCCTTGAAACCGAAATTGGAAGCAGCCGAGCGCGGGGCTAAGAAAATGGCTGGCAAGAGAGCGAAACCGTATCGATCCAGCGCGGGCGCATCCCGCATACCCGTCACGCGAGTGCGACGACGCTTCGAACCAGTCCGCGGCGAGGCGGAATTGCGCCGCCAGACGGTTTGTCCACGCCGGGATCGGACACGTCGCGGGTTCACCCAATCGGTGAGCGTGAAAGAGGGCGTTAAACATGGATTGCATGCGGTCTCGCAAGGGAAAAGGAGCGGTCAACTGCGGTTTTGAGATTCATGGTTGAAAATTCAATAATGAATCAGCGCCGCCACTTCAGATGGCAGCCAGAGGATGGCAAGCCCGATCGAATCAAGCGAAGTCATGGCCCGAGCAGAACCGGACTGAAACCTTTGGCCTTGAGCCTGGCTTGAATTTCCAGTGCTTTTTCATGTTTAGGAATGGGGCCAACACGGACGCGGAACTGGTTATTGGTGCTGACCAGGACGACATTAAAACCCGCAGCGACCGCCTTTTCATGCAATTGACGCGCGTTCGACTCGCTGCCGAATGCGCCCAACTGAAGAAAATAACCTTGCGTGGAAAAGGTCTTGTCCGGTTTCAATTCCGGCTTTGGTGGGGGTTTGACCACGGTTTTTTCCGCGACAACAGCGGCAACAGGCGGTTTTGCTTCTTTCTTCGCGGCATCGACAGGCGGTGCGGCCGGGGTTGCGGCCGGGGTTGCAACCGGGCTCTCGACCGGCGCGACCGGCTGCGTCGGTTCGGCGGTTTGAACACCGGCGGCAGAATCCTCCGACGGTATCGGCGACACCACAGCCGGCGCCGGCTCAAACGGCGTGTTTTGCGCGGGAATACGAATATCCACATCCGGCCCCAGCGGCTTTGGCTCGCTGTCAAACAGCATCGGCAGAACGACGAATGAGGTTAGTGCGATGGCAACCGCGCCAACCAGTCGCCGTCGCGCGCGGCGGCGTAAGGCCTGTTCATCCTGAGTCACCACAAGTTCAGCCATTACAGTTGATTTCCGCTAGTCATTTCAGACATCACCTCGGCCACGGTATGGAACGAGCCGAAAGCGAGAATTGTATCAGCCGGCCCGGCCTGCAAACATGCCGCGAGCCAGGCTTCGCGCACACTGACGTGACTGACAAAGGCGCAATCACCCGCCTGTAAAATCAGCCCAATACCCGCCGCATCAAGGCCTCGCGGCAAGTCCAGGCCGGCGGCATGCCAGAGATGAATAAACGGCCGTAAAGTCTGCACGACTGCGGCAACATCTTTGTCCGCCAGCATCGCGAAGACAGCAAAGACGCGACCGCCCGGCGGCAAATCGGCCAGGCTTGCAGCCAGCGCCCGCGCCGCATGCGGATTATGGGCAACATCGAGCAGCCGCAGCGGCTGCCGTCCAACCACCTGAAAACGCCCAGGTTGACGCGCCAAAGCCAAACCCGCGCGCATCGCTTTGATATTTACCGGCAGCCGCTCGTGCAGCGATTGCAGCGCCGCCAAAGCGCAGGCGGCATTGGCGTATTGATGCCGGCCAGGCATAGCCAATCTGGGTAAGGCCGCATACACATGCTCAGCCAAACGACAAGTCCAACCGGACTCGCCGACGTCCACGCGAATATCCACACCAAAGCATTGCAGCGCCGCGCCGATCTCGGCGGCGTGGGCCAACAAGCTATGCGGCGGAGCATTCTCGCCACAAATCGCGGGCCGCCCAGAACGGAAAATACCGGCTTTTTCAAAGCCGATGGCTTCACGCGTATCACCCAGGAATTGCTGGTGATCCAGATCAACACTGGTCACTACCGCGCAATCGGCATCCCAGGCATTGACCGCATCAAGTCGCCCGCCCATGCCGACTTCCAGCACCGCAACGTCTACAGCGGCATCCTGAAACAACCACATTGCCGCCAGCGTGCCCTGTTCGAAATAGGTTAACTGAATATCGCCGCGCGCACCCTCGACCGCCTCCAGCGCCGCGCACAACTCGGTATCGGTCGCCGTGCGAGCATCCAGATGCACGCGTTCGTTGTAGCGCAGCAAGTGGGGCGACGTATAACAGCCGACGCGATACCCCGCCGCCGTCAACATCGACTCCAGATAGGCGCACACCGAGCCCTTGCCATTGGTGCCGCCGACAGCAATCAACGGAAAACTTGGCTGCAACCCGAGCCGATCTCGCACCAAGGCAACCCGATCAAGGCCCAGCACGATCGTTTCCCGGTTGCGGGATTCAAGATAATCAAGCCACGACTCAAGCGTGGAGGGTAGATTCAAAGCACTTTCACACCCATAAATTCCGGCTTTTCCGGCTTACTGAACGGACGATCTGGACATCAGTTGCGCGCACAGACGCGCCAGAGTCTGTTTCATTTCACGGCGATCCACGATCAAATCGATGGCGCCATGTTTGAGCAGAAACTCGGAACGCTGAAAACCTTCCGGCAAGGTCTCGCGTACGGTCTGCTCGATGACACGCGGCCCGGCAAAGCCGATCAACGCTTTCGGCTCACCGATGATGATGTCGCCCAGCATGGCGAAACTGGCCGATACACCGCCCATGGTCGGGTCGGTCAACACCGAGATGAACGGCAAACGGTTGGCCGAAAGTTGCGTCAGCGCGGCAGAAGTCTTGGCCATCTGCATCAGCGAATTAAGACCTTCCTGCATCCGCGCGCCACCGCTGGCGGCAATGCAGATGAACGGTTTCTTCCCGCGCACAGAAGCTTCCACCCCGCGCACAAAACGCTCGCCAACCACCGAGCCCATCGAGCCGCCCATGAAGCGGAATTCAAAAGCCGCTGCGGTGACCGGCATTTCAAACATGCTGCCCTCCATCACCACCAGCGCATCGTGCTCACCAGTCTCTTTGCCGGAATCGCTGATGCGGTCGAGATAACGCCGGCTATCCTTGAATTTGAGCACGTCGACCGGCAGGATGTTGGCGCCGATTTCATTGCGCCCCTTCTCGTCAAGCAACAACTCCAGACGCTGGCGTGCGCCAATACGGTTGTGATATCCGCAATATTTGCAGACATGCTTGTTGTTTTCCAGATCGGAGGCATAAAGCACTTCTTCGCAACTCGGGCACTTGCTCCACAAGCCCTCGGGCACCACTTTTTTGGCCGATTCGCGGCGTTTGATTTTGGGCGGAATCAGTTTCTGGAACCAGCTCATGCTTGCATCCTCATTTATCCAGGGCGGCGCGCACGCCAGCCACAAAGTTTTTCACGTTATCCAGCATCGCATCCGGCGTGGATTGCTCGATTTCCTGCACGATGCGAGA
>JAIFKV010000007.1 GCA_020049415.1 Betaproteobacteria bacterium
CTTAGAAAAAACAGCGTTTGGAGCAATAAACCGATTTAAAGTGGGGCCGAGATGATGTTTATCGCTGCAAACTCGCCGGAGATGCTTACATATTGAGCAAATCGAGAACATTTTGACCATTTGCCTATTTATTGTGCAGAAAGCCCGACAGGCTGCTAGGCAGCGACTTGGTTTTTATTAAGCAGATTTGAGTAGCACAGCAACACTGTGCAGTTCAGTATCCTGACAGACACCACGGGGGGAGCATGTCGCAGATATCGCATTGGTTCGAGCCGGCAAAATCAGGGAGGCTCTTGATCTGGCTCGCCTGCCTGGCGTGTCTAGATGCCAACTTTCCGGTTTTGGCGCAGGCGGCGCAACGTAATCCAGCCACTCAACAAGCGTTGATGGAGCAACTAAAGGAAGCGCAAAAGGCCCTCGATAGCCTGAGTCCAGAGCAGAAAAAAATGATGCGGGATATGGGCATTCCCCTGTCCGTCGATGCCCTGCCACCAATGCCAGCAGGCCAGGGCATCGGCCTGGCGACTAATGAAATCATCAGGCCGAACAAAGATGCCGTGCGCATTGCGCGTATCAGTGGCGCGCCACTGAGCCAGGCCACCCTGCCTGCCTTTGTACGCGATGCCCAAGGCCTGGTATCTAAACGTATCCAGCCGAAGTCGGCAGAACTGGGCGAAAAGCTCTACCGTTATCTGCACGCGCAAGGCAAATCAGTGGCGGAGATGGGCAAGGCCGCCGTCGGACTTTGGGTCTACGGGCGTGTCGAAACCGCGCTCTACCTGATGGCCAAGGTCTGCCTGGATGCGCCCGCAGACACAGACAACCTGAACAACTTCTCGGCCATGCTAAGCATGGGCGGTGCGGAGCAGTTGGCGATTCCGTTGCTGCACTATCTGGACAATCAGTTTCCGAACAACGCCACCGTGCTCAACAACCTCGGCCAGGCCTGGTACGGACTGGGCGATCTCGACAAGGCTGAGCCGTATCTGAAAGCCGCCGTGCGCCGCAACGCCTATCACCCCCAGGCCAACCTGACCCAGTCGTTCATCGATGAAACCAAGGGTAACAAGACCGACGCCGTCGAGAGCATGAAACGAGCCATCAAAATCAGCTTCAGCCTTGATAAACGCAACCGATTGCGCAAGCTCGGCTACACGCTGCAGGCCGAAGACGTGTCGTTGCCCTTGTCCAGGAAGCCGGATTCCGACCCCATGGGGTTGAACGACTTCACTGCGCCCCGCATTCCCAAGACCGCAGAGGAGGAATCCGTCAGCGCCAATGACTGGCGGGCATTCGGGTCCGAAATCCAGGCCAGGCTTGGTGCCCTCGCGAAACAGCATCACGAACTTACCGCCGCCGCTCGGCAAACCTTGATCCAACAGGGCAAGGACGCCATCGAAGGCCGGCCCGTCCTTCTAAAACCGAACGATAAGCCGCCCTACTATGAGCAGGCTGTGCTCAAACTGAAAGGCATGGAACGGGACAATGGCGTGAGCTACCGCCACGACAACGCGCGCAAGGCGTTGGAGGGCTACGCCAGAACTTTCCCCGCGACACGCGAGGCCTACTGGCGCGAGCGCAATCAGGTTGACCACCGCGCCGCCCTCCAGACCGGTGAGGGCCAGGCAAATGCCGACCTGTGCGCCGAGCGACAAGCCGTGATCACGAAATACCTGACGGCCTACAACGTCGAATACGAGAAGCGCCTGAACGCCTACCTGAAGGCGACCCGTCTAAAACTCAACGAAGAGCTGTTCTGGCTGCAATTCAAGGAAACACCGGAACGATTTCAGGTCACCCTCCTGGATTACCAGATCGCCTGGCTGAGCGCCCTGTCCAAGGCCGGCCAGCATTTCTCAACCGAGGATGCCGAAGCCTGCACACCGCACTCCCCTGCCGGCGGCGGCAAGTTGGCCGACTTCAACGACGTCCATTGCGACTATCACAGCGAGCTGAATTTTGCCGGCATGGGCGTCATCAAAACCGACTGCAACAAGATGACCAGCACACTGGGCATTAGCTTCCTCAAGCTGGGCCTGACTCAGGACATGGACAAGGAGACCTTCGCCGACCAGTTCATAAGCTGCAACGTCGAGGTTTCGGCTGGCGTGGATCGCAGTGTGCATGCCGGGCCCGTGGAGGTCGGCGTCCAGGCTGGCGGCAGCCTGGGCGTCGAGATCGGCCGGACCGGCATTCAGGACGTTTATGTCACGGGTGGGGTCGGCGCTTCAATAAGCGCGGTCACCCCCGGTCTGGAAATGGGGGCCACGACGCGGGTCAGTCTTGTCAGCGGCGCGACCACCATTGCGGGTTCCGGCCTACTCGGGAACTGAAGGAGAACAGAACATGAAGCAAGGACAAACCTGGTTGACCTGCATACTTTTGTCCGTGTGTGCGCCAGCCTCGCCGTCTGGCGACGACAGCCTGCTCGAATCGGCACGTCTCGCCGCCATAACGCGATTGCAAGAAGCGCGGGCCACCGCCACGCTCGGTGCATCTGTGTGCGGTGATGCGGCCGTCGGCTCCCGAAAGTGGGGCACCTCGTGCGCGAGCCGTGAGTTCAGTGCGCCGCCGCTGCTTGAAGCCCCGAAGCTTCGCTGGCAGGTCGATTACGGCTGGTGGGGTACCTGGTCACCGTGGATCGGCGAAGGACTGCTGCTCACCGGCAGCTGTGCCAACGAAACGAACCAGGGCCTCAGCGCCCTCGACCTGCAGACCGGAAAGATGCGCTGGAAACTCGCGTCGATCTGCCAGGAGGCGAACCGGAACGGCAGCATGGGTTCGGCGGCGTTTCACGAAGCGGGCCCCGGCAAGGTGCTCTTCGCTCTGCGGCGTGAAGACCGCCCCGGCATCGACTGGATGCTCATTGAGCTCAAGACCGGACGCGTGCTGGAGCAGTACAAGCCGGTCAAGAATGGCGGCACCACCGAGGTGGGGGGCGCGTTCAGCGTGTTCACGACCTCGAAGGAGAAGCAGCGAAGCTATCTCAACCTGCTATCGCCCAAGCTCGATCGAATCGTCGGCCGTTACGAGGAGTTCCGCTTCGGCTGCCCGCTCTCCGAAAATCAGTGTCCACCGACGAATTTTTCGCTGCCGGCGGCTTCCGACGGCCTGCTCTTCTTGAGCGGCATGTCCGTCGACCAGGCCGAGCCGCCCACGCGCCAGTTGCACGCGTTCGAAGTCGCCACCGGTGCGCTCAGGTGGAGACACACCGACCAGCCGACGCGCAAGGTGGACGGAAGTGGGCGCAAGGTGCGCAGCGACGATGAGAGACCCATGATCGTCGATGGCAAGGTCATCATCCGTCTCGAAGACGAGAACAGCCACATGCTGCGCGCATTCGACCCGACAAGCGGCCGTATCCTGTGGACTACCGACAAGCAGCCGCGTCGCGTGATGAACAAAAGAGGTCTCCTCCAGCCGCACAAGTTGTCGACGTGGATCGGGGCTGGGAAATTGATCGTCGGTCACGTAACCAGCGACGATAAGTGCGAACTGCTGGGCTGGAGTACAAGCGACGGGAAGCAACGGTGGAGCCGGGAGGTCCCGCGCGACTTAAATCTCACCGCATCGGCCGGCGGCGTTTTCTATACCGCCTACACGATCGACAAGCCTGGCAACATGAACGACGAACTTGAGATCAGTGGCTACGAGGCTGCGACCGGCACGAAGCTCTGGAGCACCATTATTCCGGCGCACAACCGGCCGTTCACAGGGGAGTGGAGCATCACCACCATCGACTTCGGCGCGGCCGGGGGGCCGGGGTGGCGCATCGGTCCCGACGGTGCGATCTATGGCGTCACGTTGAAGGGTGCGTACAAGCTGCAGTAAGCCGGCGGCTGGCTGGTTGTGCACGCCATCAGCCTGTGCGCTCTGGCGACGCTCCCGAACGGCTCTTCCAGGCCCAGAACCTAGTACCTAGCCGCTGGTCCGACGGCGCACGGACGTTACCCGTGCCCGACGACTCGGCTGCCTCCGTGGATTGCGCGCAGGCGCGACTGCGTGTTAGCACGCCTGTCGGCCTTAGAAAAATCAGCGTTTTTTTTGAGCAACAAACCGATTTAAAGTGGATCCGAGATGACGTTTATCGCTGCAAACTCGCCGGAGATGCTTACATATTGAGCAAATCGAGAACATTTTGACCATTTGCCTATTTGTTGTGCAGAAAGCCCGACAGGCTGCTAGGCTTGCTTGACTAGTCAGAGCGCCACCGAAGGAGAGTTTCATGTTGTGGATCGCCATCACTGCTGGAGTCCTATGGTTGGGCATCGCCATGGTAGTTGTCGCGGACATGTTCAGAAAGAATGCTGCACTGGGGTTTCTGGGCATCTTTCTGTTGCCACTAGTGCCCTTCATTTGGGTCATCAAGTGGTACTCCGGCAAGCGCTTGCTGGTCGGCTCGGCGCTGTACCTGTCTGCCGCTGTTTCGTGGATCGCACTGTCGCTGGCCTGGGATGTCGCTGCTGAGGACCTTGAACCCTTTATTCGCCTGACAAAACTGGAAGCCAGTTTGGATTGCCACATGACCGCAACCGGTTCCGGGGGTGGCCACACCTACTATCAGTTGTTGTGCACCTCCAATAAGATCAAAGAAATTCGCTTCTCCAGCTCTGAAGACATGATCAAGCAGTACAGCGACCAGTTGGTTGCACCCTTGACTGCCATCTACGGCCGAACCATGACCGGCGCTAACCCGCCTCATCTCGTTGTCGGGATCGTGTCGCCGGTCGGTTTGGTAACTTGCCATCGACTTAGCGCGTCAGGGGTATTGAAGGCCTGGGTCACCGGAACTGAGGAGCCCTGCAAGTAGAGTTGGACGTTGATCTTTCTGGTTTGTGCCTGCAAGCGAAGGGGCCAGTGCGGCTTTATAGCCAACCAGTCGCGGTGCCAGCACCAGTGCACCTAACACGCCCTGTGCGCCGCGACCGCTTGGCTAAAAACCCTCTGAATTAAATCATCGGCAGCTTACTCGCCACAAGCAGGCTTTCGACGGTTCAGCTGCCTTCAATGGCAGAAGCTGGCGCGACACAAGCCATTCGTCAAGCCTTCTCGGCTGCCTGGAAGTTGGCCACATGGGACCTTTGTCCTTACCAGATACCTGCCGTTCATGAATGACCGGTATCTTCAGCATCGAACGAACAATCCAGACCCACTTCAGTTCGCCACGGCATACGATTCACGTCTATCACATAGCAGTTTGCGGCTTCTGATACCGCAACGTCGAGAACTTCATCAACATGGCCAATTTCCTGTGCGGCAAGTTGGATTTCTCGTTACCTTGCTGGTCCGCACGATGAGGTGCGCTACCCACTCAATTTCATTTAGAGCCGAAAGAAGCGACTTCTCGGCTGCATTGTTTGACGGTCATGCGGTCGGGGTCGGGTGCGTTTTGCATGTTCATGGTGGGCGGATTCCTGTTTCAAACGGTGCCGCTGATTCTGCGAGGCGGATTGAACCTATTTCCCTCGGTTGAAGGTGACAACTCAAGCTAACCGGCTGTGGCAAAAAGGCTTTTCGGCAACCTGGCCCACACAAATTTGGAACTGTGGTGCAGTATAAAAACGGCTGGGTAGGCCCGCCAATACTGGGTTTTGGGCTGTTTCTGGATAGGTTCAACTGAGGGAAATTGGATTATCATTCCATTTCTCCGGTCGGTTGTTGAGTACTTGTCGAAGGGTCAAATTCATGGACTGGTTTTACCGGCTTGCCGTCTTGTCTTGCGTTGCGACCTGGGCATGCTATGCGTCTGGTGCCTGGGCCGCCAGCGCGGAAATCCTGCAAATCGTTGGTCGGGGCGAATACAAGCTGCCTTCGGCCACGGCCTGGCTGGGCGCATCGGTCAGGCAACCACTGGACAGTGGCACGTTTGTGCGAACCGGCGATGTCAGCCAGATGGCGTTGCTACTGATCGACCTAACTCAGTTGCGACTGAACCAGAATAGCATCCTTCAGTTGCGTCAGATATCGCACCAGGGCCAGCCAACGCAGATTGAACTTTCTGCCGGCCGTGCCTGGATGCAGGCAAAGGGCAGACCGCCGAAATCCGCCAATACCGCCAACGCGGCGCCGACCACACGGCTGGAAGTGCGCACGCCCAACGCCATTGCGGCGATCCGGGGAACGGATTGGGACATCGAGGTGATCCCCGGCGGCAACGTGACCCTGACGGTGCTGTCCGGCGAGGTGGCGTTTTACAACGATTTTGGCAGCGTCGTCGTGCTGCCGAATGAACAGGCGGTCGCCGAGTCTGGCAAGGCACCTGTCAAGCGCGTGTTGGTGAATGCGCGCGAACGGGTACAGTGGGTGGGCGCACATCGGCCACAGCCACGCCGCTGGGTACCGCAACCGTCGGCGACACTGGCCGGCATCGTGGGGGCCATTGAGCGCCAGGAGTATGGCCAAGCCTTGAAGATGCTGGCCGACGATGGTACCGATAGCGTGCTGTTGCGGGCCGACATTTTTCTTTTCCAAGGTGAGTTCGCGGAATCTATCGGTCTGCTCGAGCGCCTCTGGCAACGACAGGATGCTCCGCCACGTGTTGCCGCCCTGTTGGCCAAGGTGTATCTACTCAGCGATATGGCCGCCAAAGCCGATACGCTGATATCGGCTGCTCTTGCTCGCTACCCCGACGATACCGAGCTCTGGCTGGCGAAGGCAGAGATCGCGCGCCTGGAGGGGAATGCGTCGTTCACCCAAAGTGCATTGGAGCGCGCATTGGCGTCGGGAGATGGCATCGCGGAGGTCTGGTATGCGCGCGGGCGCGCGGCTTCGGAGCGCGAGTTTGTGGAGGATGCTCGCCTTTCGTTGCACCGGGCAATTGACTTGGCACCGGAGGGTTTAGGTTACAGGGGAGAATTGGCGACATTGGAAACCTTTGCCGATAATCTTTCCGCAGCGGATGATGTTTTTGCCAAGGCGTTGGACGATCAGCCGGCCGATTATGTTGCGCTGACTGGCTTGGGCGTCCTGAGGCTCAAGCAAGGTCGTCCGCAGGAGGCATTGGAGACTTTGCTGAAGGCGGGGGCAATCGAACCCCGCTATGCCCGATCGGCCTTATACACCGGGATTGCCTACTATCAATTGGGGCAGCACGATGTCGCCATCGAGACCCTGCGTCGCGCCGCCCAATTGGATGGCAAGGACCCGCTGCCCAACATGATGCTGAGCCACATCGCCATCGATCGCATGGCATACGGCGAAGCTGTCGCGGCAGCGCATCGTGCCTCCGAGTTGATGCCCTACCTGAAGTCGCTCAATCAACTCGCCAACGACCAGAAGGGCACTGCAAACATCGGCACTGCGCTGGCCAGATTCGGCATGGAAGAGTGGGCGCAGGCCCTTGCCTATCAGTCTTATTCGCCATACTGGGCAGGCAGCCACTTGTTTCTTGCTGATCGCTACCTAGATGAATATGCTAAGAATTCCGAGCTCTATCAAGGCTTTTTGTCCGACCCAACCGCTTTCGGTGCATCTAATCGACACAGTACGCTGATACCTCGACCGGGCACTTACTTCGATCTGGGTACTTATGCGGAAAACTACAATATCGACACCTCTAGCTCATTGAAGGGCAGTGTCAATGGCCAGATTATGGAACCCTTTCCACTGGCTTATTACGTCGATGCGGTCGACAACCGCTACCGGCCTGGTTCAAAAGATTTTTATGGCGACTTGCAGTCCAATACGGTGGGATTTGGAATGCGTCCAACTCATGAGTTGGGATTTTTCCTGTTCAGTAGCGATGTCACGATTTCAAGCCGCGAGGACACTGGGACACCTTCCGTCACCATACTCGACAATGATGGTCGTTTGAGGATTCGGCGTGCCGACCTAGGTGCGCACTACAAGTTTTCACCGGTCTCTCAAATCTGGTGGAAGATTGGACAGGGCAAGCTTGATGATGATATTCAAATGGAGGCAAGCACGGATTTTCAAGGGATGTCGTTACTCAGTACGTCCAGCTATCGCTACCTTACCGATACCAATGACTGGCATGTGCGCCATGTCCTTGATCTGTCGGATCGTTGGCAATTGGGTTGGGGGGTGGAGCGCGGATATCAGGACGATGCCAACACTTTTCGCGGCATGGCTGGAGGCTACGACGCATCGCTAGATGTTTTTTTTACATCTACGAATCTGCAAAATGAGTCCAATCGGTTTGAATCGCAGGATTTTCACCTGACGAACCGCTACAAATTCAATGAAACACTGACGTTGGTGGCCGACCTTAGCTGGCAGTCTTTCAAACAGGATTACGGACGCACAGATCGGACAGCAATGACATTGTTGCAGTGGCCAGACTTTCCACTTGAAAACGATTCGACCACCGTGCTTGGGCGTCGCTTCGAGGAGTGGAATCCGCGCCTGGGTTTGATCTGGCGCCCCGATTCAACTCACACAGTGCGCTTTGCCAGCCAGAACTGGCGCCGCCCGGCGACGGCGAGCACGCTCACGAGCGTTGATACAGCGGGTATCCCCATCGACGATCGTCTGGTAGGCATGGGCGGAAAACTGGAACGTCAGCGGTTGCAGTATGAGGCAGAACTGGGTAAGTCAAGCTTTGCCCAAATCTGGTTTGGTCATCAAAAGATCGAAAATTTGCCGGCACCTGACGGTAGCCTGATCGACGCATTTTCCGTGCCGGCGCTGAAGCGCCTACTCAACAAGGGCGTTTCGATCAATGATGCCTTCGATGATCTCGAAGCCTTGCCCAGTTTTGGTTCTGGCCGCATCCAATCTTTGGGTGTAGCTGCCAATCAACTGTTGGCAGCCGACTGGAGCCTCGGATTGCGTTACCTGAACAGGGACGGGGAGAACAAAGGCCAACTCTATTCCGGCAATGCGGTACCTTGGGTTCCTCGTCATGTCGCCAACGCCAGCCTGCACTGGTTGCCGGTGCCTCATCTGCAGGTGGCAGTGAAGGCCACTTGGCGCAGCCAGCGCTTTGCCGATGAAGCAAACACCAAGTCTCTAGACCCAGGATGGGCTTTGGGTTTGCACTCGTATATGGAAACCGTCGACAAGCGGGGGTATTTCGAGGTTTGGCTGGAAAACCTGCATGCCGACAAGGTGTCGTCGGCCAATCCGAGTATGGCTGGTTTGCGGGTCGGTTACCGGTTCTAACCATGAAACCGGCCATCGCCAAAGTAGCGCCAGTCAATATGGGCTACTCGGCGGGTTATTTGGCGACGCTGTTCGCGCTGTGTCTGGCTATCTTGGTGTCATGGCTGCCCCCATGGCGAGCAGTCGATCGATTTTTCGTCGATCATTTTGCCGTGTGGACCGCCCCCGGCCGTTCGTCCTTGCCGATCACCATTATCGGCATTGATGAGGAGAGCTTCGCGGCCTTGCAGCTACCATGGCCTTGGCCCCGAGACCTTTACGCGCGCTTGTTGGAGCGTTTGCATGAAGCGGGCGTGGCCCTGGTGGCGTTTGATATCGTGTTTGCCGAACCATCGACCGATTTGGCTCAGGATGAAGCCTTCGCGTTGGCCATCGAACGTTTCGGTCCGGTTGTGCTGGCGGCCGATTTGGCATACGTGCAAAGTGCCGCTGCCCACCAGTGGCAGCGCATCGACCCCCTGCCGCTTTTTCTCAAGGCTGGAGCCCAACCCGGCCTTGCTTCCGTGGAACTAGATAACGATGGCGTTTTGCGCCGTATGCCCTTGTATGCAGATGCATTCTGGCGGGTCATTGTCGATCGTTTTGGTGCCCGATATCCCGAATTTCACCCGCCGATTGTTCCGCAAGACGACATGCGGTTGAATTATCGTGGTGGTCCGGGCAGTTACCTGACCATTCCCTTTCATAAGATGCTCGATCCGGATCGTCACCTTTCGATGAACTGGCGGGATATCCTCAAGGACAACATTGTCCTGATTGGACGAAACACCCGTGCCGGGGTGGATATTCAGATGGCTCAGGCGGATGCCTTCGCCACGCCCTTCATGGTGCAAACCGGAGAGTTCACGCCAGGAGTGGAACTTCATGCCACCCTGGTCGATAACATGATGTCAGGTGATTTCCGCCGCGAATTGCCGGGAGGGTGGGGCATGATGATGGCTGTAGTCACTGCAGCGATTTCGCACTTGGGCATGCGACGCTGGCGTCCTGTTTCCGCGACGCTGACCTTGCTGGCTGTTGCGGTGACATTATTTGCCGTTGCATTCCTGGCCTTCTGGCAATGGCTGACCTGGCTTCCCGTGGCGACGGCCTTGCTGGCGCTGGTGCTTGTGTATCTTGGCCAAGGCTACGATGCCTACGTGCGGGAACAGCGTCAGCGACGTCAGATCAAGGCTGCTTTTGCAATGTATGTCGCTCCCGATGTCGTCGAAGAGGTCATCGCCGATCCTGCCCGCCTTCGGCTGGGGGGCGAACGGCGTGAAATTACGGTCATGTTTACCGACTTGGTAGGCTTCACATCGATTGCTGAAGCGATGACGCCGGAAGAGGTGGCCACGCTGCTCAATCGCCATCTCACGGAAATGACTGCGATCATTCATCGTTATCGGGGAACGGTGGACAAATACATCGGCGATGCTGTCATGGCCTTTTGGGGCGCGCCACTTGCAGATCCCGAACAGTCACACCGTGCCCTGCGTGCAGCGAATGAAATGCAAGAAGCCATGCATGCCCTGCGCGATGAAGTTCTCGCCGAGGGTGGTCCGGAACTGAAGATGCGCGTCGGGCTCCATCGCGGCGAATGTATTGTCGGCAACATGGGAAGCGAGCAACGTTTCGATTATTCAGCCATCGGCGATACCGTAAATATGGCCTCGCGTCTCGAGGGAGCCAACAAGACTTATGGAACCGGTATCCTGCTTAGTCAGGCCATGGCGGATGCGCTGGGTCCGCAGGTGGCGATAAGAGAGATCGACTTTGTCAGAGTCAAGGGAAAGCGGCAAGGGGTTTCAATTTATACGCCCTGCGATTCGCCCGTGCTGATTGCCGCAACTAAAGATCTGTTAGCTGCCTATCGCGCGGGGGAGTTGGGGCAGGCATCCCTGGCCTGCGACAGGTTGGACACCCTGGCTTCGGCCGATTTGATTGCGGCCTGCTATCGCCGTCGCATCGAGGCGTTGCGTGCTTCCGGAATCCCGGCAGATTGGGATGCCACCGCCGATTTGGAAAAGTAATCGGCCATGAACCCAATGGCATTTCCTTAACATAATTCCCCGATCTGTCAAAGACAGACTAAGCGATGCAAGCCAACTATCCTCTGGGTAAACGCCGCCAGGTCATCACCATGCGGATGAAATAGACCGTCGCAATGACTCCAAGAATTGCTGAAAAGAGATAAATTGCGAGCACCTTATCTCCCCCATCGGGGTCACTCCCAAAACGAAGGGAGCCTGACACGAGACCTACTAGCCCCGGAAGCGCGGCGTAAAGAAAAAAAAGGGCAATGAAAAAAGTGCAGACGGTGTTGAATGCTAACCGCGCTTTTGAGACTACCTGATTCGACATAACACCAGCCTCTGGGTTTTGATCAAGATGACATAGAATTTTATGCCCTCGGTAGGCTTGGATCGCCGAGCTTTTTGGGCAGCGGATCGGTATTTCGCGTGAGGGCAAGTGTGGCACGGCTTTGAGGCAACTGTTTTCGAGATTGCAGGCATATGACATGAACCGCTGCAGCGCCTAAAGCCACCGGCAATAAACGATCGATTTCCTCATATGACCGCTTTAGAGTTTTGGGGATGAATAATGGAGGAAATTGAAACTTCCTCCGCAATGACCGCTTCTGAGAAATCGATGAAATTTAAGGGTTAACCGCGACCGTCTCTTGTGGGGCGGATGCCGCCATGCGGTAATGCAGAAGTCGAACGGCAGCAAACCGAGTGGACCGGCCACTTGGTCTGCCCTTCTGCCGTTGTAAGCAGGCAAAAATCAGTTTATTGCCTCGTAGGCTTTGAAGGCCTGGCATGCAGGTCAGGCCGCAATTCTCTGCCGCCAGATTTCAACGGCTCTACGCTGCCGGCAAAAGGTTCCCTCAATCGCAGGTCAAACGCTTGCCACGCACCGCCGGCAGTCTCTCTCGGCGCCATTGCCGTGGGGCAAGTTGCCAGAATGCGGCGATTGAATCAATCCGCGCGGGCATATCCAGACCGAGAAACCTGGCGGCTAGCAGTAGCGCCGGCAGCGGATCGTTGTCGCGCAAGGGCGCGGCCAGGGTTTGTTTGCCGAGTTTGCCGCCGGCTTCGTTCAATGCCACCGGCAGGTGCAGATAGCTGGGGGTTGGGTAGCCGAGGGCGCGCTGCAAAACGATCTGCCGCGGCGTCGAGGCGAGCAGATCGGCGCCGCGCACAATGTGGCTGACGCCGAGTTCGGCATCATCGACGCAAACGGCGAGTTGATAGGTGTAGACGCCATCGGCGCGCCTTAAAACGAAGTCGCCGCATTCACGCGCGATATCGCAGCCGACGTGTCCGGCGAGCAGGTCGTTGAAGACAATCCGTTCGTCCGCCAGACGCAGACGTAGCGCGGCATGCAACGGCAAACCTCGGTTTCGGCAAGTGCCAGGATAAACCGGGCCATCAACGCCGATACGGGCGTTTTCCTTCAGCATCTTGCGCGTGCAGTCGCAACTGTAAAGACGGCCGGCGTCGATCAACCGGGTGATTGCCGCCGCATAGGCTTCGCAGCGTTGGCTTTGATAAACCACCGGCCCGTCCCACTCGAAGCCGAACGCCTCCAGCGTGCGCAGGATGGCGTCCGCTGAACCCGGGACGACGCGTGGCGGGTCGACGTCCTCGATGCGCAGATGCCATTCGCCTTGCTGCGTGCGGGCATCCAGATAGCTGCCCAGCGCGGCAATCAGCGAGCCGAAATGCAATGCGCCGGAAGGGGTGGGGGCGAAGCGGCCGCGATATGTAATTGGGAGCATGGGAGCTAGATTCGGAATTCCTGATCCCGGCAGCGCTTTAGTGGCGCATTGCGGAGACTTACCTGGTACGAAATAACCGTAGAAAGGATGGGCCAAGCGCAGCGGATGCCTAAGCGGCAAAACCCGCCGCCAAAGCATCCGCTGTGCTTGGCCCATCCAACAATTTGTTCTCTCGGTATCGAAAATTTCGGCGCCACGGCCAATGAGCAAGGAATCAGGAATTTGAGATTGTTCCTTGCTGGCTCAGTTTTGTCCTGATCAAGCGGCTCGCGGGCTAAAATCGCTGCCGCTTTCCACACACAAGGTAACGCCCGGCCTCAGGCGCGGGTGCGGATTGAAACAAATATGCTCACCGTCAACAATCTCACTATCCAGTTCGGCGCCAAGCCGCTTTTCGAAAACGTCAGCGTCAAGTTCGGCGATGGCAACCGCTACGGTCTGATCGGCGCCAATGGCTGCGGCAAATCGACGCTGATGAAGATCATGGCCGGTGTGCTGGAACCCAGCGCCGGCAATGTCTCGATCGACCCGCACGAGCGCATGGCTTTCCTGCGCCAGGACCAGTTCGGCTTCGAAGACCTGCGCGTGCTCGACGTGGTGATGATGGGCCACGCCGACATGTGGCGGGTGATGCAGGAGAAGGACGCCATCTACATGAACCCGGAAGCGACCGAGGCGGACTACCTGCATGCCGCTGATCTGGAAAGCCAGTTCGGTGAAATGGGCGGCTACGATGCCGAGGCCCGTGCCGGCGAATTGCTGCAGGGCCTGGATATTCCTGGCGAGAAGCACAACGGTCCGATGAGCGAGGTTGCGCCGGGCTGGAAACTGCGCGTGCTGCTGGCGCAGGTGCTGTTCGCCAATCCGGACATCATGTTGCTCGACGAGCCGACCAACAACCTTGACATCAATACCATCCGTTGGCTGGAAACCGTACTCAACGGGCGCAACTGCACGATGATCATCATCTCGCACGACCGCCACTTCCTGAACTCGGTCTGCACCCATATTGCCGACCTGGATTACCAGACCCTGAAGGTTTATCCCGGTACTTATGATGACTATATGGAAGCCTCCACCATGGCGCGTGAACGCCTGGTCGCGGTGAGCGCCAAGTCGAAAGAAAAGATCGCCGAGCTGGAAGAGTTTGTGCGTCGTTTCCGTGCCAATAAATCCAAGGCGCGCCAGGCTACCAGCCGGATGAAGATGATCGACAAGATCAAGGTGGAAGACGTCAAGCCATCGTCGCGCCAATACCCCTGGATACGCTTCGATTACGACGACAAGGAGAAACTGCATCGGCAGGCGCTGGAGGTGGAAAACCTCCACTTCGGCTACGAGCCGGGCGAGCCGGTGCTGCACAAGTTCAACCTCACCATCAATGCCGGCGACCGCGTCGCCATCATTGGCGAGAACGGCGTTGGCAAGACCACGCTGCTACGTCTGCTGATGGGCGAACTGAAACCGGATGTCGGTACGGTGAAATGGGCGGAGAAAGCCAAGCCCGGTTACTTTGGCCAGGATCACACCGCCGACTTCGCCGAGGACAAAGCGTTGACCGACTGGATCAGTGCCTGGGTGCGCGCCGGCGGGTACGAAGGCGGTGATCTGGAAACCCTGGTGCGCGGGACGCTCGGCCGGTTGCTGTTCTCCGGCGACGAAGTGAAGAAGTCGGTGAAAGTGATTTCCGGTGGCGAGCAAGGCCGCATGCTGTTCGGCAAGCTGATGTTGCTGCACCCGAACGTGCTGGTGATGGACGAGCCGACCAATCACCTCGATATGGAATCGATTGAAGCGCTGAATACCGGCCTGGAGAAATTCCCCGGTACGCTGATCTTTGTTTCACACGACCGTCAGTTCGTTGGTTCGCTGGCCAACAAGATCATTGAACTGAAACTGGATGGCAGCTACATGGTTTACGAAGGCGATTACGACGCTTACTTGCATAGCCAGGGCGTCGAGTAATCTGGCCCGGAGATGGATTGTTCGCCTGGGAGTTAGCGGCGGGCGGCGAATGAATTTAAAAACTCACTCACCGCATCAAGTTCAAACCGCGGTCAGCTTCGCGTATTCGAGGATGAACCATTTGTCGCCGGCTTTCGGGAAGATCACCTTGATCTCCGATTCCGCGCCCTGACCCTGGTAGGCGGCAACCACGCCTTCGCCGTATTTCGGGTGGATGACGCGGGCGCCGACCTTGTAGGGCAGGTTGGCTTCGCGGCGGGGAACCGGGCGCGGGTGGTAATTTTCGGCGCGGGTGTTGACCGCGCGCACCGGCGCCGGCGCTGGTTTTGCGGTGCGGAAAGACAGCGAGCGCACCAGGTTGTCCGGAATTTCCTGCAAAAACTGTGATGGCAGATTGAAGCGGATCTGGCCGTGCAACATGCGTTGCTGGGCGTGAGTGAGGTATAGCTGACGCCGAGCGCGGGTGATCGCGACGTACATCAACCGACGTTCCTCTTCCAGGCCATCGGCTTCATTGCGCGCGTTTTCATGCGGGAACAGGCCTTCTTCCAGGCCGGTGATGAACACCGTCTGGAATTCCAGCCCCTTGGCGGAATGCACGCTCATCAACTGCACCGCGTCCTCGCCCTGTGCGGCGGCGTGTTCGCCGGCTTCCAACGCGGCATGACCAAGGAAGGCTTCCAGTGATTGATCGTCGCTTTCGGCCGCGAAACCGGCGGCGGCATTGGCAAGCTCGTTCAGATTTTCGACCCGGTCTTCGCCGTCTTTTTCGTTTTGGTAATACTCCAGCAGACCGGAACGTGCGACGACGTGTTTGACCTGTTCCATCAAAGACACGCTAGCGGTTTCGTTCTTCAGACTTTCGATCAAGCAGATGAAAGGTGCGAATTTCTTGCCGGCTTTGCATGCTGCCGCCCACAAACTGATGCCAGCGGCGCGGGCTTCGTTATCGACGGCTTCGAGGCCGCGTGCGCCAATGCCGCGCGCCGGGAAATTGATCACGCGAAGGAAGGCGTTGTCGTCTTCCGGAAAAGCGGCAAGGCGCAAATACGCCAGCGCGTGCTTGATTTCGGCGCGCTCGAAGAAGCGCAAACCGCCATAGACGCGATACGGAATACCGGCGGAAAACAGGGCGTGTTCGATGCTGCGCGATTGCGCGTTGGAACGGTACAGCACGGCCTGGTCGATGTAGGCGTCGCCGTCACGTTTGCGCGCCTGGATTTCTTCCACCAGAAAGCGGGCTTCGTCGTTGTCGTCGGTGGCCTGGAAGTGGCGGATGAGTTCGCCTTTGCCGACCTCGGTCCATAAGTCTTTGCCCAGCCGGCCTTCGTTGCGGCTGATCACCGCGTTGGCGGCGTCCAGAATGATGGAGACGGAGCGGTAGTTGCGGGTCAGTTTGATCGGTTCCAGGATGTCGAAATCTTGCATCAGTTGGCGCATGTTGCCGACATGGGCGCCACGGAAGGCGTAGATCGACTGGTCGTCGTCGCCGACCGCGAAGAGTGCGCTTTGCGGGCCTTTCAGCAACTTCAGCCAGAGATATTGCAATTGGCTGGTGTCCTGGAATTCGTCGACCAGAATGTGCTGGAAGCGCTCCTGGTAATGCTCGCGCAGCATCGCGTTGCGCGATAGAAGTTCATAGGAGCGCAGCAACAGTTCGGCAAAATCGACTGCGCCTTCGCGATGAATCTGGGCGTCGTAGGCGGCGTAATACTCGACCAGATGCCGACTGAACGGGTCCCAGGCTTCGACTTTGTCGGCACGCAGGCCGGCTTCCTTGTTCTGGTTGATGAAGCTCTGCACCTTGCGCGGGTCGAATTTCTCGGTATCGACATTGAGACCGCGCAGCACGCGTTTGACGGCGGAAAGTTGGTCTGAGGAATCAAGGATGGTGAACAGTTGTGGCAAGCCGGCTTCGCGGTGATGCGTGCGCAACAAACGATTGCACAGGCCGTGAAAAGTGCCGACCCACATGCCGCGGGTGTTGATGGGCAGCATGGAAGTCAGGCGGGTGAGCATTTCCTTCGCCGCTTTGTTGGTGAAAGTCACCGCCATCAGTCCCAGCGGCGAGACCTGGTTGGTCTGAATCAGCCAGGCGATGCGGGTGGTGAGGACGCGCGTCTTGCCTGAGCCAGCGCCGGCGAGAACAAGGGCGGAGGCGGGAGCCGTGACGGCGGCGAGTTGGTCTGAATTGAGTGTGCTGAGGAGTTCGGTCATAGGGAACGATTATAGGCGTCGTAGAATCGCATCCTTTTTGTAATCGAGGCTGTATCGAGATGAGTCAGCAAATTTCCATCTTTTACTTCGGCCATTTGGTCGAAATGCTCCACCGCGAGAGCGAATTCATGTTTCTGCCGCTCACCATCAAGGATGTCAAAGGCTTGATGTCGCACTTGGCGCGGCGCGGCGATGAATGGCCAAGCGTTTTCGAGAACCCGCGCGAGACGATGAAAATCACCGTCAACAAGCAATTTGCGGAGTTTGATACGCCAGTCAAGGGCGGCGACGAGATCGCCTTTGTCGCCTTTCAGATGAATTGATTGTTCCGTCATTCCTGCTCGCGCGGGAATCCAGGGTGGGCGCGTCAGACGATACGTCTCGCTGCGGCGCCGACTGGATCCTGGCTTGGAGCCTGTCGGACTTTGGAATCGTCGGCTGCAAATCGACTGCGGCGGGGTCGATTATCGCTATCGACGACCATAGTCCGGCAGGTTCCTGACCCGGGGTGACGCGTCTTCTCAATATGCGCTCCAACCTCATTCCTTACGCTATCGCCGCCTTGTTGGGGGCGCTGACGCCGCTGGGTTTCGCCCCGTTTGGCTGGTTTCCAATTCCGCTCCTGACCCTGGCCGGATTGTTCTGGCTGGCACGCGAGGCTGCGCCCGGACGCGCTTTTCTGCTCGGCTGGAGCTATGGCCTGGGCCTGTTTCTGTTTGGTGTGTCGTGGATATTCATCAGTATTTCCACCTATGGCGGCATGCCCGCGCCGATTGCGGCGGTGGCCACTTTGCTGTTCTGCGCCTTCATCGCTTTGCTGCCGGGCCTGGCCTTGGCGTTGGCCGCCCGAGTCGCCGCGCCGGGAACGGCTCGCATTGCATTCGCCCTGCCTGCCGCCTGGGCGCTGCTGGAGTGGACGCGTGGCTGGATTTTTACCGGCTTTCCCTGGTTGGCGCTGGGTTATTCGCAAGCGCCGGTCAGTCCGCTGGCCGGTTACGCGCCGGTGCTTGGGGTGTATGGCGTGAGCCTGCTGGTGGCGCTCTCGGCGGCGGCGTTGGTGGTAAGCGCCAGCCGACCCAAACCGGCGATCAGCTTTCTCGTCTTGCTCTGGTTGGGGGGCTGGGCACTGCAACAACATGACTGGACGCGACCGACTGGCGCGCCGGTCAGCGTCAGCTTGCTGCAAGGCAATATCGCGCAGGACATCAAGTTCCTTCCGGAAAAGCTTGAAGGAACACTGCGTCATTACGCGCACGCGGTGCTGGCCAGTGAGGCGCGCTTGATCATCTTGCCGGAAACCGCCGTGCCGTTGTTTCGTTCCGATATTCCGCGCGATTACCTGGACTTGCTTGGCGACCACGCCAAAGCACGCGATGGCGATGTGCTGCTGGGCATTCCCGAGGACGACGGTTATGACGCCAACGGCCTGCCGCGTTACTACAACAGCGTCATCAACCTGGGCAGTTCGCCCGCGGCGCGTTACAGCAAGGCGCATCTGGTTCCGTTTGGCGAGTTTGTGCCGTTCGGTTTTCGCTGGGCGGTAAACATGATGTCGATCCCGCTCGGCGACTTCGCTCGCGGCCGCTTCGATCAACCGGCGCTGGCCGCCGGCGGCGAGAAACTGGCGGTGAATATCTGTTATGAGGATGTCTTCGGCGAGGAACGAATTCACGCTGCCCGCGACGCCACGCTATTGGTGAATGTCAGCAACGACGCCTGGTTTGGCGATAGTTGGGCGCCTTGGCAACATTTGCAGATTGGCGCCATGCGCTCGCTGGAAACCAGCCGCTGGCAACTGCGCGCCAACAACACCGGCATTACCGCCATCATCGACGAGAAGGGCAGGGTGCGCGCGCAACTGGCGCCGTTTACCACTGCCGCCTTGAGCGGCAAGGCGCAAGGCTTGAGTGGCGAGACGCCGTTCATGGTCTGGGGTAATCGGGCCTTTTTGGCTTTGCTGGTCGCGTTATTCGCGGGGGCGTTGCTGGTGGGGCGGTTCTCCCGTCTTGGCGGCATCATTCGTCCTGCCAACGGGCCGTCCGCGCATTGATTTGCGCGATTGTTTTTAACCCCCTTTTATCTGATCAGAGTCCAGCCATGAGCGACCCCGTCCTGTCCCCGATTCGCCTTACTCACCTCTCGCACGGCGGCGGTTGCGGCTGCAAGATCGCGCCGGCGGTACTCGAGAAAATTCTCTCCGACACCCCGTTTACCAAGGGTTTGAGCAGTGGCTTTCCGAATCTGCTGGTAGGCATCGAGTCGAGCGATGACGCGGCGGTATGGCAGTTGAACGACACCCAGGCCATCGTCGCCACCACCGATTTTTTCATGCCCATCGTCGACGATCCGTTCGAGTTCGGCCGCATCGCCGCGACCAATGCGATTTCCGATGTCTATGCCATGGGTGGCCAGCCGTTGTTTGCCTTGGCGCTGGTCGGCATGCCGATCGACAAGCTGCCGCACGACATCATCCGCGCCATCCTGGCCGGGGGCGAAGCGACGGCTAAGGCGGCGGGGATTCCGATTGCCGGCGGCCATTCGATCGATTCACAAGAGCCGATCTACGGCCTGGTCGCGATCGGGGTGGTCGATCCGCGCAACGTTAAAAAGAACAGCGCCGGCCAGCCGGGCGACATTCTGATTCTCGGCAAGGGCCTCGGCGTCGGCATCTTTTCGGCGGCGCTGAAGAAAGATGCGCTGCCGGCGGCGGGTTACCGCGCAATGATCGAATCCACCACCCAACTCAATACCCCGGGCGTCGAACTCGGTCGCCTCGCAGGCGTGCATGCGATGACCGATGTCACCGGCTTCGGTCTGCTCGGTCACGGTCTCGAACTAGCGCGTGGATCGAAACTGACGGCGAACATTCGACTGGCTGATCTGCCGCTGCTGACCGGCGCTGCCGAACTGGCGCAAGCCGGCTTCGTCACCGGCGCCAGCGGGCGAAATTGGGCGAGCTATGGCCACGATGTCGAGTTGTTCAGCGGCTGCGCCGACTGGCAACAAGCCCTTCTGACCGATCCACAGACCAGCGGCGGTTTGCTGGTGGCGTGCGCGCCGGAAGCGGTGGCGGAAGTGCTGGCGGTATTCCAGCGGCATGGCTTCGAACATGTCGCCATCATTGGCGACTTGCAAGCGGGCGCGGCGCGGGCGCGAGTCATTGCCGGCGGTGGCTGATTCCTCGGCCCGCTTCAATCACGAATTCTCCACGCCATTCGTCTGCGTCGATCGCTCACCATGACCAATCATCCTGGTCGTTTTCTGTTTTCAGTTTTCGTTAGCGGGTCTTGGCACCTGTCTTCTCCTGAACGGTTGTGGCGCCGAGCCGGAGGCGAAGAAAGCTGAAAAGACGCCGCGTCCGCATCTGGTTGAACTGGTCAAAGTCAGCGCCGACCAACTCGGCTTCGCCGCCGACCACGCCGGCAGTCTGCGTGCCTTGACCGATGAAAGTGGTTAACCAGGAAGAAGGGCAGTTGCTTGAACTGCGCCTGCGAGAAGGCGACCGCGTCGAGGCCGGTCAGATTCTGGCAAGCAGCTCAAGGCGGAACAAACAACCCGAAGAGGAAACGCGACATTCTCCGGCAACTCGTATGCTACGAAATAACGCAAGGATGGGCCAAGCTTGCGTGCTCACCCCGCTCGGTGCATCGATGGGCCCGCAGCACCCCGGATGCCTAAGCAAGTAGGGTGGAAAAGCGTGGCGCCTTCCGCCCTGCACTAGACGCGCTGGGTTGCGCGCAGCGGGAAAACTCGATTTAGCGAGCGCTGATGTTTGATGCTGGGTTACCGCAGCGACGAAAGCGAAGCGCATGTCAGCAGTAGGGAACGCTTGGTGCATCCCGATGATCGCGCCGATGAGCTGATTCTGCTGCACGCCCATTTCAATGGCGAAACCCCCGAGTACGAATCCGACACTGCTTGTGCCACCAGGATGGCCACAGGGGCTGGCAAATGCAGGCGTCATCGGCCAGTTTTCAGCCGGGTCGGGGGTCTGATTCTTCGCTGGCCTGGCGCTTGAACGGGCTGCTTTCGTTGAGTTCGTCGATATAGCGTTCGATGCCGCCGGTTTCGCGGCGCAAGAAGTCTTCTACCGCGCTGGCGAAGCGCGGGTGCGCCAACCAGTGCGCCGACCAGGTGGTGACCGGGAGAAAGCCGCGCGAGAGTTTGTGCTCGCCCTGGGCGCCGCCTTCAAAGGTGGCAATCTTGTTGTCGATGCAGAACTCGATGGCTTGGTAATAGCAGGTTTCAAAGTGCAAGCCGGGGTGAAATTCCAGCGTGCCCCAGGAACGTCCATAAAGCGCGTGGTCGTCATGAAAGTTGATCGCGCTGGCGATCAACTGTTCGCCCTGTGCATCGTCGCGCAGCGCCACGATGAGCAGAATGTTATCCGCCATGGTCTGGCCGACGCGGAGGAAGAAATCCAGGTTCAGTGCAATCGGGGAATTGAATTGTTGATGCGTCCGGGTGTAACAGCGCATGAAAAATTCCCAGTGTCGCGGGGTGATCTGCGCGCCGCGCAGATGCTGAAAGCGGATGCCGGCATCGTTCACTTTGCGGCGTTCCTGCTGAATCTTCTTGCGCTTGTCGCGCCGCATGCCGGACAGGTAATCGGCGAAATCGGCGTAGCCGGGGTTGTGCCAGTGCAATTGCACGCCGCGACGCAGCAGCATGCTGTGTTGCTGCATTTCCAGCGCCTGGCTTTCCGGTGGAAACAGGCAGTGCAGCGAAGATGCGCCGGTGTCTTTCGCCAGTTGCAGCGCGGCATCGATCAGTTGCGCGCGAGTTGCGGCGGAATCGGCCAGCAGTCGCGCGCCGGCGACTGGGGTAAAGGGAACCGAACAAACCAGCTTCGGGTAATAGTCCAAACCGTGGCGCTGATAGGCCTCCGCCCAGGCCCAGTCGAAAACGAATTCGCCCCAGGAATGGGTTTTAAGATACAGCGGCATTGCGCCGGTGAGTTGATCGCCTTGCCAGAGGGTCAGAAATTGCGCCCGCCAACCGGTGGCCGGTGTCGCACAGCCGCTCTCCTGTAACGCCAGCAGCATGGCATGCGCCAGAAACGGGTTGTTGCCCGGCTGTTTTTCCCGTAGCGCGTCCCACTTTTCGGCGGGGATTTCCGCCAGGTTTTCGACGATGCGCAGGTTCACAGCGCGGCCGCCGTGCGTTGCCAGACCAAGGTGCGATTGTTGCTGGGCATGTCGATGTCTTTCAGCAAGGTCAGTCCTTGCGCTTCGGCAAGCCGATTGATGGCTTCGAAATCGCGCACACCGCTTTCCGGGTCGCGATTCTTCAGCCAGACATCGAAACGTGCGTTGCTCTCGGAGGTGAACTGGCCGCCGTAGTTGAACGGCCCGTAAATGCACAGAATGCCGCCCACCGCGAGCACCCGGCCGATGCCGGCGAACATCCGCTCCACCGCCGGCCAGGCGACGATATGCACGGTGTTGGCGTTGAAAATGGCGTCCACCGTGGTCACCGGCCAGTGTGCATCGTTGACATCGATCGCCAGCGGCGGCAGGACGTTGGGTAATTGCATTTCATCCAGCCAGGCTTGAATACCGGCATGGTTGAGCGGTAATTCGCTGGTTTGCCAGGTCAGATGCGGCAAGGCATAAGCGAAATAAACCGCGTGCTGGCCAGTGCCGCTAGCGATCTCCAGAACGTGTTTGCGGTCAGCGAAGACTACCTTCAGCACGGCCTGAATAGGGGCGCGGTTCTGTTCGCAGGATTCGGCGTAAGGCTTCATTTTGGACGGCTTTGCGGAGTGATTCGATGGCGCTGTTATGCCATGTTCCCCGCATCGGCTTCAACGTTGATTTGAGCAAGGTTTTCCGACAGGGCGGATGCGGAACGGATGCAACAGTTGGCAATCGGGCCTTGAAACAGCCTGTAACACTCGCTTACTCGGCGGAAACCGAACGCAAACAGCGTGCGCCTAATCTGGAAGCGTTCCAACCAACAAACAATGGAGTTGATCATGAAAGCAAAATTTGTAGCCCCCATCATGCTGATGGCAGGTTTGACCGCCTTTGGAAACAATGCGATGGCTTCCGATGAATTCGCCGGTGCGCTGATTGGCGCGGGTACCGGCGCGGTGTTGGGCAATATGGTGGGCGGGCGCGATGGCGCGATCGTCGGTGGATTCTTTGGCGCAATGGTCGGCGTGGCGGCGGCGGATGATGATCATCGTCGCGTCGTGCATGTTCCGCGTCGCGAATTTCAAGCGCCGCCTCCGGCGATTGTCTATCAAGCTCCTCGAGTACGTTACGTTCAACCGGTAATGGTGGTGCCAAGCAAGACGCACGGTTGGCGCTACGCAGATGAACCGCGCTATGAGCGCCGCGATTATGGCCGCGATGGCTGGCGTGACGATCGCGCTTCTCGTTTTGATGACCGTCGGGATCATCGGCGCTGGTAACTTTCCGGCATCGAATCGGATGTTTCAGATCAGATGTCGATCATGCGGATGCGCCGATACGGCAAACCACAAGCATCAAGGCGAACGGGTGGGCGCTGGCATCATGCAGATGACTGATGCCCATGCCGGATAGAAGCCGCTCCGGGGCGGCGGCGCTTTTGATGGTGTCTTGCGTTCTTTAACGGTCGGCGTTGACATAGGGACATGAGCCAATCGTTCCAATGCAAAATCGCAGAAGCGCTGTCTGGCGGTAGGCGGGTGGCTCGGTTTGCCAATATCGCCGGCGTGGCGATGCGCTAACTGCAACAAATGCATGTCGCTACGACGCTGGATTTCTTGCTTTATGTATCGTTTTCCGCCGGTTTGGTGATTACAAGTTGCCAACTCACCAATCCAGCCCCGGCGCACATTCCCTAACCGGCGTGGCCAACCCGGCTTGAATCGATTCCCGCATACCGGGAGTCGCCAGCAGGAACAGCGTCTCCTGAATCGCTGACCAAGCTTCCTGGGACACTAACACCGCGAAATTCCGCTTGCCGGCGATGACGATGGGCGTGTAGCTGGCGGCGGTTTCGTCGATCAAACGATTGAGATTGGCGCGGGTATCGCTGACAGTCAGCGTCTTCATTGGTGTAATGCTCCATTGAAATGACGCAAGGGTTGTACGTTATCCCGTACGCCAATTTCACTCACTGACATATGTGCCATTCACTACCCGCGCCCGACCCAACGCCACCAAAGTTTCCAGCAATGGAAGCAGGCGTTTTTTCCACGCCCCTTTGCCGCTGAAGCGGGCGGCGATCGCGGTTTCGGACAGCGGGATGGGCGAAGCCGCCAGCACTCGGGCGACGGCGGCGACCTGTTCCGGCAGGCTGGCCGGCCAGGGGTGTTTGGCGGCCGGGGTGACCGGCGCCGGCGTATCCGCGATTTCCAGCTGGCTCATCGAGGACAGGCTCACGCCTGTCGGCACGCTGGTCGGGCTTTGCAACGTCGGCCGCAGCCAGCGCACGTTGCCGGCGGCTTCTTCGGTACTGCGCTGGGTGTTCAGCGCGGTAAGGCGGTCAAGCAGGGTTGCCGTGTCAGGCTGATCGGCCCAGCCGTAGGCGGCCAGCACTTCGGTGTCGAGTTCGACATGCAGCGATTGCAATACGCCGACCAGGCCGCGTTGATGGATGTCCTTTTCCTTGGCGGTGAGCGATGCAGACAGGTTGGTCGTCACACATTCGGCGGAAGGCGCGATAAAGCCGCTTTTCCGCCCTACGTTATTGACGTTATCCAGAGCGCGCAGCTTTTCCAGCACGTTGTAGAGGCCGGTCAGCGTCAGGTCGGGGTGTTCGGCCAGCACGCGCTTGCGCAGCGCGTCGAGTTGCTCGGCTAACTCGGCGATGCGGCTTCGGTTTTCGGCGTTGGGGAAGGGGAAGGTTTCGAAGCAGCGGGTTTTGTTATAGCGCGGGCGATCTTCCAACGTGCCGCCTGTTGCTAGCGCCCAGACGACATGCACGTGGCTGGACAGCACACCCAGCGTGTAGGCGTCATCGAGCGCGATGCAGATCAGCATGTTGTCCGGCGCAATGGACACATCGAGAAACTGAAACACCCGATGCTTGGCGGTTTCGACGGTGGCGATATAGCGCGGCAAGCCAGTGAGTGCCGGCCGCAAATCCTTGCGTGGCTCGCCGAATAGCCACCAGTTGTCGCGGTAGCAGGCACGGGCGTTGTGGTCCCGCTCCGGTTTCACCCGCTCCAACACACGCTGAAAAACGGCCGGATAACGCGCGCGCACTTCGTCGGCAGTCAGGCCGAACAGATCGATCAACATGACGCCGCGCGGCCGATCTGTGAGATCGCGGCCATTGCGGTAGGGTTTGATCGGCGCATCGGCTTCCAGATTGGCTACTTCCTCCGGCGTCACGATGAAACCCGCGCCATGCAGTTTGAACCCGGGCGAACTGATGCCGCCATTCGCCCGCAACGCCTTCGCCGCAGCGACATTGGCGCCGATGCTCAGGTCTGCATGAATCAATCCAACTCGTTCAACCAACGCCACTT
>JAIFKV010000058.1 GCA_020049415.1 Betaproteobacteria bacterium
GGTCGCCCATCAGTTTCTTCAGGTCGAGCGGCGAGGTGTTGAAGAAGAGCTGGCCGGAGATGCGCAGCAGGAAGGGTTCCGGATTCAGCCCAGCCGCTTCACGGATTTCCTTTTCGATCAGCACGATGCCCTTGGTCTTCTCCAGCACGCAATCGAGACGGCGCAGCACGGTGAATGGCAGGATGACCTTGCCATATTCGGATTGCTTGTAGTCGCCGCGCAGCAGATCGGCGACGGACCAGATGAAGGAGGAAAGGTTGGGGTTGGACATAGGCGGGAATGACTGTTGAGTAGCGAGAGACGCCATTCCTGGAATCTACAAGCTCCCAGCGCCATGCTTGCTGATACTCTCGGGCAAAAACTTCTTGATAGTTGACAAAGAAGCTTGTCTGCTCAATGGCCATTAACTTATCGCGCATTTCTCGTTTACCGAAAAAACGCTGTAAGTCATTAAATATTTGGGGCGATGGATGGGGATCGAACCCACGACCACCGGAATCACAATCCGGTGCTCTACCAACTGAGCTACCACCGCCATTGAAACTGGCCTGCCCGACAGGGATCGAACCTGTAACCCCCAGCTTAGAAGGCTGGTGCTCTATCCAATTGAGCTACGGGCAGCTTTCCCGCGGGCATTCGGAATTAATAGCCGGGAACTATTTTGGTCGGGGTGAGAGGATTCGAACCTCCGACATCTTGCTCCCAAAGCAAGCGCGCTACCGGGCTGCGCTACACCCCGAAGGCGCAGAAATAAATTACATGTTTATTTTTGAATGAAGCTCACCATGACCGCCCGCCTGATCGATGGCAAATCACTCGCCGATAGTTTGCTAATTGATATCAAACACCATGTTGATGAACGCTTGGCGGCCGGACTACGCGCACCCGGGCTTGCGGTAATCCTGCTTGGCAATGACCCCGCTTCCAGTATCTATGTGCGCAACAAGCGGCTGGCTTGCGAAAAATCGGGCGTTATCTCGATATCTCACGATCTCCCCGCCTCAACATCTCAAGCTGAGCTTTTGGCACTGATTGACCAACTGAATATGGATTCTTCAATCGATGGAATTCTGGTGCAAGCACCTCTGCCAAGTCATATCGACGCTGAAACGGTGATTGAACGTATTCTGCCAGGCAAGGATGTTGATGGCTTTCACCCTTACAACGTAGGCCGGCTTGCAGTTCGCAATCCGTTGTTACGCTCATGCACGCCTTATGGCGTGATGCGTTTGCTGGAAAGCACTGGCGAGCCCCTGCGCGGCAAACACGCGGTCGTCGTCGGCGCATCAAACCATGTTGGCCGCCCGATGGCGCTTGAACTTCTTCTGGCGGGATGTACCGTTACGATTTGTCACTCGGCTACAGTCGATTTACCCGGCCATGTCGCCCAGGCGGATATCGTGGTTGCTGCGGTCGGTCGACCCGAGTTGGTGCGCGGTGCATGGATAAAACCCGGGGCCATCGTCATCGATATTGGCATCAACCGTTTGGATGATGGGCGTCTGGCAGGCGATGTGGAATTCAAAGCCGCGCTGGACAAGGCTGGCTGGATCACACCAGTGCCGGGCGGCGTTGGGCCGATGACAGTCGCGACACTGCTGCAAAACACGCTGGAAGCGGCTTTACAGCACTAAAACCCGGCCCCAACGCCAATACAACTGCGTTGAGGCCGGCGCACTCAATCCAGCCAGGATTGCAGTCGGGCCAGATCCAGCACGCCGCGCTCGCCCCGCCCTGCGGCATCCAGACGTTCATAAGGCGCATCCGGCTCACCCAGATCGGTAAGGACAGCAGTTGCTCCGCTGAAGTCGTGATCACGCGTGTAGTCGTTAATCGTGACCACAGTTCTCAAGTTCGCCCCCAGCGAGGCGCGAATACCATTCTCGGAATCCTCGAAGGCCACACATTCCTCCGGCTTCAAGCCGAGTTGTTGGATGGCCCAGTCATAGATATCCGAGGCAGGCTTCTTGGCGGGAACGATGTCGCCAGCCGCAATCACCTGAAACCATTCCGGCCCATCTGGAGCGAGGCTATGACGCAGCAATTCGGTGACATTTTCAGGTGTTGTGGTGGTCGCCACACCTAGTATCAGGCCTCGCTGACGCGCCTCGAGCAACAAACGCTTAACACCAGGCCGCAGCGGTATGCCGCCCTGCCCCAACATGCGGGTGTAGTGGGCGGTTTTTGCCTTGTGCAACCGGGCGACCATCTCATCGAAGTCAGCCGGCTTGACGATATCCGGGCGGAAGTTTTCAACGTAATACTTCATCCGCTCCTTGCCGCCGGTAACGGCAAGAAGTTGGCCGTACAGCGCCACATCCCAGTTCCAATCCAGACCAAATTCCTGAAAAGCGGCATTGAAGGCGGGCCGATGACCATCACGCTCGGTATCAGCCAAAGTTCCATCTACATCAAATAGCAGTGCCTTGATCATGTTTGTCCTCATAAGAAGCGTTTAATCGATTGCTTGGGGGAAGGTAGAATGCTGATTTTAACGCGCTTCCCAGGTGTCTCATGAATGCTACCGCTACAGAATTCAATGATTTTGACGCCATGTTCAACGGCATGCTTTACAGCTTGCTGTCTTGGCAGCAACTCAGCACTTTCTGGTTGAAAGTAGATACGAATGCGGGCTGGTATCTTTATGCAATCGGGGAAGACCGCCCTCTTGACCCGGCCGACGGCGAACACGTTTCAGCATTCATTCAAGAGATCGACGCCCTGCTGCGCAAAGAACATCATGAGGATTATTGCGGCATCGTTTATGCGGACAATCTCGACAACCCGAAACTGATCAAAATCTACGACCCTAACCACCTCGGCACATCCTGCGGCTCAAGCAAGAACCGGATTCTCCCCGGCTGGGTCATGTCACAAATTCCCCCCAGCGACTTGACCCCGATCCATTCCGTACCACAAAACCGTAAACGCTGGTGGCAAGGATTCCGTGATTTGATTGGTGGCAATCAGGCTTCAAACTCGTAGCAGACTGTCCATGAATAAACCAGGTTTGCGCAAAGCCGGAACCCGACAGACAAAGCAAACATTCGGAATTACTCAGAGGTAGTGCGGATGCGCTGCGCTTATCGACCCTGATTCAAAAAATCGTAGATTCGAAAATAAAAAAACGGCCCGAAGGCCGTTTTTTTAATACCAACAAGAATTTGTAGACTTTATTCAGTTGGCGTAGTTGCCGCTTCGGTAAACGGGGCGGAAGGAATCGTTTCAATCAGCGCCTTCATTGACAGACGCATGCGACCCTTCTCGTCAGTTTCCAATACCTTGACTTGCACGGTTTGCCCCTCTTTGAGGAAGTCGGTAACCGCGTTGACGCGCTGGTGAGCGATTTGCGAGATGTGCAGCAATCCATCCTTGCCCGGCAATACATTAACGATTGCACCGAAATCGAGGATTTTCAGCACGGTGCCATCATAGGTACGACCAACTTCGACTTCTGCGGTGATGTCTTCGATACGCTTGCGCGCCAACTCACCAGATTCGGTCGTGGTACAGGCGATCTTGATATTGCCACTCTCGTCGATATCGATCTGGGTGCCGGTTTCTTCAGTCAGGGCGCGAATCACCGCGCCACCCTTACCGATCACGTCGCGGATTTTCTCCGGATTGATCTTCATGGCGATGATGCGCGGAGCAAAGGCGCTCATCTCATGCGGGGTAGCTTCGGCCTGTTCCATGATACCCAGAATATGCATGCGAGCTTCGCGCGCCTGGGTCAGCGCAACCTGCATGATTTCCTTGGTGATGCCCTGTATCTTGATATCCATCTGCAAGGCATTGACACCATTCTTGGTGCCGGCGACCTTGAAGTCCATATCGCCGAGATGATCTTCGTCACCCAGAATATCGGTCAAAACGGCGAAGCGGTTGCCATCTTTGATCAGGCCCATAGCGATGCCGGCGACGTGATCCTTCAACGGCACGCCCGCATCCATCATTGCCAGACTTCCGCCGCAGACAGAAGCCATCGAGGATGAACCGTTCGATTCGGTGATTTCGGAGACAACCCGGATGGTGTAGCCAAAATCTTCCTTGCTCGGCATACAAGCCGCCAAGGCACGCTTGGCCAAACGACCATGACCGACTTCCCGACGCTTGGGCGCGCCCATGCGGCCGGTTTCGCCGGTGGCAAAGGGGGGCATGTTGTAGTTCAGCAGGAAATGGTCACTGTAGTTGCCGGTAAGCGCTTCGACAACTTGTTCATCACGGCCGGTACCCAGCGTGGCGACCACCAGGGCCTGGGTTTCACCGCGGGTAAACAAAGCCGAGCCATGCGTGCGCGGCAATACGCCTGTACGAATGGTGATGGGGCGAACAGTGCGCGTGTCACGACCATCGATACGCGGCTCACCCGCCAGGATACGGCCACGCACCACCTTGGCTTCGAGGGCATGGAACATGTCCTTGATAGCATTAACTTGGGTGGTATCCATTTCCGACGTAATCAGTTCGCCAAGAACCCGATTGCGGATAGCGTCGATTTCAGTTACGCGGGCTTGCTTCTGCTTGATGGAATAGGCGGCGGAAAGCGCGTCGGCGCATAGACCATTCATCTTTTCCAGCATCACGGCATCGGTTTCCGGTGCGGTCCAATCCCATGCATCCTTGCCGGCCACATCGGCCAGATCATTGATGGCGTCGATAGCGGCCTGCATCTGCTCATGACCGAACACCACGGCGCCCAGCATGACGTCTTCCGGCAACTGATCTGCTTCCGATTCAACCATCAACACGGCGCTTTCGGTACCCGCTACAACCAGATTCAGTTTGCTGGATTTCAGTTCGGTAGTCGTCGGGTTCAGCACATACTGACCATCGATGTAACCAACCCGAGCCGCACCCACCGGGCCATCAAACGGCAGTCCGGACAGCGCCATGGCTGCGGAAGCACCGATCAAAGCGGGGATATCGGAATCGACTTCCGGGTTCGCCGACATCACCGTGGCGACAACCTGCACCTCATTGAAGAAGCCCTCCGGAAACAGCGGACGTATCGGACGATCGATCAGGCGGCTGATCAAGGTTTCTTTCGTCGAGTTGTTTGCCTCCCGCTTCAGGAAGCCACCAGGAATACGACCTGCGGCATAAGCTTTTTCCTGATAATCGACAGTCAGCGGGAAGAAATCCTGGCCGGGCTTGACCTCGTTTTTCGCCACCACGGTGACCAGCACCACGGTATCGTCCATGTTCACAACTACCGCGCCTGTGGCTTGGCGAGCTATTTCGCCTGTTTCCAGGGTGACGGTATGACGTCCGTACTGGAATGATTTCTTGACTGGATTCACGCTGCTCTCTTCCTAATCTGTCTGCTTACTTGCGGATACCGCGCTGTTTGCGATGATTGCTTGAAACAATGAGTTGCCTGCCCCGCTGCGGGGCGCGCTGGAGGTGCAATTTACTTGCGCAGGCCCAAGCGACGAATCAAATTGGTATAGCTCTCGGCACTCTCACCCTTGAGATAGTCGAGCAGACGGCGGCGGCGGCTGACCATCTTGAGCAGACCACGACGTGAATGGTGATCCTTGGCATGGGTCTTGAAGTGACCGGTCAAATCATTGATACGGGCGGTCAGCAGGGCGACCTGAACTTCCGGAGAACCTGTATCTGCGGCTGCGCGCTGGTAATCCTGGACAATCTGGGCCTTTTGGGTAGTGGTAACACTCATTTGGGATACTCCAACGAAAAACGCGAATTCTACTCGCGCGGGGTTAAATTTCTCAAGCAATTCATGGGGGTAAATCAAGTTACGACCAATCGTTTTGGCGCTACCTTGCCTTCATGATCGACTTCGCCGACACCCAGGAAGCGGGTATCCGGCGCATACAGACGAAACTGTTGCCCGACTGACAGTCGTGGCAGCCATATCGCTTGGCCATGACATATCTGCCAAGCGGCTTCGATATCCAGATGCAGTTGCGGCAGCGACTGGGCAAGGATATCCGCCGGCAGCAAACAAGCGTCTCGCTGCGGTTCATCCAGATCCCACAAGTCTTCCAGCGTCCGCGCTTGCTCAATTTGAAACGGGCCTACGCCGGTACGGCGCAGGGCATGCAGGTGGGCGCCGCAACCAAGCAGTTCACCCAGATCATCCGCAAGCGCTCGAACATAAAACCCTTTTCCACTATGCACACGCAAATGGCAGATATCCCCGGAAAAGGATTCCACTTCAATCGCATGCACCATGACACGGCGCACCTTGCGCTCTATTTCAATGCCCTTGCGCGCATATTCGTAAAGCGGTCGCCCAGCATGTTTAAGCGCTGAATACATTGGTGGCATCTGTTCAATTTCGCCAAGAAAACCGGGCAGCGCGGCGAGCACATCCGCCTCTGTGACATTGACTGGACGTTGCGCGATCACATCACCTTCAGGATCACCGCTGCTGGTTCGCACACCCAGTTTTACGATCGCCAGATATTTCTTGTCGGCATCAAGCAGAAATTGCGAAAACTTGGTGGCTTCGCCAAAACAAAGCGGCAAAAGACCGGTGGCAAAGGGGTCAAGCGTACCGGTGTGCCCCGTTTTTTCCGCCCGATAAAGACGTTTTGCCTTTTGCAGAGCCGTGTTCGAACTCAGGCCAGCCGATTTGTCCAGCAACAGGACGCCATCAAGCTTGCGCTTCATCGGGGCGGCGATTTTCAATAGTCTCTTCTTCCGAATCATGTGGGCGAAGACGATCCTCCGCCACGGCCTGATCAATCAGGTGCGACAGATGCGCGCCACGCTCGACCGATTCGTCATAAATAAAATTCAGCTTGGGTACCGTGCGGATAGTCATCCGCTTGGCCAACTCGCTGCGCAAAAAACCTGCGGCGCTGAGCAAGCCCTTGAGTGCCGCCTGATGATCCGGATTGAAGGTGGTAAACCAGACCTTGGCATGTTCCAGATCGGAAGTGACATCAACGGCGGTGAATGAAACCCCCATCACACGAGGATCTTTCACCTCGCGCATGATGAGCGTTGCCAGTTCCTGGCGAATTTGCTCGGCTACACGGCGAGAACGGGGATTATTGTTGGACATGCTTGGAGGCGAATAAGAAGAAAAATGGAAAAAGAGACGAGGGGCAGGGTCGGCCCTGCCCTCTGAACCTTGCCCCTTGAACCGGAATCAAAGCGTGCGTGCCACTTCGATCTCTTCATAACATTCGAGTTGATCGCCTTCCTGAATATCGTTGAAATTCTTCAAGTTCAAGCCGCACTCGAAGCCGGCTTTCACCTCGCGCGCATCGTCTTTGAAACGTTTCAGAGAATCCAGTTCGCCATCGTGAACCACCACATGATCGCGCAACACACGCACCCGTGCCGAACGCTTCAGCGTCCCTTCGAGCACATAGCAACCGGCCACCGCACCCACCTTGGTAATCCGGAATACCTGACGAATTTCGGCCAGTCCCAGGGCAACTTCCTTCTTGTCCGGAGACAGCATGCCACCCATCGCAGCTTTTACGTCATCTACCGCTTCGTAAATGATGTTGTAGTAACGCAGATCGACATCGCTCGATTCCGCCAGTTTGCGCGCTTGCGCATCAGCCCGCACGTTGAAGCCGATGATTACCGCGCCAGAAGCAATAGCCAGATTGACGTCCGATTCGGAAATCGCGCCGACTGCCGAATGGATGATATTGACCTTGACTTCTGCGGTGGAGAGTTTCGCCAAGGCATGCGCCAAACCCTCGTAAGAACCTTGCATATCGGCCTTGAGAATGATGGCCAGAGATTTCGCTTCCTCTCCGTCGCCCATTTTCTCGAAGATATTTTCCAGCTTCGCAGCCTGCTTGCGAGCCAAGGTAACGTCACGGAACTTGCCTTGACGGAACAAGGCGATTTCTCTCGCCTTGCGCTCGTTCGGCAACACCAGCATATCCTCGCCAGCGCCTGGCACATCGGAAAGCCCCTGTATTTCGACCGGTATAGCCGGCCCGGCACTGTCAACCGCTTTGCCGGTTTCGTCGAGCATGGCGCGCACGCGACCAAAGGCCGAACCCGCCAGCACCACATCCCCACGCTTCAACGTGCCTGACTGCACCAGGATGGTAGCCACCGGACCGCGTCCCTTGTCGAGACGAGATTCAATTACCACCCCCTTTGCCGGTGCATCGACGGGCGCTTTCAGTTCCAGCACTTCGGCCTGCAATAAAATTGCATCCAGCAACGCATCGATGCCGATGCCCTTTTTGGCGGAAACGTCGACGAACATCGCATCGCCACCCCAAGCTTCCGGCACTACACCTTCGTTGGAAATTTCCTGGCGAATTTTTTCCGGATTCGCTTCGGCTTTGTCGATCTTATTGACCGCCACCACGATCGGCACATTTGCCGCCTTGGCATGATGTATCGCCTCGCGCGTTTGCGGCATGACGCCATCATCCGCAGCAACCACCAGAATCACCAAGTCGGTCGCCTTTGCGCCGCGAGCACGCATAGCGGTAAACGCCTCATGGCCCGGTGTATCAAGGAAAGTGACCATTCCCCGGGTCGTTTCCACATGGTAAGCGCCAATATGCTGAGTAATACCCCCGGCCTCACCGTCCGCGACTTTTGTCCGCCGAATGGCATCGAGCAGCGAAGTTTTACCGTGGTCGACGTGACCCATGACGGTAACCACAGGCGCACGCGGCAACTGCACGGCTTCGGATATCTCGCCACTTTCTTCAAGATAGGATTCTGGCGTATCGATTGGCGCCGGCTTGGCGATATGGCCCAATTCTTCGACCAGAATCATCGCGGTGTCTTGATCCAGTACCTGATTGATGGTGACCATCGACCCCATCTTCATCAGCGCCTTGATCACCTCCGCCGCCTTCACCGACATCTTGTGTGCGAGATCGGCGACGCTAATGGTTTCCGGCACCAGCACTTCCCGTACCACCGCCTCAACGGGGGCTTGCGGGACATGTTCATGTTCAGATTTATGACGACCTTTCTTGCTGCGCCAACCATCGCCGCTATCGCTTCCTCCGCGCGTCTTCAGACCCGGGCGTTTACCCGCAACGGGTTCGACCTTGCCCTTTTTGGCCACGGCTTTTTCCGCTTTCGGTTTGACCGAAGGCTTGACGATTGGACGCGCCTCAGGGGCAGCAGGAACCTCAACGGGAGGCTTGACTTCAGGCGGCGCTTCTTTGGCTTGCTTGGCAGCCTCTTCGGCACGACGCCGCGCAGCTTCTCGATCTTGCTTGGCCTTGTGTTCCGCCTCTTGAATAGCGCGTAAAGCGGCATGCCGCTTGGCTTCTTGCTCCCGCGCAAGACGTTCAGCCGGACTCAAAATCGATGGTCTAACCGCTGGTGCGGAAGGCGTCGCTTCAATCGCCACCGTTTCGATTTCCACAACCGGGACGGGCGGTTCTTCAACCGCAGTGGATTCGATCTTCTCCACTTCGACTTCAACCGCCTCAGGCTCGACTGTTTCGCTGACCGGCGACTCCAGATGCACTTCTTCTGGCACTTCCGGCACAGCTTCGACAACGGCCTCAACAGCAGTCGCCTCGACCGGCGCTTCAGGCAATGCCATCTCGACTTCAGCCACCGCTTCAATTGCCATAGCTTCAATTGCCATAGCTTCAATTGCTGTCGCTTCAATTGCCACAGCTTCCGGCGAAAGCGTGATTTCCTCGACTATCGGGGCTTCAAGCACCGCTTGCTCAAGGGCAACAGCTTCATGGACAACAGCTTCATGCGCCGCTGCTTCATGGCTTGCGCCTTCGCGCTTGATCAGAACACGCTTCTTGCGCACCTCGACCTGCACCGTGCGCGTGCGCCCAGAGCTGTCAGCAGTCTTGATCTCGCTTGACTGCTTGCGCGTCAAGGTGATCTTGGTCTTCGGCTCCTGAGCGCCATGCTTGCCGCGCAAATAATCCAGCAGCAAAGACTTGTCAGACTCACTCAGCACATCACCGGTGCTGTAAACGGTTACCCCGGCAGCCTGCAACTGCTTGACCAGCAGTGCGGGATCAACCTTGAGCTCACTTGCGAACTGTTCGACGTTCATGCTTTTCCTCGTCAGGCCCCCGCCAGGATTGGCGCACGCGCTGTCATGATGAGCGCTTTGGCCCGCTCATCGTCCATGTCGACAAGCTCAATCAGCTCATCGACGGCCAGATCGGCCAGATCCTTGGCGTTAACAATGCCCTTGGCATTTAACACAGCTGCGGTATCCGCATCCATGCCCGCCACACTCATCAGATCAGCGGCAGCGCTTTCAACCGCTTCTTCACGCACAATGGCATCCGTCAACAGCGCGTCGCGAGCACGCGAACGCAGTTCATTGACGGTGTCCTCGCCGAAAGCCTCGATCTCCAGCATTTCAGCAAGAGGCACATAAGCCACCTCCTCAAGACTGGTGAAACCTTCCTCGACCAGAACCTGGGCAACATCCTCATCGACATCCAGCTTGACCATGAACATCTTGATCAGCCCGGAGGCCTCCTGTTCATGTTTATGCTCCGCTTCCTCGACAGACAGGATGTTGATCGTCCAACCGCACAAATCGGCAGCCAGGCGGACATTCTGGCCGTAGCGGCCGATCGCGACTTCGACTTGATCGGGCTCGACCACAACATCCATCGCATGTTTGTCTTCATCGACAACAATGCTGGACACCACAGCGGGCGACAAGGCATTAATCACAAACTGAGCCGGATCGGGCGACCACAGGACGATGTCCACCCGCTCTCCGTTGAGTTCATTGGTCACCGCAGTGACTCTGGAACCACGCACGCCGATGCACGTTCCCTGCGGATCGACGCGGGGATCGTTGGATTTCACCGCGATCTTCGCGCGCATCCCGGGATCACGCGCAGCCGCTTTTATCTCGACGATGCCCTCTTCAACCTCGGGTACTTCAAGTCGAAACAGTTCCATGATGAATTGCGGCGCAGTACGCGAAAGCATCAACTGTGGTCCACGTCCGCCACGTTCGGCACGCACCAGATAGGCCCGCACACGATCACCGACACGCAGATTCTCTTTCGGGATCATTTGATCTTTTTCGAGTCGCCCCTCAATACGGCCAGACTCGATCACGGCGCTACCGCGCTCCATGCGCTTGACCGTACCGGACACCAAGGCATCGTTGCGTGCCAGAAAATCAGTCAAAACTTGCTCACGCTCGGCATCGCGTATTTTCTGCAAAATCACTTGCTTGGCGGCTTGCGCACCAATTCGGCCAAAGTCGACGGCCTGAATAGGCTCTTCGATAAACTCGCCAATCTCGATGTCCGGATTGAATTCCCGGGCCTCGAAGAGCAGATATTGTCGATCCGGATTCTCCAGCCCGGCCTCATCCGGCAACACTTCCCAGCATCGAAATGCCTGGTATTCACCCGTTTTATGATCAATCTCGACACGCACGTCGGCATCTTCCTCGAATTGCTTCTTGGTGGCATGCGCCAACGCCGACTCCAATGCGCCAAAGACAACTTCTGGCGCTACATTCTTTTCACGCGCCAACGCATCCGCCAGCATCAAGATTTCCCGACTCATTGCATCCTCCGGGTCATTTTCATGGTTGAACCTCTCTCAATTCGCGCAAACTGGCACACGACCAAACTCATTTCGGGGGCTCTATCGATATTCACTTTTTCCCACGCACAGGTTTTTTTACGCGCGTATCGAACTCGGGGGCAAGACGTGCCGAATCGACATCTGCAAGCTGGATTCCGACCATTACGCCATCCACTTCCAACTGCAGCACCCCATCCTTAACGTCACCCAAAACACCGGTAAACCGTTTCCGACCCTCAAGCGGGACATGCAAACGCAGATTGGCGCGTTCACCAGCAAAGCGCTCAAAGTCGGCTAACTTGACCAATGGCCGATCCATGCCGGGCGAAGAAACCTCAAGTCGCTCGTATTCGATGTTTTCCACCAAAAACATGCGCGTTAGCTGATTACTGACTCGCGCGCAATCCTCGACAACAATGCCTTCAGGTTTGTCGATATAAAGGCGCAACAAGCCACCACCGGCGCGCTCTAAAGCAACCAGCTCGTAGCCCATACCAGCCAAAATCGGTTCAATAAGTGTCTGTAAGTCCATGATAAGAAATAAAAAATGGGCCGAAGCCCATAGAAAACTTGCTGATTATATATGAAACTAACCAGTTTCAGCTAGAAGCCAGGTTGCGTGCAACCTGGCGCAATTTTATTCCTTGCCTAGGGCGCGCTCGAAAACGATGAACTCGCCTCTTCCTTCAAGCGTAAGCGCGGCCAACCATTCGCCCGATGCGGGTAACAAAATCTGAGCCAGATAAATTCCGTTCGTGGCTGCGTCGAAATTATATTTGCTTGGCTCAGTCTGTCCTGGCCGTCCTAGCTTTAGACCTACCTTGACATCGGAAACCGACTTCCCCTGCTGGTCGCGAATATCTACCTGGACCTCACCGGGATAACCAGGTCGAAGCGCATCCAGCCCCTGTACCTCGACTTTCCAGCCCAGCTTGGCAAGCTTGTTCTCCATATTTCTAAAATGGGAAATGCTCTTGCTTGCCTCACCACCATGCGCGACCACACCGGCAAAGCCGGTGAATACCGTTTTCCCTTCAATATTGGGCAAAAACCACTGCGCCATTGAGGGTGGAATCCCTTTGCCAGCGATATAGACAAATGACCCAAGCACAATCGTGATGATCACGAAAAAACCAATCATCAGCATCGGAGCCCAATGCACTTTCTCATAAGGAGCATCTTTCGCGCCCCCGATTTGAAACAGCAATAACGCCACGGTCGGAAAAGCCACAACATGCATCGTCAAAACATCCAGGCCGGGCCAGTTGGCGACCGAATATGCCATGTAGGCAAAACTCGGCAGTCCCGCCGCGATAACCGCAGCCCAGAAATTGGACAGACGGAAAGCGCGCACCACACCGAACAAAATAACGGTCAGCAGCATCCCGCCAAAAATTGAAACAAATAAATTCATACAATCTCCACCTGAAACTTTACTCAGTGCCTGGTAAAAAAGCGCGCGGGATCGACCACAGTTTCACCGGAACCTGTTTGAATCACGAAGTCGAAATTATCGATTTGCTCGGCACGCACCTGATCAAGTTTAACGTTGGCTTGAATGATGACGCTTCTGCCATTCTTGATACTGACTTCCCGAAAGTTCCCCAGATCGAGTGCGCCTTCAGGCAAACCACGCGTATCAATGCGATAACGCTCCTCGCCGCCAGAGATATTGGTGAGGCGAATCTGATAGCGATTCCGAATTGAGCCATCAGACAAGGTAACAAATAAGGGCTGCCGAATTTGCTGAATACTGTGTTCGAAGCTGTTGCGATGCGTCATGTCGTAAAACAGATAAGCCGTCATGAGAATCAGCGAAAGACCGTAGCCCATGACTTTGAGACTCTTCCAGTGCAACTTGACCGGCGCCGGTATCGGCTTGGATAAATTCACTTCTGAATCGTAACGAACCAGACCGCGATCCCAACTCATCTTGTCCATGATCGTGTTACAGGCATCGACACAAAGACCGCATGAAATGCATTTGTATTGCAGACCATCACGGATATCGATACCGACCGGGCAAACTTGCACACATAAACCGCAGTCGACGCAATCGCCATGCCCTTGAGCCAACCGCTCATCATGCGTGCGAACTCCTTTGCGCGCTGCGATTCTGCCGCTCTGGCCCTCACCTCGCCGCTTGTCATAATGGACGGCCAGCGTTTCAGGATCATACATAACACTCTGAAAACGACCATACGGACAAATGAAAGTACAGACATGTTCACGCAACACACCCGCCGCCAAATAAGTTGTCAGCGATAGCGCCAGGATAGTGATGTAAGCGGCGGCGGCGGCCTCTCCACTGAAGAAGCTTCCCAGCATTTCCGTCGCATGCGAGAAATAAAGGACAAAGGTGAACGCGGTCCAGAAAGACACCGCAGCCCATACCAAGCGCGTGAAGCCCACTTTTAACAATTTTTCGGAGTTACTCCAGGGCTCTCTGGCCAGTTTTATCCGGCGCGGCCGTTCGCCCTGAATCCAATGTTCAATCCAGATGAAAGCATCGGTCCACAAGGTCTGAAAACAGAAATAACCGCAGAATGCACGACCCACCAGCGCCGTGGCAAAAAACAGCAATACTGCCGCCATGAACAAAAGCAAGGCTAGCCAGAAGATGTCCTGCGGAAATACAGTCAGATCAAAAATGTAATAACGCCGCCCGGGAATATCGAACAAGACCGCTTGCGACGGTGCATCAGGACGCGACCAAGGTAACCAGGGCAGAATGAAATAGACGGAAAAACCTAACCAGAGAATCGCCGATTTGAAGCGGCGAAATGCCCCCTTTACAGAACGCGGCGCTATCGGCGCGCGCTTGAAATAGAGTTCATTACCAGCTTGTTGATTGTCCACACGATCACCTGCAAGACTGCTCAGCGAAGCCGCATTGACCGCACGCTTGCTGAAAACACAAAAGAAAAACCCCGGCTTGCCGGGGCCTTCACCAATCAGGTTGGAGACCTGCCAATCTGGACGCCGACTGGATTAGCCGGCACCCAAGTTGGAAAGGATTATTTACCGCCGCCCAATTCGTGAACGTAGACCGTCAGAAGTTTAATTTGTTCAGCGCTCAAACGACCTTCCCAGGCGGGCATCACCCCCTTGTTCAATCCACCCACAATAACTTTCCTGATTGCATCGATCTTGACCGTATCATCAGGCGAACCTGGCACATCAGCCCACAGCCAGACTTGATCAGTCAGATTTGCAGAGCCGATATCCATTCGTCCTTTTGCATTGTCACCATGACAGTAATAGCAGGCACCCGCTTGTGAATGGAACAAATCCTTTCCTTTGGCGACTTTCGCAGGATCCGCCTTGCCACCGGAAAGCGAGAAGACATAATGCGCCAATTGGTCGATCTGGCCAGCTTCAAGTGATTCATTAAACGGTGGCATATAACCACGACGACCTTTGGTAAGCGTCTGATTGATTGTGGCGTAACTTCCTCCATACAACCAATCATCATCGGCCAAATTGGGGAAGAAACCGACCTTGCCTTGCCCACCAGCCTGATGGCAGGCAGCACAGTTGTCAGAAAAAACCGCTTTGCCAGCCGAAACAATGAAACTGCTCAACTCGGGATCCTTGGCAATTTCCTCATAAGGCAATCCGGCAATCTTGTCGTAGTAGGGCTTTTGAGCGATCACCGCATCTTGAGTTTCCTTCAGGAGTTTGGCTCGCGTATTCCAGTGCCAAGACTCCTCTTTACCTTCGGTATTGACATAAGTAATCGTATTCATGCCCGGCAGGAACCCCTTGCCTATTGGCCATGATGGATAAGCCAACCAGTAAGCCAAGGCAAAAACCATGGTTGCGTAAAACGTGTAGGTCCACCATACCGGCAGCGGATTGTTCAACTCCTGAAGGTCGCCGTCCCATACGTGACCCGTTGTTTGCACGCCAGTGGATTTTGCTTGGCTATGAGTGTTGTCAGCCATTGGACTTGTCCTTCACTTCGTCTTCATCGTCAAGAAATGGAATGTTTTTGTGCTCTTCCAGCTTTTCACTCCGCTTTTTGCTGCCATACACCCAAAGCACAATCGCGCAAAAGGTGACGAAAAAAATCAGCAGCCCTAGCGGCTTGGTGTTCTCTGGATGCGCAAACCAATCCATCAGCGGAATTTCACCAGATCTTCAGGTTTGATTTTGCTGAAATCAACCATCGTACCCAGCACCTGCAAATAAGCGACCATCGCATCCATTTCAGAAACGCTCGAACGATCACCGTCAAAGTTACCTTCCTGAGCCTGGGATACCAGATTCTTCAGCGCATCCGGAATATGCAATGTCTTTGCCACCGCTTCGCCAAACTGGTTGACGTTGCGTTGGTACTCAGCATCGTTCGCTGAGTAGGGCACGCCAGTCATGCGCAATGCACGCATGCGATCCCCGACATCAGATACGTCCAGCTTGGTTTCCTGCAGCCATTGATAATTCGGCATGACCGACTCGGGCACCACAGACTTGGGCTTGATCAAATGCTGGACGTGCCATTCGTTGGAATACTTTCCGCCCACTCGCGCCAAGTCAGGGCCAGTCCGCTTCGAACCCCACTGGAACGGATGGTCATACTTGGATTCCGCAGCCAGAGAGTAATGACCGTAACGTAATTGCTCATCACGGAAAGGGCGGATCATCTGGGAGTGGCAGGTATAGCAACCTTCCCGGATGTAGAGATCTCGGCCACGCTGCTCAAGCGGCGTATAGGGACGCACACCGGCTATGTTTTCCGTCGTATCTTTCAGGAAAAACAAGGGCGCAATTTCGACCAGTCCTCCGATGCTGACCGCCATCATGGTCAACACCAAAAGCAATCCGGCATTGGTTTCGATTTTTTCGTGTTTGAAATTCTTGAACATGTCCTAACCTCTTTATTCTCAGGCTGTCGCCACGGCGGAACGCGCCTGGGCAGACGCTGCATCGCGCACTCCCTGGCGAATAGTCGCGAAAACGTTGTAAGCCATGAGCAGCATTCCCGTCAGGAAGAACATGCCGCCGATTGCACGCATGGCATAGAACGGGTGCATCGCCGCAACCGACTCGACAAAGGAATACTGCAGGTTGCCAAAGTCGTCAAATGCACGCCACATCAAGCCTTGTGATATCCCTGAAATCCACATCGCGGTGATGTAAAGCAAGGTGCCAATCGTCGCCAGCCAGAAATGCGCATTGATCAGACGAACACTGAATATCTGCGTGTTCCAAAGTTTAGGAATCATGTGATACAGCGAACCGAAGGCGATCATCGCAACCCAGCCAAGCGCGCCCGAGTGGACGTGACCGACGGTCCAGTCGGTGTAATGGGACAAGGCATTGACATCTTTCAGAGACATCAGCGGGCCTTCAAAAGTGGACATGCCGTAGAAAGACAAAGCCACGATCATGAAGCGCATGATCGGATCGGTACGCAACTTGTCCCAAGCGCCAGACAAAGTCATGATGCCGTTGATCATGCCGCCCCATGAAGGCAGCAACAGCATGATGGAGAAAGTTGCCCCCAAGGTGGAAGCCCAGTCCGGCAAAGCAGTCCAGTGCAGGTGATGGGTCCCTACCCACATGTACATGAATGACAGCGCCCAAAAGTGAACGATGGACAGACGATAGGAATAGATCGGGCGACCAGCATGCTTGGGCACGAAGTAATACATCATGCCGAGGAAGGCTGCGGTGAGGAAGAAACCCACTGCATTGTGACCGTACCACCATTGCGTCATCGCATCCTGCGCGCCGGAAAACAGGCTGTATGACTTCAAGCTGAACAAGCTTACCGGCACCGCGATGTTGTTGAAGGTATGCAATAACGCAGTTACCAGGATAAACGACAGGTAGAACCAGTTCGCCACGTAAATATGCGGCTGCTTGCGCTGCATCAAAGTACCAATGAATACAGCACCATAAGCGACCCAGACAAACAGAATCAACAAATCGATCGGCCACTCCATTTCGGCGTATTCACGACCTTGGCTAAAGCCCGAAACATAAGACAGCGCCGCCAATACGATAACCGCTTGCCATCCCCAGAAGGTAAATGTCGCCAGCCCCGGCGCGAACAAGCGAGTTTGACAGGTACGTTGAACAACATAATACGAGGTAGCGAACAGGGCCGAACCACCAAAACCGAAAATCACCGCGCCTGTGTGCACCGGGCGAAAGCGGCCAAAGGAAAGATAGGGGCTATCAAAATTTAGAAACGGCCAAGCGAGTTCGGAGGCGATGTAAACCCCCGCAGACATTCCGACTACGGCCCAAACAATGGCCATCACGGAGAATTTCTTGATGATGTCGTAGTCGTACTGCTCGGTCGCAGCCACGCTGGTTGCAGACATAAAGCCTCCTAAGTTACCGCCGCCCCGGGACTATCCCGGCGGCTTAATTCAGTGCCGAAAAGCCGGCGAAAAAGACACGGGAGTATAGTGCGCGAAGCCCCTCTCCCGCAAGATTACAAAGCCACTTCAACCATTTCAACTCGCCTTCAATAACACGGAAAGATCATGCGCAATATCGGCAGCTGACATTGCATAGGGCAGATAAAGTCGCGACTGCCCCTGCTTGTCCAGCACATAACTCCCGGCGGAGTGATCGATCAAATAATCGCTCGCCCCCGCTTGGACATGCTTTCGATAAACGACCCTGAATTCCTGCGCGGCTTCAGCCACCTGCTCGGGCGTGCCGTATAAACCCAAGAAACCTGGGTGAAAATACGGCACATAAGCGCGAAGAATTTCCGGCGTATCACGCGCCGGATCAACGCTGACAAACAGTACCTGCACCTGACTTGCATCTTCGGCGCGCATTGACTTCAACGCTTGGGCCATATCCGAAAGCGTGGTTGGACAAACGTCCGGACAGTGCGTATAGCCAAAAAACAACACAACAAGTTTGCCTTTGAACGACTCCAACGTGACCGAGCGACCAGTGTGATCGGTCAATGCCAGACGGCGCTTTTCCGGAACGGGTGCGAACAATAACGCCGACGAACTTGAAATATCCGTACCCTTGAAGTCCAACCTCGCTTCGGCGCCGCAACCTACCGCCAACGACACCATAAGGAGAAGACCAAAGCGGCCCAACAGCATATTCAAGCAGGAAGCGCGGCGACGGGAAGATCAGCCAGGCGATACTTTCCAGTCAATACCGCCTTGGCCAGTTCCTCCAGGTTCATCTCGTTGAGTAGTGCAAGAATCTTCTTCTTCACTGGAATCCACTTGAAGTGCATCGGACAGGCCGTTGCATCAGAGCACTCTTTCAAACCCAGAATACAACTCTTGGTGAAATCCGGCCCTTCAGTCAACAGCAAGACTTGCATCAAAGTAGTTCGGTGCATGCCTTCACGCAAACAGAAGCCGCCAAGACGGCCGCGAAAAGAGTCAAGCACGCCTTGCTTGCACAAGTTTTGCAGAATCTTTGCCAGATAAGCGGCTGGCACATTCAACCGACTGGCGATATCACGGTTGAGCACCGGTTCGCCGACCGGCTGCGTAGCAATGTAAATCAAGGCCTGCACGGCATATTGACTGGTGCGGGATAAAACCATATCTCACTCCACTAGAGGTTTTTATCTGAAATCGACGCCGCGATAATCGCACAAAACAACAGAGATTCGGACATGCAGGTAGTAAATTAAGAATGCCCGACAACTTTTTGCAACACCCTGAGACAGCCGGAAAATGTAGCTAACCCGGATATTTCATCAATTCGCGTGATGATCGTGCTGGCCATTGTTTGTAATGGAATTTTGCGAAGGAGTGACATAGTTGTTCATACACCCAACTGAGCGGTGTCGTTGACGCTTTGGCGGCTTACGAATCCGGCTGGCCCCTTACGGGTGGAGGAAAACTTTCCAGTGCGGACAAGAGGCCCGTGAGGGCGCGCGAAAATTCATGCAATATCCGGGCTAAATCAGCAAAGCGGCGAGTTTTTTCGGCGCAATCAACGCCGACATCAAACCTGCGTCGGGCTGATCGGAATGCGGCAACTCGGCCAGCATCGGACAAGGCAAGCGCGTTCTCAATGCCGCAATATTCTCTTCCGGGGCCCGCATTTCCGGATCGATCCTATTTGCCACCCAGCCGACCAGTTCGAGGCCGCGTTGCGCAATCGCTTCTGCCGTCAATAACGCATGATTGATACATCCCAGACGCATACCGACCACCAGAATAATCGGCAAACCGAGGTATCGGGCCAGATCGGCGCTGTCCTTGGTCGGCGACAGCGGCACCTTGAAGCCGCCGGCGCCCTCGACAATCACCACATCGGCCAGCGCCGCCAGATGTTCATAGGCATCGCGAATGCGCGGCAGTTCTATCGACACACCTTGATAATCCGCCGCGATATGCGGCGCGACAGGGGTTCGCAAGAGATAGGGATTCACCCAGGCCGAATCGGCGACAAAAGACGACGCAGCGCACAGCTGGCGCACATCCTCATTGCCCCAAACACCTTCGATTAGCTCTGCTCCGGCGGCTACCGGCTTCATGCCGATCACACGCTGGCCAAGTCCGGCGTAAGCATGCAGCAACGCCGCGCTGACCAAGGTCTTGCCGACCCCGGTATCGGTGCCGGTGACAAAGAATCCATGCGTGCTCATCGAGATAAACGATTACGCCGAAACTCGATGATCTGGCGACCATCTTCGATCGTTCGCGCCGGTTCGGCCCAGGCATGGCCGTAGACCACCTCGTATGTCGCCGGTAAACGACCGTCTTGACGATACTTTTCATAGTTACGTGACAAAGCGCGCCACGCCGACTTGCCCATCAAACCTTGCCGCCGCCCTTCCAGCACGGTATGCGCGCCAATCGCCTTGAGGTCGCGCAACAAGGCGGGAAGATCGGCGTAGGTCAGGGTGATCTGCTCCATTTCCATCACCGGATTGCTGAAACCGGCATGCACCAGCGCATCACCCACATCGTGCATGTCGATGAATCGATTCACATGTTGATAGCCATCCAGTCCGGCCGAAGCCTCGCGGAGTTCGCGCAAGGTATCCGGACCAAAGCTGGCGAAGATGAACAAGCCGCCCGGCTTCAGCACGCGATGCATTTCCTTGAAACTGGCTTGCAATCCGACGATACCGCCCCCGACCCATTGCAGCGCAAGATTGGACCAAGCCATGTCGAGACTGGCGCGCGCCAGCGGCAGATGTTCGATATCACCGCACAGTGGCGCGTAATTCGGAATGTTCGAAAAAAAACGCGAACGTAATTGCGCCCAAGCGCCGCCGCGAAGTCGAGCCGCCGCCTGATGCAGCATCGCCTCGGCCAGATCGAGTCCAATGATGTTGGTGAGGGGAAAACGCGCGCGCAGCAAACTGGCGCCGAATCCGGTACCACAGCCCGCATCCAGAATTCGTTGCGGCGCGATTTTGACCCCATCCAGATGATCGTCGAGTCGGCGCGCGATTTCCTGCTGCAGGAAGGCGGCTTCATCGTAGTGCGCCGCAGCCTGCTCGAACGAACGCTTGATCGCCCGCTTGATGGTTGAACTCATGCCTTCATGCATGCAAAAACCGCCTTAACTCGGAAACGAACCAATCGGGATGCGAAAGGAACGGCGCATGCGCCGCGTGTTCATGCACAGCCAACCGTGCGTCCGGCAAGTTCTCCGCCAGCCAGCGCGCCGCATCCAACGGACAAAGCGAGTCATAAGCGCCATGCACCACCAATACGGGACAAACAACTTGTTTGACAGCCGCGCGCAAGTCAACCGCGCGCAGTAGTTCCAACCCCGCCGCCAAGGTTTCGTGAGCGGGCTCACCGCGTTGCAATACGCTGCCGCGCAAACGCTCGATGACCGAGCGGGCCCGTTCGCCGCCGCGCGCCTGCAACGCCAGAAAGCGCAGCAGAGTCGCTTGATAATCCTGGCTTAGCGAGCGCGCGAATTCGGCAAGCACCTCTGGCGTCAAACCGAATGCCCAATCCGGTCGATTGACGAAAACCGGATTGGTCGCCAGCAGAATCAGCCGCGCGACCTTATGCGGATGCCGCGCCGCCAAGGCCAGCGCAACCATGCCGCCGAGCGACCAGCCGCAGACATTGGCGGCATCGGGCAAGCGCTTCGCCAGCGCATCCGCCAATGCTTCGGCGGTATATGGCCGGATCATTGGCGTGCCGCCATAACCAGGTAAATCTGGCGCAACCCCGGCAAAAGTCGACGCGCATTCCAACCAGATGCCACCGTGCAAACCCCAGCCGTGTAGAAAAATCACCGGCGGTGGTGTCATGTTTGTGCCAACTCACGCAACGCCATGACCAGCGCATCGACATCCGCCTCGGCATGCGCGGCGGAAAGCGAAATCCGCAAGCGCGCCTCGCCATGCGGCACGGTTGGTGGACGAATCGCGGGCAACAGCATGCCGCGCGCGCGCAAAGCGTCGGACAAGCGCAACGCCTCGACATTGCCGCCCACCAATAAAGGTTGAATCGGCGTGTTGGAAGGCATCAGCGGCCAAGGCAAATCGGCCATCGCCATTTTCAAACGTGCAATCAACCCGTCCAGATGCGCGCGCCGCCAGGCATCGGCGGCAATCACCCGCAAACTCGCGCTCACCGCCGCAGCCAGTAACGGTGGCTGCGCGGTGGTAAAAATATAAGTGCGCGCCTTGTTCACCAGCCATTCGACCAGCGCCGCCGAACCGGCGACAAACGCTCCGGCGACGCCCGCCGCCTTGCCCAAAGTGGCAAGGTAAATCAAACGACCATCCGAAGCGTCATCGAGCAACGCCAAAGCGCCCTGCCCGCGCTCGCCCAATACCCCGAAGCCATGCGCATCGTCGAGATACAGCCAGGCATCGTAGCGGCGCGCCAACGCCAGCAATTCAGCCAGCGGCGCCAGATCGCCATCCATGCTGAACACGGTATCGCTGGCAATCAACTTCACCTTTGCTTTGCTCGTCGCCAGACGTTGCTCCAACACGCCCAGATCGAGATGCGGATAACGCGTCAACTTCGCCCGCGACAGCAACGCCGCATCGACCAAAGAAGCATGATTCAACTTGTCCTCGAATACCTCGCCGTAACGATCCAGCAACGCCGGCAGCACGCCCAAACTGGCCATGTAACCGGTGGAGAACAGCAACGCGGCGGGCAGGCCGACGAATTCGGCCAGTTCTGTTTCCAGTTGATCATGCAAACGATGATGGCCGGTGAGCAGATGTGCCGCGCCGGCGCCAACGCCATAACTTGCCGCCGCGTTCCGAGCCGCCTCGGCAATAGCCGGATGGTTCGCCAGACCAAGATAATCGTTACTGGAAAACGATAAATACGGTTTGTCGTCCAACCTCACCCGCACGCCCTGCGGACCGTCCAATACCCGACGCACCCGACGCAAGGCGAGGGAATCGAGTTCGGACAAGGCGGCGGGAAGTTGTTCGGGGGTCATCAAGAATTACGCATCATCCAAGGTGGTTATCCGCCATAGCCCGGATGTTTCATGTGTTCACGCGATGATCGCTTGAGGATTCATGAAATATCCGTGATAGACACCCGTCATTCCCGCGCATGCTGAAATGACGGAAAACTTGACGAAAGTACGCTTCAAGTTTGGAGTGGGATCAATCCGTTTCAGTTAATGCCCTGCACAACGACGCCCCTGCACCGGCTCGGTTTTCAAGCCCAATTTGTTGAACAAGGCCGTATCGGCGCTGACATCCGGGTTGCCGGTAGTAAGCAGTTTATCGCCGTAGAAAATGGAATTGGCGCCGGCCAGGAAACACAGCGACTGCATCCCTTCGCCCAACGCTTGACGGCCAGCCGACAAGCGCACATGCGATGCCGGCATGGTGATGCGCGCCACCGCGATGGTGCGGACAAACTCGAATGGATCGAGATCACCACCTTGTTCGACAATTGCCGCCAGCGGCGTGCCAGGCACTTTCACCAGCATGTTGATCGGCACCGATTCCGGCTGCGGATCAAGATTTGCCAACTCCAGAACCAGACCCGCACGCACTCGACGCGATTCACCCATACCAACGATGCCGCCGCAGCAGACATGAATACCGGCGTCGCGCACCTGCGCCAATGTATCGAGGCGATCATTGTGTGTGTGGGTGGTGATGACCTGGCCGTAGAACTCGGAAGCGGTGTCCAGATTGTGGTTGTAGTAATCCAGCCCGGCGTCCTTCAACTGCTCGGCCTGGCCAGGTTTCAACATACCCAGCGTGACACAGGTCTCCAATCCCAGCGCCTTCACCTCGCGCACCATTTCGGTCACCGCGCCGAGATCCTTTTCCTTCGGACCGCGCCAGGCCGCGCCCATGCAGAAGCGGGTCGCGCCCGCCTCTTTGGCCGCTTTGGCGGTAGCGACGACTTCCGCGATAGAGAGCAGCTTTTCCCGTTCCAGACCGGTATCGTGGTGCGCCGATTGCGAGCAATAGCCGCAGTCCTCTGAGCATCCGCCGGTCTTGATCGACAACAGCGTCGAAAGCTGTACCGCGTTGGCATCGAAGTTCGCTCGATGCACGCTTTGCGCCTGGAACATCAGATCATTGAACGGCAGCGCATAAAGCGCCTCTACTTCGGCCAACGACCAGTGTTTTTGGGTAGCCGATGCCATCACCGGTTGCGTCATATCGTTCATCAGTGCGCTTCCTTTTCCACTTCAATATCGTGCCAATTTTCCTTGCCGGCTTTCCACACATCGTAAAGCGCCCAAGGAATCAGGCTCAGCAACATCAACGCCCAGACACCGGCCCACCCGGTCGGCAACTGCGCCAGATCATTGGACAGCACGGTCAACGTACCGACCACGGCGTAATAACGATAACCAGCCCACTTGTTGTAGTGCCGCACGGTGAGATCGGGGTGGTGCGCAATCGATGCATAGACGAAGATGGAGGCCGCCAGCCAGATCATGATCGGTGGCAACGACATCGCCATCGGCAGAAATGCCAGTTTCTTGTCGGCCAGCAAATTACCGAGACCGAACAAACTGGCCGACAGAACCGTGGTTGCAACCGCGAGCAAATTGAACAAACGCGCGCTCAACTTGCAAGAAGCGGCTGAAATGAAATTTTTATCGGACATTAACGAATCCAAGGAACCGGCAAAAAGAGCCGGGATGGTGGAGGACGGGCCCAACCTTGTCAAACAAGCGTCAATCAATATTGAACAAGTGCGTAAATTTTGCACAATCACACCTACCGCAAGCCTGTTTCCTGTGCGGCGGACGCGTCGTCGGCAAACTACTCTGCCCAGGTTGCAATGCCGATTTACCCCGCCTCCCTGACGCTTGCTGCCCGCAATGCAGCCTGCCTTCACCAGGCGGCGAAATCTGCGGCGCATGCCTCACACATCCGCCGGCATTCGCGCGCACGCTGGCGGTCTATGCGTACGCCTTCCCGCTCGACGCCTTGGTACAGCAGTGCAAATACGCCGGCGCCACCAGCCTGACTGCATTCTTTGCCGAGCAAATGGCGCTCCGAGTTACGCCTGAAAGTCGCCTCGACTTCCTGCTGCCGATGCCCTTGCACCCGACCCGACTGGCGCATCGCGGTTTCAATCAGGCCGCCGAAATCGCCCGCCGTTTATCCCCGCTGGTCGGCATTCCCTGGCGGCCTGACGCCTGCCAACGCCTGCGCGATACGCCCGCGCAAGCCGGGCTTGACCTGAAAACCCGGCAACGCAACCTGCGCGGCGCATTCGCCTGCGACCTCGACCTGGGTGGCAAGCGCGTCGCCCTGATCGACGACGTCATGACCAGCGGCAGCAGCCTCAACGAACTGGCAGGCATGGTGCGCAAAGCCGGTGCGGTAGAAATTCAAGCCTGGGTGTTGGCGCGCACACTTTGATTTCACCAGCGGCGCTGATAAAACCTCGACATGAGTTCCGATTCTCCCCTTCAGCGCGTCGTCAAAGTCCGCCGCGATTACAACACCTGGGTCGCCAACGAGACGCTGGAAGACTACGCGCTCCGTTTCACGCCACGCAGCTACCGCAAATGGTCGGAAGGCCGTGTCGCCAATACCGCGTTCGGCGCGGCGGCGTTTCTGGTGCTGGAAGCGGTGGGCGCGACGTTGCTGGTGCAATACGGCTTCGTCAACGCCGCCTGGGCGATTCTGGCCACCGGCCTGATCATCTTCCTCGCCGGTCTGCCGGTCAGCATCTATGCCGCGCGTTATGGGCTGGACATGGATTTGCTGACCCGCGGTGCCGGTTTCGGCTATCTCGGTTCCACCCTCACCTCGTTGATTTATGCCTCGTTCACCTTCATCTTCTTTGCGCTGGAAGCGGCGATCATGGCCTACGCGCTGGAACTGGCGTTCGACATTCCGCCAGCCTGGGGCTATCTGATCTGCGCGCTGGTGGTGATTCCGCTGGTGACGCACGGTGTCAGCGTCATCAGCCGGGTGCAGACGCTAACCCAGCCGATCTGGTTGATCATGCTGATCACACCCTATCTGTTCGTGCTCTGGCAGGAGCCGCAGGCGTTTGCCGGTTTGACCGACTATGCCGGCCGCGCGGCGCACAGCGGCTTCGACATCCAGTTGTTCGGCGC
>JAIFKV010000128.1 GCA_020049415.1 Betaproteobacteria bacterium
TTCGCGACCTTGACCCGGTTGACGCTGGCAATGGCCGACAACGGAACCTGCATGCCATGCGGATTGGTCAGGCGAAGATTCATCAGCGTCTCCGGGCTGGCACGCATTTCAGGCGGCAAGCGGACATAGATGTCGATCGGCTCACGCGCATTCTCCAAATGTACGATGCCGGCCTTGAAGCCACTGACGTAATTGCGCAGCGTCATTGCCACCTGTCCAGCGGGAATGCCGGCGAGGACTGCCTTTTCATTGTCGACAAAGATGCGGAAGGCATCGGAATCGGCAGTCACCGAATTGTCGACGTTGACCATGCCGTAGATCTGCTCGAAGGCTTGATTTACCGCCGGCGCCGCGCCGCGCAGCAGGTCGTAATCCGGGCCGTACAACTCGGCCAGAATCTGCGCCTGCACCGGCGGTCCGGGTGGCGTTTCATACAGCTTGATGCGCGCATTCGGGAACTGTTGGCGCACCGTCTTGAGCGATTCGTCGAGCTGGATGGCGATGTCGTGCGAGGCGTCGCTCCGATGATGTTTGTCGACAAAATTGACCCGCAGCTGCGCCATATTGCTGCCGCGCTTGATCATGTCGCCACGTACCAGCGCGGCGAAATCGATCGGCGCGGTCATGCCGAGGAAGGTTTGATAGTCGGTCACATGCGGATGTTTGCCGACCACTTCGCCGACCGCGCGGGCGACCTGATCCGTTGCGGCCAGCGCGGTGCCGACCGGCATGTCGACCTGCAGCAGCATGGTGTTGGTGTTGTCGTTCGGCAGCATTTTCAATTCAACGCCGAACATCGACAGCGGCCCGTTCAAGCCCGCGGGGCGGATGAACTGCCAGGCCGGCATCAGCATGGCACCCGCGAGCAGGGCAAGCACGACCACGAAAGTGATATTGCGTTTTGCGCCGGAGCGGATCAACGGCGTCAACACCGCGACATAGGCGCGTTGCAGTGCATCCTGTTGTTGTTCGCCCTTCTCTTCCAGGCTCGGGGTGCGCGCCAATGCTTCCCGAGCCGCCTTCTTCGCCAGCCAGAGATTGGAAGCCCAAGGCACCACCATGTAGGCAATAACAATGGAAGCGATCATCGCCACCGGCACGTTGAACGGTATCGGCAGCATGAACGGTCCCATCATGCCGGTGACGAAGGCCATCGGGATGAACGCCAGAATCACCGCGATAGTGGCGATATTGGTCGGATTGCCGATTTCGTTGGTGGCGATGACCAGGGTTTCGGCAAAGGATTTGTTGGAGCCATGATGCAGGTGGCGATGAATGTTCTCGATCACCACAATCGCCGCATCGACCAGCAGGCCGAGTGACAGAATCAACGCAAACAGAGTGATACGGTTGATGGTCTGCCCGAACGCCAGTCCGACCGCGAGCACGACAAACAGAATCAGCGGCACCGTCATGGTGACGATGCCCGCCTCACGCCAACCGAGGAAGACCACCAGGATCAAAACTACCGACGCAATGGCGATGCCCAGGTGCATCACCAGTTCGTTCACCGCCGCGTCGGCCTTGGCACCGTCGTTGCGCGTGACGGCGACCTCGATGCCGGCGGGAATCGCCTGCAACTTGAGTTCTTCCAACTTGCTCAACACCGCGTCAGCGACGACGACCGCATTGGTGCCGGCTTTCTTGGCGATGGCCAGCGTCACGGCGGGATGTTCTCCATTCATCTTGCCGGCACTTGCCGGGCCAAAAGCAAAGCGCGAGGATTCTTCGATTTCCGTGGCGCCGTCTTCGATGCTGGCGACATCTTTCAAGTAAATCGGACCGCCGGCGGGCGAAGCGCCAATGACGATATTGCCGATGCGTTCGGCAGAGCAAAGAAAGCAGGCCAGGCGCAGCGGCACACTTTGGTTATCTTGAATCAACTCACCCAGCGGCGCGGCGACATTGGTCGCGCTCATCATCTGCTGGATACGATCCAGCGTAATGCCGGCAGCTTCCAGGCGCTGCGGGTCGATCCAGACATTCAACGCATGCGGACGACCGCCAACGACTTGCGTGAAGGAGACGCCCGGCACATTACGCAAATGCTCCAGCAAACGTTGTCCGACCTGTCGCAGACGGAAGTCGTCATGCGTCTGCGAGGTCAACGTCAGCGTCATGATCGGTACATCGTCGACATTGATCGGCTTGATGATCGGTTCCATCGCGCCGGGCGGAATGCGATCCCAGTTCTGCATCAACTGGTTGTACATCTTGACCAGGCTGTCCTCCTGGTTCTCGCCGACCTTGAACTGAACGGTGACCAAGCCGAAATCATTGGTTGCATAGCCGAAAGTATGATCGACGCCGGACTGCGCGTTCATGATCGCTTCCAGCGGCTTCACCACCAGATTCTGGATTTCGGTAGCCGACGCGCCCGGCTTGGCAACGATGATGTTGGCCGCCGGCACGACAATCTGCGGATTGTATTCACGTGGTGTCACCACCAGCGCAAGCAGGCCGGTCAGCGTTACCGCCAGCATGAACAGGGCGGTCAGTTTGGAAGTGAGAAAGCCCCGGGCGAGCTTGCCCGCCAGGTTCATGGGTGTTTCATTTGGGGTGTCGTGGGCGCTCATGGCTTTGCCTTACCCGGAAATCTTGTCGCCGTTATTGACCGCTTGTGCATTGCTGGTGACCACGCGTTCACCCGGATTGAGTCCGGACAGCACTTCCACCTGGCCGTCTCCCGCCTTGCCGACACGCACCATGCGATATTGAGCAGCGCCTTCGGCGTTGACCACAAATACGCCGATTATGCCGGCGCGTTCAAGCACCGCCGCCTCTGGCAATGCGAGCACGCTACGCTTCCCGGTAGGAAACAGTACGCGTGCAAAAACGCCACTCTTCAAGCCGGGTGAGGTGACATCGAGCTTGATCGTATAGGTATGCGTCATCGGATCGGCCGCCGGTGACAAGCGGGCTACCTTGGCGCTGACCGGTTGGTCCAGGCCGTCAATCTCCACCATCACGCTTTGACCTTGCCGAATGCTCTTGTACAAAGTTTCCGAGACGGCAGTCTGAACTTGCATGTGAGCCGGGTTTTCCAGCATCAATACCGGATGTCCGGGCGCAGCGATATCGCCTTCGTTGGCCAGTTTCTGGGTTACCACGCCATTGATTGGCGAGGTGACTGTCGCATAACGCATCTGTCCCTGCGCGGTGCCCAGACCCGCCTTGGCCTGCGCCGCCCGTGAAACGGCGATGTCGTAATTGAGTTTCATTTTTTCGTATTGCTGGCGGCTGACTACTTCTTCTTTGAATAGATTCTCGAAACGTTCGGCATCAGCTTTGGCATCTCGCATCGCATCTTCCGCCTGGCGCAGCCCTAGTCGGGCCTGTTCGACAGCACCTTCGATATCGAGCGGATCGATACTGAACAGGCGTTGCCCGGCTTTCACTGACTCGCCTTCGACCACCGCGATATCACGGATGTAGCCCATCAAACGAGAAGCGACACGCACCGATTCGAGTGCGACGACAGTGCCGGTGGTTGCCGTGGTGGCGAGTTGTTCACGCGCTTGCAACAACGTGGTCTGGGCTTGCACGTTGCGCTGCGGGGAAGCAACCGTCTTCGCCGGTTTTTCGCCGGAACAGCCGGCGATGACCAATGCAATGGCAATGACAAGTGGTTTGATAATTGTGACCTTGGACATGTCTTACTCCGGCTTAAAGTTGTTCGCTGTGCAGTACGCCGACCGCGCGCTTCAGTTCAGCGCGATTGACGGCAAGTTCGTAACGGGCGGAGACGAGATCCGCATTGGCCTTGTCGAGCTGCGCTTGCGCGCCAAATAGCTCGATCAACGTTGCCATGCCATTTTCATAGCGTTTTTTGACAAGCCGTTGCGCTTCCCGTGCTTGCTCCAGCCCGGATTCCCGCGCGCCGATTTTTTCTTCAGCTTCCAACGCTTTACGACGCGAATCGGTAACCAGGTAGCCAATGCCGTCCTCGGCCTGACGTAATTTGGCGGCCAGCTCGGAACGTTGCGCTTCGGCACGGCCGATGCCGGCATTGTTGACGCCACCATCAAACGCCGCCCAGGACAAGACGCCGGCGACCGTATAAGAAGAGGCTTCCAGGCCAAGATTCTTGTCATTCCAGTCTTGTCGCAGCATGACGTTGAATTGCGGTTTCTTGCTCGCGCGCGCGGCTGCAACCTGTGCGCCGGCGCCAGCGATCTGATTGCGCATGGCGCGCAAACCAGCGTGTTCGTTCAATGCCTGTGCGCGTAAATCGGCCGGACTGCCCGCCAGCAGAGTGGGCTGCACGGGTTCTCCGACATCCAGTGCGTCATCCAACGACTTGCCCATCAATAAAGCCAATTGATTAAGTGCTGCCGCCTCAGCGTTCTTTGCTTCGACGATCTTGACCTTGATGTCCTCAAGATTGACTTTTGCAGATAACACGTCGCTCTTTACCACCATGCCTTGGCGATGCAGCTTGTCGCTAATGCGCACATATTCCTCGGCGGCGATGCGCGCTTCCTCGGCCAGCTTGATGTAGGCGCGCGCGGTATGCACACCCTGATAGGCCATCAACACATGCTTGGTGACTTGCTGCCGGGCGACTTCGTCGCCAGCCTGGGCTGCACGAACATACGCTTTGGCGGTGTCGATATAGCTTTGCACCATGCCGCCGTTGTAGACCGGCACCAGCAGTTCGATACGGGAATTGAAATTGTTGACCGCGTCGGGTCGGTTCAGATCGCGCGGAGCGACTGACAGAACATCCGGGTTGGCGGGATTGAATTCCCCCGCCCCGAAATCAGCAAAAGTAGCGCCGCGCTGGCCCAGTTTCATGCCAAACGCATTCAAAGCATCGTTGCTGCGTGTCGCGGTCAACGACAGATTAACGCGCGGCATCTTGTTGCCTTGCGCTTGCAAAACTGCCGCTTCAGCTTGCTCAATCTGGGCGCGGCTGATCGCCAGGTCCGCGTTCTGGGTCAGGGCGATATCGACGCACTGTTTGAATTCCAGCTTTTCCGCAGCAGCGCCAGCACTTACCAGCGCTAACACCACCGCAGGAAGCAACCGGCGAGTATAGAAAAAAATATTCATGACAACGCTCCTTGGGACGCCGATCTCGCCCCTCAAGGAACGAGAAATATTAGTATGGACTAATATACATGATCAGTTTTTTTTATACAACGATAAGCATCTACACCAACTTGGCGCGTTCCAGTTGATGCAAAATACGCAACAGACTATTTCGAGAATCCACAAAAAACATCGCGCATCATCCCGATCAGTTGCAGCGTACGGGTATCACCAACGCGGTAAAAAACGCGATTTGCATCCTTGCGGGTACGCAATACGCCCTTGTCCCGTAAAATAGCCAGATGCTGTGAAATGTTGCTCTGGGAAGTGCCTACGTTCTCGACGATATCCTGCACGCTGACTTCCTTGTCACCCAATACGCACAAAATCTTCAAGCGGAGCGGATGCGACATCGCTTTAAGCGCGCGCGAGGCTTGTTCGATGTGTTCGTCCTTGTCGATGAGTTCTGTGGACTCGGTAATCATTGCGGGCTCCGTACTGCCGATAATGTTGTAATAGAGGTGTGGTTAAAAAGTTTCAACCGATGGATTGCTTCAATTGAACTGTCATTCCAGTATATCCCGTAAAGTATTCAAATATACTAAAATACCGCGCGAAAAAACGACTGCCAAAGACGATAAAATCTACTGATGCCTACAGTTGCCTTCAAGCCCGTACTTCTCCTGATTCTCGATGGTTTTGGCTGCCGCCAAGCCGACGCTTTCAATGCTATTACCTGTGCCGCCAAGCCGAATTTCGATCGGCTATGGCATGAATATCCGCATACCCTGATCCAAGCTTCCGAAGCTGCGGTGGGTCTGCCTGCCGGTCAGATGGGCAATTCCGAGGTCGGACATCTCAATATCGGCGCCGGGCGTGTGGTCTACCAGGAATACACCCGCATCGACCGCGCCATCAACAGCGGCTATTTCCCGAGCAACCCTGCTTTGCAGGAAGTAATCGGCAAGCTCAAGGCGGGCGGTGGTGCGTTGCACATTTTTGGTCTGCTCTCCGACGGCGGCGTGCATAGCCATGAAAACCACATCCACGCCATGCTCGACCTGGCGCTGAGGGAAGGTCTCGGCAAGGTTTATGTGCATGCGTTCCTGGATGGCCGCGACACCCCGCCAAAGAGCGCTGAAGCGTACATCCGCTGCCTGCAGGACAAAATGGACGGTTTGCGCGGCGGTCGCATCGCCAGCATCGTCGGCCGCTATTACGCGATGGACCGGGATAAGCGTTGGGACCGCGTCAAGGTGGCCTACGACCTGATTACCCAGGGTCGCGCCGAATACCAGGCGCGCAGCGCCGGACTCGCACTGGAAATGGCCTACGAACGCGGTGAAACCGACGAATTCGTCAAGCCCACCGCCATCGTTGATCCAGGTTGTGATCCCATACGCATCGAGGATGGCGATGCGGTGGTGTTCATGAACTTCCGTTCCGATCGTGCGCGCGAAATCACCAAGGCATTCATCCAGCCCGACTTCAAGGAATTCGAACGCGAATACGTGCCCAAACTGTCGAATTACTGCACTTTGACGGGGTACAGCGAGGAGTTCGACGTGCCGGTGGCTTTTCCGCCGGATCATGTACGCAACGGTTTTGGCGAATATATCTCCAAGCTCGGTTTACGTCAGTTACGCATTGCCGAAACCGAGAAATACCCGCACGTCACCTATTTTTTCAATGGTGGCGAAGAAACGGTCTATCCAGGCGAAGATCGGATCATGGTGCAGTCACCGAAAGTGGCGACCTACGACCTGAAGCCGGAGATGAATGCTTACGAACTGACTGAAAAACTGATCGAAGCGATCAAAAGCCGTAAATACGACGCCATCATTTGTAACTATGCAAACTGTGACATGGTTGGCCATACCGGCATTCTGGACGCAGCGGTGAAAGCGGTGGAAACAGTCGATATCTGTCTGGGTCAGGTGGTTACGGCAATGCAGTCGATTGGCGGTGAAGTCCTGATCACTGCTGACCACGGAAATGCCGAAACCATGCGTGACAGCATCACACATCAGCCGCACACGGCACACACCACCAATCTGGTGCCGTTTTTGTATGTCGGTCGACCAGCCAAAATGAAACACAGCGGTGCATTGGAAGACATTGCGCCGACCATTTTGAAACTGATGGATTTGCCGCAACCCATGGAGATGACGGGGCATCCCCTCGTCAATTTCGAATAAGCGCCGTGCGTATTTTTTACGCCTTGCTGCTCTTCTGCTTAGCGGTATCAACTCAGGTCACGGCGGACTCGGGCAAGCAGGATGAGCTGAAAGATCTGCGGACGCGCATACAGGCGCTACAGGCGGAACTGGAACAAACGCACGAAGACCAATCGGAAGTGACCGATGCTTTGAAAGAATCGGAGCGCAGTATTTCCGATACCAATCGAGGTCTGCGTAACCTGGAATCGCGCCAGCGCAAGCTTGCGCAAACCCTGAAGCAACTGGCCAGCGATACCGAAACCACCGAGGCGGAGATCAGCAGTCAGCAAATACACCTCGCTGAACTACTCCGTGAACATTACGTTCAGGGCGGTAACGATGCACTCAAATTGATGTTGAACGGACAAAACCCGGGCGAAGTCGCGCGCAATATCGAGTATTACGCGTATATCGGTCGCGCTCGCGCCGAACTCATCCGCCAACATCGCGCCAGCCTGGATCAGTTACGAGTGTTACAAGAAAATACACTTGAACAAAACAACGCTTTATCCCTCATCAAGCAAGAGCGGGTCGAGCAAAAGAAAACGCTGGAGGCCGAAAAGCAGGCTCGCCAACAAGTCCTGTACAAACTTTCCGCCCAGATCAGGCTGCAACGCAAAGAGATCAACACCTTGGTGCGCGACGAAAAACGCCTGACCCGTCTGATTGAAAAACTCGCGCGCCTTGCCGCTGAAAACGCTAAAGCCGCAAAAATAGTTAAACCAAAACCGCATGCTTCAGATACCGCCAAGCCAGGTCAGATCGTCAAAGAGGTCGTCGATGCAAGTCTGGCTGGACTCAATTTCTCGCGTTTGAAAGGCCGCTTGGCGCTTCCTGTGGCGGGCGAGATTCTTAACAAATTCGGCCAGAACCGCGAAGGTGGCGGCCCCGCCTGGAAGGGCTTGTTCATCCGGGCGCGCCAAGGCCATGAAGTGCGCTCGGTTGGCAGTGGAAAAGTCGCTTTCGCCGACTGGTTGCGTGGCTTCGGTAACTTGCTGATTATTGATCACGGCACCGGTTATCTCAGTCTGTACAGTAATAATGAAAGCTTGTATAAGCAGCCGGGAGACTCCGTGCGCGCGGGCGATGTGGTGGCCACGGTAGGGTCAACAGGCGGTCAAGACGAACCCGGCCTTTACTTCGAATTGCGGCATCAAGGAAATCCGTTCGATCCGATGTCATGGGTCAAATGATTTCACCCCTTGAACCGGGGCGACCGGTACTCGGGAATTCTTTCAGCAACGTGTACTCAGAAATCATTCTGCACAATCAAGAGGCATCATGTCAGGCAAGCTCAAACAATTCAGTCTGATCGGTATCGGCATCATTTTTGGCGCCGCGCTGACGCTCAACTATCCGGCTATCGCCGAGCGTGAAGTCAAATCGCTGCCGATCGAAGATCTCCGTGCCTTCAGCGAGATTTTCGGCAAGATCAAGAGCGATTATGTTGAACCGGTTGAAGACAAGAAGCTGATCACGCAAGCTATCAACGGCATGCTGTCGGGCCTCGATCCGCATTCTTCATATCTTGACGATGAAGCCTTCAAGGAGCTTCAGGTCGGTACGCAAGGTGAATTCGGCGGTCTGGGCATCGAAGTCGGCATGGAAGATGGTTTTGTCAAAGTCGTCTCTCCGATCGAGGATACGCCAGCGTTCAAAGCCGGCGTAAAGAGCGGCGATCTGGTGATCAAACTGGATGACACCCCGGTCAAGGGCATGACGCTGAATGACGCCGTGAAGAAAATGCGCGGCAAACCCGGCACCGACATCGTCCTCACCATAGTGCGCAAAGGCGAAGGCAAACCTCTGACGCTGACCCTTACCCGCGCCGTCATCAAGATCAAGAGCGTTAAACACAAATTGGTTGAACCTGACTTCGGTTATGTTCGTATCACCCAGTTTCAGGAACATACCGGTGAAAACCTGGTGAGCGCACTGAAAGATCTGCAAGAGCAAAACAAGACCAATAGCCTTAGAGGCCTGGTCCTTGATTTGCGCAATGACCCGGGTGGTCTGCTCAACACAGCGGTATCCGTTTCCGGCGCGTTCTTGAAGCCGGGCGACTTGGTGGTTTATACCGACGGCCGTACTGAAGATGCCAAGATGCGCCTGACCAATGCGCGCGAGAACTACTTGCGCCCCGGTGAAAGCGACTATCTGAAAAATCTGCCGGCCTGGAGCAAGGATGTGCCGATGGTAGTACTAGTCAATAGCGGCTCCGCCTCGGCTTCAGAAATTGTCGCTGGCGCCCTGCAGGACCACAAGCGCGCTCTTGTTCTGGGCACGCAAACATTTGGTAAAGGTTCGGTGCAGACCATCTTGCCGCTCAACAACGGCACCGCCATCAAACTGACTACCGCGCGTTACTTCACGCCGGGGGGGCGGAGCATTCAAGCAAAAGGCATCACGCCCGACATCATTGTTGAAGACGCGACTATTTCGAATGCCGACAGCGCCAAGATGGAAGTGCGTGAAGCCGACCTGGACAAGCACTTGAGCAACAATCAAGACCCCGAAGCCGGCAACAACAAACCTGTCGAAGACCAAGGCAAGAGCGAAAAACCGAAGGATGACAACGCTGGCAACAGTAAAAGTCACGGCAAACCAAAGCTGGAACCCGGCGAGATCGTCAGTAAAACCGACTATCAGTTCAATCAGGCGCTGACCCTGCTCAAGGGCCTGTCGCTTCTGCAAAGCCGGAAAAATTAGGCGCGCGAAAATGCCGACCGCTTGCGACATTCTTAAACGTCGCGAAATCGTTTTCCATCCGCTGCCGCCCGACCAATTGGAAGCGGCTCTCGGCCTGCTCACCCAACTTCCCGGAGTGCGGGCAAGCCGGCTGGGGCCGCTCAGCGCGGAGATTGAATACTGCATCGCTGAACATTCTCTGGAAGACATCGAAAATCTCCTCTGGGCGCAAGGATTTCATCTTGAAGGGAGTCTGCTGATTCGGATCAAGCGCAATTTGGCCTATTACGTTGAGCGGGTGCAACGGGAGAACCTGGGCAAGCCGGCGCCGCGTACCAAAAACTACCCCGCTCACATCGAGGCCTGGACCAAACGGCCACATGGCGATCATGACGAAACCCCGGCGGAATGGCGGCAATACAAATAGCCCAATAGCCAAGCAGGCTAATAGCTAGACGCCAAGACGCCATGAATGACAACCAACTGCTGCGCTATTCGCGCCACATTCTGCTCGACCAGATTGGCATCGCCGGACAAGACAAGCTGCTTGCCTCGCACGCCCTGATCATTGGCGCCGGTGGTCTTGGTTCGCCGGTGGCGCTTTATCTTGCCGCCTCCGGTGTTGGACACATTACCCTGGCTGATGACGACGTGGTTGAACTGACCAACTTGCAACGCCAGATTGCTCATGACATGGCCAGCTTGGGCGTCAACAAGGCCGAATCCGCCGCCCAGCGTATTCGCGCAATGAACCCGGAAATTCGGATCAGTGCGATAAAACAACGTCTGCAAGGCGATGCACTGGATACCGCCATCGCGGCAGCCGATGTCGTGCTCGACTGCTCTGATAACTTTCCTACCCGGCATGCCGTCAACCGCGCCTGTGTCAAGCATCGCAAACCGCTCGTATCCGGTGCTGCTGTGCGCTTCGACGGCCAGATCGCCGTGTTTGATCTGCGTCAGGCAAGTGCTCCTTGCTATGCCTGCCTGTTCCCGGAACACGCCAGTGACGCGGAAATGCGTTGCGCCGAGTTCGGCGTCTTCGCCCCTTTGGTTGGCGTGGTCGGCTCGATCCAGGCAATGGAGGCATTGAAACTTTTGATTGGAACGGGAGAAAGCCTTTCCGGCCGGCTTTTACTGCACCAGGCGTTAAGCGCCGACTGGCGTAGTCTGCGACTGAAAAAAGACGCTGGCTGCGAAGTTTGCGGATCACTCTCTCGCGGCTGATGTTTCACGCCGCACTTGTTTCAGGGTGGGGTGAACCGGCAATCAGTCGAATCAATCCTTCACATGACCTTAGCAGAACCCAATTCTGATCGCGCCCACCATGCCTGAACTTCCAGAAGTCGAAACTGTATATCGCGGCCTGGCGCCACACCTGGAAAATCGGACGCTACAAGGCGCTCGCGTCAGAGAAGCACGCCTGCGCTGGCCGGTACCGCCCGATCTCGATCACCTGACGCGCGGGCAAAGGATCAATCGCCTCGGTCGCCGTGGCAAATACCTGCTGGCGCAACTTGATCACGGGACGCTGATCATGCACCTTGGCATGTCCGGTAGTTTGCGTCTCTGCAATGCCGCAATCGAGCCTGAAAAGCATGATCACCTCGATTTGCTGCTGGATGATGGCAACGTGCTTCGATACCGAGATCCACGCCGCTTTGGCGCACTGCTCTGGAGCGAAGACCCCGACCGTCATCCGCTGATCGCGCATCTTGGCGTCGAGCCATTGACTGCAGCCTTCAACGGCGATTATTTGCACGCCTTGTGCAAGGGCCGGAAAACCGCGATCAAACTGATCTTGATGGATGCCAGCCTGGTCGTGGGCATAGGCAATATTTACGCCAATGAATCGTTGTTTCATGCCGGCATCGACCCCCGCTTGGCGGCGGGAAAACTATCGCGACCGAGATGCGCACGATTGGTTGATGCGGTGCGCGAAACATTGGCCAAAGCAATCGCGGCGGGCGGCAGCACGTTGCGCGACTTTGTCGATGGACATGGCAACCCAGGTTATTTTCAACAAAGCTACTTTGTTTATGGCCGCAATGGTGAAGCCTGCCATGCTTGCGGCGCAGGCATCCGCCAAATTAGACAGAACGGCCGTTCGAGTTTCTTTTGCCCGTGTTGTCAAAGTCGCTGAGAGGTGGCTTTGTCGGCACGGAAGGTGCGTGCCGAGTCCTTATCAGGAAAGGCTTTTATGCTAGAGTCCCGGCAACAAAACCCGCCAAATATAGCCAATATAGCTGAGGCAGACCGATGACCACCGCATCTCTCGTCAACAACTTCGAGGCATACAGCCAATGGCGCAGAGAACTATCGCGCCGAATTTCTGATTACCGAGCCTGGCTGGGTAAAGAAGATCTGAACGACTCGCAACGCGATCTCCGCCTGCAGCAATTGATTGATCGGCTGGCGGAAGACAAGCTGCATGTTGCCTTTGTCGCCGAGTTTTCGCGTGGAAAATCAGAGCTTATCAATGCGATTTTCCTGTCTGATCTGAAACAGCGCTTGCTTCCTTCCACCGCTGGCCGCACCACCATGTGCCCGACCGAGTTGCTCTACGATTCGGCGAGAAAGCCGATGATCGAACTGTTACCCATCGAGACGCGTAGTTCCAATGCCACTATTTCCGAGTACAAGGGCTATCCGGACGAGTGGACGGTGGTCCCGATGGATACTTCGTCGGCTGACAGTGTGACGCAGGCCATGCTGGAAGTCTGCCGGGTCAAAACCGTTTCGCTGGAAGAAGCCACCCGTTTTGGCCTGTTCATCCCGGATGACCCGCAGGCCAGCATGAATCAGAACGCGGATGGCAGCGTGACCATTCCGGCATGGCGACACGCCATTATCAACTTCCCGCATCCTTTCCTGGAAAAAGGGCTCGTTGTTTACGACACCCCCGGCCTGAATGCCATCGGTGTGGAACCGGAACTTACCTTCAACCTGCTGCCCAACGCCCACGCGGTGCTGTTTGTTCTCGCCGCTGATACGGGTGTTACGAAATCCGATATCGAAGTCTGGCGCAGCCACATCTATGCGCGGGGCAAAAACCGTGGACGTCTGGTTGCGCTGAACAAAATCGACGGTCTCTGGGACGACCTCAAGACCGAGGCGCAAATCAACGCCGAAATCGACAATCAGGTTAAATCCTGCGCCGAATTGTTGGGCATAGATGAAAGCCAGATTTTTCCTGTGTCCGCCCAGAAAGGCTTGCTCGGGAAAATCAACGGTGACGAAGCCTTGCTGAAGCGCAGTCGCCTGGCCGCGCTGGAGCAAGCGCTGTCGGACGAGTTGATTGCCTCCAAGCAGGCGATCGTGCGCGACCAGACCGAAGCCGAATTGGGTGACTTGCTCGACAACAGCCTGGCGTTGGTGGAGGCCCGGCAGCGCGGAATCGAGGAACAACTGAACGAGCTGAAAGGCCTGCAAGGCAAGAATGAGGATGTGGTCGGTCACATCATGACCAAGATCACCGCCGACAAAGAAACCTTTGAACGTGGCTTGCAGCAGTTTCAGGCCCTGCGCTCGGTCTACTCACAGCAAAGTATCAAACTGTTTTCGCAAATCGGCATGGATGTGCTGCGCGACGAAGTTCGCAGCGCCCGCGAAAGCATGGTGAAGAGCAGCTTTACCAAAGGCATCCGTGACGCCATGAGCAATTTCTTCAAGGGTGTCGATCTGCATCTGGAAAGCGCCAGTGATCAGATCGAAGAAATCAACAAGATGATGGAAGCCATGTATCGCAAGCTGAACCTGGAACATGGCATCAATCTGATCAGCATACCGCCCTTCTCCATGCTGCGTTACCGCAAGGAAATGCAGCGTCTGGAAGAGGCCTATGACCAGCAATTCAATAACTTCTACACCTTCCTTACGACGGAACAGTACACCCTGACTTCACGCTTCTTCGAGACGCTGGCGAGCCGTGTAGTGCAGGTGTTCGAAATTTTGAACAGAGATGTGGAAAACTGGCTGAAGGCGGTCATGTCGCCGATGGAAGGGCAGGTTCGCGAACATCAGATGCAGCTACGCCGCCGCCTGGAAAGCGTCAAACGTATCCATAAAGCGGCTGACACGCTGGATGATCGTATTGGTGAGCTCGACCAGATGCACATCGAAGTCCGGCGACAGCACGTCGAACTGACCAGTCTTTCAGAAGGCATCCGGGCGGCGCTGATTCCAGCCGCGCACCACGAGGAAAGATTGGCGGCCTGAACCGCAGCAATGAAAAAGCGCTTCCGCGCATAAGCGTGGAAGCGCAGCTGGAACGGAAAATCCAACCCTCGGAGTTATTTTCCTGCGGTCAGCTTCTTGTACTTGGCCATCAACTGATCTTGATCTTCCACGTAATTCGGATTCAGTGGAATGCAATCGACTGGACAGACTTCGCGACACTGCGGGGTGTCGAAATGTCCGACGCACTCGGTGCACTTGTTCGGATCAATGATGTAAATATCTTCGCCCTGTGAAATGGCGTCGTTTGGGCACTCCGGCTCACATACATCACAGTTGATGCATTCATCGGTAATCATCAAAGCCATGCGAATTTCCTTTTCAAGTTCTGTTAAGCAAATCGGGTGACCAGTCTTCCGGCCACGAGGGGGTGCACGAATGGCGAGACATCCCCATGTAAACGTGCGATTTCGCGCACCATGCTGGCGGAAACAAACATATGCTGTTCCGCCGGCGTCAGAAAAACAGTTTCCATCTCCGGGTCCAGGCGCCGATTCATTCCGGCCAACTGAAACTCGAATTCAAAATCCGATAATGCGCGCAAACCGCGCAACACCATATGAGCGCCCAAGCTGCGCACAAAATCGACCAGCAAGCCATCGAAAGGTTGCACCCGCACACCAGGTAAATCAGCCAATACCTGAGACGCCAGATCAACTCTTTCCGCTAGGCTGAAACAGGGCTGTTTCGGCGAATTATCGGCCACCGCCACCACCACTTCATCGAACAACTTGAGCGCCCGGCGCACGATATCTTCATGTCCGCGGGTGAGCGGATCAAAGGTGCCCGGATAAACGATGACACGACGAGGTGTGTTCAAAAGGGTCAATCCAGTGGCTGCAACAAACAAAAATGAGAAAGTCCGGCGCGACCGCGTCGTAAAACAGTAAAGCCATCAAGACTTAATGACGTGGGTGATTCCGCGTAAATTTTACCGCCCGGACGCATTCGCGTCTTGGCACTTTGCAGTGCGGGCGCGAGTAAATCCTGATCAAATGGTGGATCGAGAAAGATTACGTCGAACAGTTCGCCGGGGCGGGAAAGATAAGCCAGCGCATCGAGTTGCTGAATATCGATACAACTGGCCGCCAGAAGCGCTGTGTTTTGTCGCAAGGCATCGCGCGCCTTGCTGTCTTTTTCCAGCATTACGACGCGCGCCGCGCCGCGCGATGCCGCTTCGAATCCGAGTGCGCCGCTACCGGCAAACGCGTCCAGGCAGGTCAGTCCATGCAAGCGCTGGCCGAGCCAATTGAACAGCGTCTCGCGGACTCGATCTGGCGTCGGTCGCAAACTGTCGAGGTCGGGAAAATGCAGAATCCGGCTGCGATATTCGCCGCCGATGATGCGAACCGAGTTCGCCCGGCGAGGCTTAGCGGACACCTTCAACATCACCTTCTTCGCCAGTGCGCTCGGGTTGGCCGCCAACGATCACCGTCATCATTGCTTCTGGTTTAACGCGGGCGCGGAAAGCGCGCAGGATGTCGTCGCGCGTTACTGCATCCACCTTGGCCGAATAGGTATCCAGCCAGTCCAACGGCAATGCATAGAAGCCGATCACCGCCAAATATTCCAGTATTTTCCGGTTGCTATCGATACGCAGCGGGAATCCGCCAATGAGGTTGTTCTTGGCCTGACTCAATTCTGCTTCCGATGGCCCCTCCGCCAAGTAAGCGGCCAGTTCTGAGCGCGCGGTCTGCACCGCTTCACGCGTCGCCTCACGTTTGGTTTGCAACCCGATCTGGAACGGTCCGAGTTCCCGCATCGGCATGAAATAGCTGTAAACACTGTAGGCCAAGCCTTTTTTCTGCCGGATGGATTGCATCAAGCGCGAATCGAAACCGCCGCCGCCCAACACGTAGTTGCCCACCAGAAGCGGAAAATATTCGGCGTCTTCACGCTTGATCGTCGGCATACCCATGAATAAGTGGCTTTGTGTGGCGTGATGCGGAATGGTGTTTTCTTCGCCTTGCGCTTTGACCAGAACCGGCGCGATTGGCTGCGCCGCTTCGCCTCGCGGCAGGTCGGCGGCCAAGCTTTCGGCGATGGCCTCGGCCTCGTTGCGGCTGACGTCTCCCATCAACGCCACCACCATATTCTTCGCCCGATAGAAGTCGCGATGAAACGCAAGCAGATCGGGTTGCCGCAACTTCTTTACCGTATCGACCTCACCGGCTTCATTCAGCGCATACGGATGTTCGCCATAAATCGAGGCCTGAAATGCCTTGGCACCGATGCTTTCAGGTTTTGTGGCGGCCTCCTCGAGACCGGCAACCACGCGCGCCTTCTCGCGTTCAAGCACCGCCGCATCAAAGCGGGGCTGCGACATGACGGCGGCTAACAGGGTGACAGATTGCTCGCGTTCAGCTTTGCCACTCAAGGTGCGCAAAGAAAAACCAGCGCGCTCGCTATCGAATCGGCCCGACATCTCCGCGCCGATATCCGCCAGTTTCTCGGCAATATCGCGCTCACTGTAAACCCCGGCTCCCAACATCATCAGGTGCCGAGTCAAATTCGCCAGGCCGGATTTTTCCCGACTATCGCGCACGCTGCCGGCGGCAAAGTCGACGCTGATATCGAGCATTGGCAAGTCGTGGTTTTCAACCAGCAGCACGCGCGCGCCTTGGGTGGTTTCCCATTGCTGAATATTCAGACCGGCCCAAGCATTCGCTGCCGACAAGAAAGCCACTAGTAAAGAAGCCAATAAAGACGGCAACAACTTAGCGAGCATGACCGACTCCCATCAAATTACGTTGAAACACGGGTTTGCCTTCGGGCATCGGCTGCGGCTCCAGCACCGCCACGGTGAGATGGTCATCGACCAGATACTTCGCCGCGACATTGCGTATCTGCTCGGCGGTTACCGCTTTGAGTTTGGCGTAGCGGGTATCGCGCGCGGTGTAATCCAGCCCCGCAGTGGTCCACTCGCCGATCTGCATGGCTTGATAAAACAAAGAATCCTGCTGATAAACCTGGCTCGCCAGCACCTGCGCCTTGACCCGATTCAACTCGTTTTCGCTGACGCCCTCCTTGATCAGAAGCGCGATTTCATTTTTCAGTGCAGTCTGCACCACGGCAACGGATTGTCCCTCTACCGGCGAAGCATCGACCGAGAACAGGCCCGGACCGCGTGCGATCGAGTCATATCCGGCGCTCGCCTCGGTGGCGATTTGTTTATCGCGCACCAGTGATTGGTTCAAACGCGCGGAAGCGTGTCCATCCAGCACCCCGGCGAGGATTTCCAATGCGTAAGGCTCCCAGTCGTTCACTGGATCGCGCAACTGCGGCGCTTGCCAGACCAGCGCCACCACCGGCAATTTGGCCGGCGCTTTGACGGTGACCTGCTTTACGCCAAGCTGATCCGGCTCTCGCTGCGGCTTGCGTTCCGGCAAAGCGCGGCTGGGAATGCCGCCAAAATACTGGTTTGACCAGGCAAACACCTGGGCTGGATCGACATCACCGGCCACCACCAGCGTTGCATTATTCGGGGTGTACCAGTTTTCATACCAGCGGCGGGCATCGGCGACAGTCATGTTTTTCAGATCGTCCATCCAACCAATCACCGGATGCCGGTAAGGATGCGATTGATAGGCGGTAGCCATCAGCGCCTCATACAACTTGCCTTGCGGGTTGTCCTCGGTGCGCATGCGGCGCTCTTCCATTACCACATTGATTTCCTTGGCAAATTCATCCGCCGACAAAACCAGATTCGCCATCCGATCGGCCTCCAATTTCAGCGCCAATGCCAGCCGATCCTTTTGCAGGGTCTGAAAATAAGCGGTGTGGTCGCGCGAGGTAAACGCGTTCTCGCGCCCCCCGGCCGCCGCGATGCGTTTCGAAAACTCGCCGGCGGGTACATCCTTGGTGCCTTTGAACATCATGTGTTCAAGCACGTGGGCGACGCCGGTGCTGCCGTAGCTTTCATCCATGCTGCCGGCTCGATACCAGACTTGCGACACCACCACCGGCGCGCGCCGGTCGGTCTTGACGATGACTTTCAGGCCGTTCGGCAAGGTCTGTTCGACAATTTCCGCTTGCACCGGCATGACTATCGCCAAAGACAAGCCAAGAACGCCAAGAGATCGTTTCATGAGGGGAGGAGAGGGCATAAGGAAAAGGGCTCGCATGATAGAATTTATAAGCACTCAATGCAGTACTTGCGCAGCCAATGACCGACTCCTCTCGTGTTTAGTTTCTTCAAAGCCAGCAAAACCGACCCTGCTCCAGTTGTGGTCGAAGCGTCCGCCGCACCTGTTGCCGAGGTTGAGGAAGCGCCACGCCTGTCCTGGGCGCAGCGCCTTAAACAAGGCCTGTCGCGCACACGCGGCGCGCTCACTGGGCAGATCGCCGTCCTTTTCGGCGTTGGTGCGAAGATCGACGAAGCGCTGTTCGAAGAACTCGAAACCGTGCTTCTGTCGGCCGATGTCGGTGTTGATGCCACCCAACACCTGACCGATCGGCTGCGCGCCCGAGTCAAAAAAGAACGCCTGACCGAGGCCGAACAACTCAAGGCCGCGCTCAAAAGCGAGCTTATCGAATTACTCATGCCGCTCGAAAAACCACTCGACATCAATACCGCGAAGCCATTTGTCATCATGCTGGCCGGTGTCAATGGCGCGGGTAAAACCACCACCATCGGCAAACTGGCCTGCCGCTTTCAGGCGGAAGGCAAAAGCGTGCTGCTGGCCGCCGGCGACACCTTCCGCGCCGCCGCGCGCGAACAGTTGGCCGAGTGGGGGAAACGCAATAACGTCGAAGTGATCGCCTCGCAAGGCGGCGACCCGGCGGCGGTGATTTTCGACGCCATTCACTCCGCCAAAGCGCGCGGTATCGATGTCGTTTTGGCCGATACCGCCGGTCGGCTGCCGACGCAAATGAATCTGATGGACGAAATTCGCAAGGTCAAGCGCGTTATCCAGAAAGCCGATTCCAGCGCGCCGCACGAAGTCTTGTTGGTGCTTGATGCCAACATTGGCCAGAACGCTTTGGCCCAGGTCAAAGCGTTCGATGAAGCTCTGGGCCTCACCGGTCTGGTCATGACCAAGCTGGACGGCACCGCCAAGGGGGGCGTCATTGCCGCTTTGGCGAAGAAGCAACCGGTGCCGGTTCGCTTCATCGGTATCGGTGAAGGGCTGGAGGATTTGCAGCCGTTCCAGGTCGCCGAATTCGTGGATGCGCTATTTGCATGATCGAGCTTGCCGAAGTCACCAAGCGTTATCCGGGCGGGCATGAGGCGGTGTCCAACCTCTCGTTAACGATCGATGAAGGTGAACTGGTGTTTCTTACCGGCCATTCCGGCGCCGGAAAAAGTACCTTGCTGAAGTTGATCGCCGCCATTGAGCGCCCTACCAGTGGCAACATCGTCGTCAACGGCCAGAATGTCGGCCGCATGAAACGCCCGGCACTGCCTTTCTTCCGCCGCAACATCGGCCTGATCTTTCAGGACCACAAACTGCTTTACGACCGCAGCGTGTTTGACAACGTCCTGTTGCCGCTGCACATCCAGGGCATGACCGGCTCGGATGCGGCCAAACGGGTGCGCGCCGCGCTCGACAAAGTGGGGCTGCTGAAAAAGGAAAAAACCCGACCGATCACGCTTTCTGGCGGCGAACAGCAACGTCTCTGCATCGCTCGCGCCATTGTCAGCCGGCCGGCGCTGGTGCTCGCCGACGAGCCCACCGCCAACCTCGATGACGCTTACGCGCGCGACATCATGGACATGTTCCGCGCCTTCAATGAGGTCGGCGTCACCTTGGTTATTTCGACGCACGATCAGGAATTGATCCACCGCTATGGCGGCCGTTCCATCAACCTCGCTTACGGAAAAATGGTGGCATGAACGCCTGGATCGCCCACCATCTGCACAGCCTCAAGATTGCCGCCGGGCGTTTTCGCGACGCGCCGCTTTCCACTCTGTTCACCCTCTTGGTGATCGGCGTCGCGGTCGCCATGCCGAGCGGACTGTATGTCCTGCTGAGCAACCTGGACCGGGCCGCTGGCGGCGTCAAGCCCGAGGTTGAACTGACCCTGTTCATCAAAAACGAAGTCCCGACGCAAGAAAGCAAAGCGCTTGCCGCCCGTCTGGCGAAAGATGCCGACATCGAGCGTGTCAGCTTTATCGGCAAAGACGAAGGCATCAAGAAACTGGAAGCCGCCGGCCTCGCCGACATCACCGCCGGCCTGCCCGCCAACCCGCTGCCGGACACGCTGATCATCACCCCGAAAGAAAGCAGTCCGGCGGCGCTGGAAGCCTTGAGCAATCGCTTGAAAGAAATGGAATCGACGCAGCAGGTGGTGATGGATACCGACTGGATCAAACGGCTTTCAGCGCTGATGGGGCTGGGTCGAAACCTCGTCTTCCTGCTCGCAGCCTTGCTCGGCCTGGCGCTCGCCGCGATCACCGCGAACACCATCCGGTTGCAGATTTATGCACAGAAGGACGAAATCGAAGTCGCTCAATTGATCGGTGCCACCGACCGTTTCATCCGCCGTCCCTTCCTTTACTTCGGCGGCATTCAAGGCCTGATCGGCGGCCTCGCCGGCTGGTTGATCATCATGCTGGGCGGCTATTTCATCGAAAACAGCGTCGCTCAAGTTGCTGCCGCCTACGGAGCAAGCTTCGATCTCGCCAACCTGGGAATCTTGGAACTGATCACCCTGCTCGGCCTCAGCACCCTTTTAGGCTGGTTGGGCGCCTATTTTTCGGTCAACCAGGCGCTGCGCTCATTCGCGAACGACTGAGTATGTAACGTAGGGTTCGCTTTTTTACGTGCAAACCTGCGCCAGCATGTTTTCCACCCAAGCGAAGCCGATGCGCTCCTGCTCCAGACGCAGCGCCGGGGCCAGGCGGTCGCGGCGCAAGTCGTCGTAGAGGCTGGCTTCTTCGGGATGCAAGCGGCTCAAGTCGCGTTGCGTTGGCGTATCTTCCCGCCCCCACAAGGTCCGATGCGCCAACAAGGTGGCGCGATCCATCAGCAGCGAACGCGCTTGCGGAAAGTGGCTGCGCAACTGATCGAGGATGGCGTAGCCGTGCGTATCGATATCGCCCCAATAGTAAATTTCGCGCTCCAGCAACCAATCCGCCACAGCCAAATGGTCGAAGCCGTAACCGGCGCCGAAGATCAGCAGGCTTTCGGGAAGGCGCGGAAAAGCCAGATAGTTGATTTCGTTTTCTGTCATGAATACTCGGCTGCAAGGTAGTGCCAAGCGGGCGAATTCATCGGCGGATACCGCGAGGTCGGTCAACCCGCACAATGCGCCATCCAGCAAACGAAAGCGGATCATCGCTGGCTTGGCGCGGAAGCCGTAGCGCAGTTCAAAGCCCGCCATGCCAGTCGATGCCGAGGGATCGATGGCAGCGGCCGGCAGCGCCAGATCCAACAATTCGGCCAGCAAACCGCGTTGGCGTTCGATGAACTTGCTGTGCACGCCGGGCACGTCGATCTGGCGCAAGTAGACGTTTGGACGCGGGTGCGCGATGACCCAGCCCAGCACGCCCAGCAATGCCGGCCAATCATCAGCATATTCCAGCACCCGTAGCGGGCGCTTGGCGATCCAGTCGCGCAGCGGCGGGAAGGCTTGGATGATGGTTTCGGCGAGTTGCCGAAAGCGCGCCGCCTCGCGCCGCTTGCCTATCAAGGCCAGCGCGTCCGCCTCGCTGTCGAGCCAGGCCGCGACCGGCAGTCGATTGCGGCCCAGTTGACGATGGTTGATCTCCTGAAATTCCAGCCGATAGCCCGCGCCGTTCTCGGTTTTTTCGGCTTCCGCCAAAAGCCGTATCCACTGCCGAGCCGCGTCGAACTGTTCGGTCAGGGTCGCGCTGCCGGGGCCTTTCAAGGTGATTCGCCATGGATACAGTGGTGCGTCGCCGAATGACGCGGCGAGCAAGCGGCCACGTTGCCATTCACGCAGGACGCGAGCGCGCAGGTCGGCGGGGGTGGTCCAGTCGGTCATGCTAAGCGACTGTCCATGAATAGCCTGGGCAGTTATGGACAGTCACTGAAACAGCTCAGCCGGCATGCGCAGCCTTTTCCGCCTGGTATTCGGCGATGCTCAGATTCCGCAGTTGCGACGCCCGGCCGCCTTCGTTATGCACAAAACCGACGCTGGCGACGAAGGGTTCGATGATGTGGATTTTCTGTAACGGGGTGACGATGAGCAGTTGCAGATTCAGACGTTTGAACAGTTCCAGCCCGAAACGGGCGGATTCGTCGGAACCGCGTCCAAACGCCTCGTCGATGACGACGAAGCGGAAGGTGCGCGAATGGGTTGCGCCAGCCTTCAGGTCCGACTCCAGCCCGAACTGGTAGGCCAGGCTGGCGGCCAGCACGGTGTATGCGAGTTTTTCCTTCTGGCCGCCGGACTTGCCGCCGGAGTCGGTGTAATGCTCGTATTCCTTGTTGTCCTCGCGCCAGCGCTCGGCGGCGGCGAAGACAAAGCCGTTGCGGACATCGGTGACCTTGCGCGTCCAGCGCCGATCCATGTCGCTTTGCCCCTCGCGGCCACGAAAACGCTCGATGATGGCTTTTACCTGAAGGAACTTGGCCTCGGAATACTGCGCGTCCTCGGAGCCGGTCAGGCTGCCCTCGGTACAGGCGCGCAACTCGCTCTGAAAATCGCGAATCTCCATATCCGGACTGGGTTGCGCTTCCAGTTCGATATAGCGGCCGGGGTTGTAATCGATCTGCCGAAGCGACTGGTTGATACGCTCGATGCGTTCCTTGATGGTTTGCCGCTCGCGCGCCAGTTGCGACTGGAAATTGGCCACCTCGCGGATGGTGTTTTCGTTCAGCAACTCTTTGAAGCGCGCCTCGAAACGCGGCAGGTCGTCGGCTTGCAGGCGATCGAGCATGGCGCGGTATTCGTGCGCGGCTTCCACCGCCACATCGACATCCTGTGTTTCCAGCGGGTAGGTGATGCTGTAACCGCGCATCGCATCGATGATTTTGTCTCTGGCCCGCTTGATGCTGATTTCCTGGGCGTCGATTCTGGATTGCAACCAATCGCGCATCTCGTGCTCGCGGTTGTCGCAGGATTCGACGGTCATCGCCTGCGTACCCAGCGCATCGGCGCGCATGGCCTCCAATTGCGGGAAACGCAACCCGCGCGCGGCGGCATCCAGCGTCGCCAGATTCGCTTGGCAAGCCGCCAACTGCGCCAGAGCTTGCGCTTGTTTTTCTTCATTGCGGGCCTGATCCTGATTACGCTCGCGCAGATCACGTTCGGTTTGCACCAACTTCTCATCCAGCGCCGCCAATTGCGCGGTCAGGGCTTTCAGCAGATCGGAAGCGGCTTCCAGCGTCTTCCGCTCGGTTTCCAGGTTGGCGATATCGGCCACCAACGGCTGCCAGTCGAGCTCCTGAAAATCGCGGAATTCGCCGATCCTCGCCAGGCGAATGATCTGTTCCTGGCTGCGCTTCAACTCGGCCTGAATTTCGGCCAGCGTCACGGCAAACGCCTGCATCTCCTGTTGCATCCGTCGAGCGCGCTTTTCCAGGGCGGCGATCTTGCCCTCGTTGCTCCAGCCGAGCACGTAGCGGCTGCGGTCGTCGAGACGGTGGCGGTCATCTTTTTCGTGCCGCTCACCGCCAGACTTGATCTGCCCGGCGCGAGTCACCGCCTGGCGTTCACGGCGGAACTGCTCAAGGTTGTCGCAGCACACGTAATCGAAACGCCGCGTCAGCTCCTGTTCGATCCAGCCATAGAAAGGCGAATCCGGTTTGATCGACAATTTTCGCGTCAGCGAGGCCGGATTCGCGCTGGGCGTATGCGCCGCCGCAGCGCCGGCACGGACGCGGAAATACACCAGACGCCCCTTCAGCTGGTTACGCTCGACCCATTCCGCCACCGCCGCATAGTGAATATCCGGCACCAGCAACGACAAACCGAAGTTATGCAACAGCCGTTCCGCCGCGCCTTCCCAAAGTGATTCTTCCGGTCGCACCTGGATCAGTTCGCCGGCAAACGGCAAGTCGGCTTCATCCAGTTTCAATGCGCTACAGAGAGCACGGCGGATCGATACCTGGGCTTCGTCGATATTGCTGCGCCGTGCGCGCAAACCCGCCAACTCCTGTTCGAGCAGGCTGTGCTCGCCTTTCAGCGCGCGTAGATCGACGCCGGCTTCGGTCTGCCGGTTCTGCTGCTCGGCCTCTTTCTCGCGCAACTTGCTTCCCAATGTTTCGCAGACGCCGCGATTGCTGACAAAACGCTCCGGCCCGGTCACCGGCAGCAGGCCCAGTTCGCGCGCCAGATCGGCATAACGTTCGGCGCGCTGAAAACGGCGCGCTTTCTCCGCCGTGCGAGCGTCGATTTCCGTGCCGATCCAGGCCAGCCGGTTGCCGCCGTTCTCGGCGATGTCGCGCTTCAGTTGATCGCGTTCAGCGCCTAGTCCACGCCGCATCTCTTCCAGCGTTTGAATACGCGCCGCGCCACGCTGATGCTCGATATCCAGCCCGGCCAGTCGTTTTTCCAGCAGCCCCGCCTTCAAGCTGGCAAACCATGCCTTCAGCGCCTCGCGCGCGCCGCGCAGGGCATCGGCCTGGGCGACGAGCTCTGCATGGCGAACGCAGTCGGCCACCAGCGGTTGCAAACGGGCGACCTGATCCTTGGCTTTCAAGACGGCGACGTGAGCCCGGTTGAGGTCGTCGAAATGATGCATCAACGCCTCGATGCGCGATTCCACATCAAACGCTTCCAACATGTGCTCGCGCACGAAGTCGGTCAGATTACCGACTGATTTCATCGATACCGTCTGATGAAACAGTTCCAGCGCCTGCTCGTTTTCAATGCCGAAGCGGCGGCGAAACCAGGCGCCATAAGGTGGAAAGGTGTCGAACAACTCGATACCGCGCCGGGCGCGCAGACGTTTGCGCAGATTGCCGATATCGCTGCCGAAACCGGCGAAGTCCTGGGCGATGCTCAAGCCCTTCTCCGCCGCGACAAAGAAGCGCGCCGGCTGACCCTGCGCATCTTTCAACCAAAAGACTTGCGCCAGCGTCACCGTCTGGTCGAAGCCGGCATTACGAAACTCGCCGAGGATGACGGCATAGGCGTTGTGGTCGCGCAGCGCCACTGGTTTCGCCGCCATGCCGCTATCGGCGCGCTCGGATTTGTAATGGCCGAGCACATAAGAACGCAAACCAGCAAGGTGGTGACAGCATCGACCAAGGTCGATTTGCCGGAGCCGATATCGCCGGTCAGCAGCGCGTTGTCGCCATTCGGCGCCAGCGTCCAGACGCGTTTATCGAAGGTGCCCCAGTTGTAAACCTCCAGCCGATGCAGGCGGAAGCCGGCCCGCGCTTCGCTGGCGGTGAAGTCGAGTTCGGCGGATTCGGTCATGCCTCCGCCTCACTGGCGCTCGCGGCGGCTTCCGCCCCCTCCAGTTGCGCCCGATACGCCGCCAGACGTTGATCGAATTCGGCCAGCCATTGCGCATCGACATAGGCTTTGAGGATGCGGCGCACTTCAAACTCGCCGCTCTGGGCTTTCAGCCGGCGGATGAAACCGAGTTCGACAATCTTGTTCAGATGCGTGTCGACCTGGTCGATCAAGCGCGTCTCGTTGCTGCCGCCAGGCAGAAAAACTCGCACCAGTTCGACGATGTCGTCGCGCGACAGAATCAAGCGGCCACTGTTGCCCTCTTCGCCGCCGCCGGCATCGAACTCGGCGAGCTTTTTACGCAGCAGCGCCAGAATCAGGCTGAGCGCAAACGACAACGGGCGACGTTGCACCAGGCGCGGTAATTCGGTCTCGCCTTCGACAGCAGGTCGGGTGCGTAAAAAAGCATAGCCTTCGGCCTCGTCGAGTATCAATTCCAGACCAAGGACGGCAATGTAATCGCGCACCCGCGCTTGCAAGGCGAGCAAATCCTGCCAGAGGAGTGCTTCGTTCTCGCGGTACAACACGCCTTTCATCAGCGCAATGAGTACGCGCGACAGGGACGCGGTCGGCTCCGTGGCTGCGGTGGGGTTCAGATCGGGTTCGGTATCCAGCGCGCTCATTGCTTTCATCTCGTAAAAATCACCCGCGGCAATTCGGCTTGCCGCTGCTTGCCGGAAGTATCCAGCCAAGTCACCGATTCCGGCGTCGTCTCGTCGAACACGGCTTTGCGGTCTTCGCTGGCCAGGGCCAGATAAGCCACCAACTCGGCCAAGCCGTGTTCCAGCGGATGTTGCTTCAACAGTTCGCCCAAGGTGACTTGCGCGCGCTGTTGCAGCGACTGACGGATCCAGCCGGCCAGGCGAGCTTTATCCACCACGACATGGCCGAACAGCGCATCGGTTTCGATTTCCGTCTCGCCTTCCAGCAATATCTGTTCGCTGATCATCGGGCGGATCGCCGGGGTATGCAGCGGCCGCTCCATTGGCAATTCAAGCGCCGGCGCGGGCGCTTCCAGCTGCATGAATACGCCGGCGGGCGGTGTTTCGCGCAAGGCCAGGGCATGCGCTTCAATGCCGCGCAGCACTTCCATGATGCGGCGATTTTCCAGCCAGGCCTGGTCGTCAAGAAAGCGGCGCAATTGCATCGACAGCAACGCCACCGTCCGCTGCGTGTGTTCGCCGGCTTCCAGCCAATCGTAGTGCACGCGCTTCAAGCGTGCGTCCGGGGCCAGCGCTTGCACCGCCGCCAAATTCAGCGCCGACTCAAGCAATGCGGACAGTTCTTCCTGCCGCGCCGGTGACATCAGGAAATCCCAGAAGGCGCGAAAACTACGGCCCTGGTCGGAATCGGCGATGGCGTCGCGCTCGCCGAAGATGCTTTCCAGCAATGCACCCTTGCCGCCGTCCCAGAGCGCGATGCGCTCGCGCACACTGCGGTCGAGATTGCGGAAATTCTGTTCGACCTCGCGGAAATCAGAGAGCAATTCGCGCGCCGTCGCCGCCACTTGCTGGAAACGATCCTTCAGCGCGGTATCGTCGAGCAGATCGATTTCGCCGTCTTGTACACGGGCGATTTCGGCATCGATCTCGGCGCGACGCTTCTCCAGTTCGCTCAGACGTGCTTGCGGATCGGTTTCCGAGCCTTCCACCATCTGCCGCAATAGATTGAACACCGTCATCAAGCGCGATTCGGTGCCGACGAAAGCGCGCTGGGTCAGCCCATCCAGCCAGGACAGGGCCTTTTCTGTCGCTGGCGTCAAATCGAAATGTGCTTCGTCGGAACCAGGCGGGTAGAACTTGCGCAACCAGCCCTTGTCGTTTGCCGCCCAATCGTCTAGATATTGCGCCGCCGAGCGTGGAAAAACGCCGTCACCAAGCGACTGACGCAAGCCGAACAAGGTGTCTTCGAGCTTTTCCACCAAATCCGCCTGCGCCATCACACGCACATTCGGCGTCACAAAAACCTGATGCAGAAAACTTGCCACCAATGGCGCATGCGGCGAATCGAGCAAACGCCAGGCCGGATGATTGCGGCGTAGCGTGTCGAGGGTGGCGTAATCGAGGCTCACTGGGTTATCCAACAGAGGGCGTTCCAAGCGATGCCTGGCTGCCGCCGATTGACGCCATTTTCTTTATTTTCAACCAAGAATTCAGGTTCAAGGTTCATACCCGCACCCGAATCGGCTGCGCACGGCATGCGGGTAACCCAGAGCATGCAACGCGGCCAGGCAGGCGTCGGCGGTCGCTTCCGGCACGCTGGCGAGCAGGCCGCCGGCGGTTTGTGGGTCGAACAGCAGCGGGTAGTTAGGATGATGCAAAGCCGCTTCCTGGTTGCTCAGCGCGCGCCGCAATCGGGTGTTGGCCGGTTGCAGTGAGCTCAGCACGCCAGCCGCCACCGTTTCGCGCGCGCCGTCGAGCAGCGGCAGCGCGTCGAGTTCGAGTTCGGCATCGACGCCAGACGGCCGGGTCATTTCGACCAGATGGCCGAGCAGGCCGAAGCCGGTGAGGTCGGTGCAGGCGCGCGCGCCATGTTCGATCAGGCAGGCGAATGAGCGGCGAGCAGCGTGCCGGTGCCGATCGGTTTGGTCAGGATCAGCACGTCGCCGGGACGCATTGCGCCCTTGGTCATCACTCCGGCCAGAGACTCGTCGATCAGGCCGTTGACGGCAAACCCCAGCGCCAGCTCGCGGCCTTCGCCGGTGTGACCGCCGACCAGCGCGCAGCCGGCTTCGTTGAGCACCGACACCGCGCCGGACATCATCTGGAACAAGGTGTCCTCGACCTTGTTTTCCAGGCCGGGCGGCACAGTGCAGATGGCGGTGGCCGATTGCGCCTCGGCGCCCATCGCGAACACATCGCCGAGCGCATGATTGGCGGCGATGCGGCCGAAAATCCAGGGGTCGTCGATGAAGGCGCGGAAGAAATCGACCGTGTGCACCAGCGCCTTGCCCGGCGGCACGCGCAGCACGGCGGCGTCGTCCGGCGCGTGCAGGCCGATCAGCACATCGTCGCGTTCGATTGGCTGAACCTGCGCCAGCGCGCGCGACAACACACTCGCACCGACCTTGGCGCCACAGCCGCCGCAGCGCATCGCCAGCGCCGAGATGGCCTGCGTCTGTTCCGACTCGTCGAGCGGAATATGCTCACCTGACACCGGCTTGGCCTGCATTTCCGACATCGCCGGGAATTCGGAGAAACGCAGCATGAAACGGCGGTCGATCCAGTCTTTCCAGCGCCAAACCCAGTCGCCTTGCAGGAACAGTGCGCCGCGCGAGGCGATGGCATGCTTGTCGCCAGTGCTGATCAACGCCAGCCAGCGCCGTTGCGGGCGGTAGGCCTGGAGCGACTGGCCGAGCAGCAGGCGGCGCAGGTTCTGCGTCAGCGGCGACCCCATGCGCACCGCGAACACGCCGGCCTTTTCCAGCGGCCGCCCAGGCCAGGCGACGCAATCGCCGGCGGCGAAGATCAGCGGGTCGGTTTCGCTTTGCAGCGTCTCGCGCACCCGGATGAAGCCGCCCGCATCCAGCGCCAGGCCGGTGCCGGCCAGCCAGGCGGCGCCGCCGGCCTGGGTCACCCAGACGATTTCATCGGCCTC
>JAIFKV010000081.1 GCA_020049415.1 Betaproteobacteria bacterium
TGAAGGGAATGACCATGCTGCGCGACCGGCGCCTTGCACCGCATCCCACCAGCACACCCATCACTGCCCAGGTTATTCATGGACAGTCGCTAAGATACTTTGAGACAGGTTGCCGAGAAGACCGGTGGGGAGTTCCCCGTTGTTGAAGAACAACGGTAACTCCCCGGCAACGTAAGTCATGCTCTCGCTGAACAAGCCGAGATCAGTGCTTGTAATCAGATACCGCGCAGCAATTCATTGATGCCGACTTTGCTCAGGGTTTTGGCATCGACCTGCTTTACGATCACCGCGCAATACAGGCTGTACTTGCCATCGGCGGAAGGCAAGTTGCCGCTGACCACGACCGAGCCGGCGGGAATGCGGCCATAGCTGACTTCACCAGTCTCACGGTTGTAGATGCGGGTCGACTGGCCGATGTAGACGCCCATCGAGATGACGCTGTTGTCTTCCACGATGACGCCTTCGACGACTTCCGAACGCGCACCGATGAAGCAATTGTCGCCAATGATGGTCGGGCCCGCCTGCACCGGCTCCAGCACGCCGCCAATGCCAACACCGCCGGACAGGTGCACGTTCTTGCCAATCTGGGCGCAGGAACCGACGGTGGCCCAAGTGTCCACCATGGTGCCTTCATCGACATAAGCGCCGATGTTGACGTAGGAGGGCATCAGCACCACGTTTTTGGCAATGTAGGAACCCTTGCGCACCGAGGCCGGCGGCACGACGCGGAAACCGCCTTCGCGGAAATCGCGGCTGTTGAAGTCGGCGAACTTGGACGGTACCTTGTCGTAATAGTTGGTGAAACCACCTTTGATGAAGGCGTTGTCTTCCAGACGGAACGACAGCAAAACAGCTTTCTTGATCCACTGATGGGTGACCCAGTTCTGGCCTTCAGTGCGCTCCGCAACACGTAACTGGCCGCAATCGAGCAGATCTATCACCGCCATGACGGAATCCTTGACCTTGGGCTCGACATTGCGCGGCGTGATATCAGCGCGGCGTTCAAAGGCTTCTTCGATGATTTGTTGCAGTTCTTGCATGGTGATTTCCTTTAGGTTGTTTTTGAAACTTGTTGATAGATAACGATTATTTCTTGATGAGATCCACAATCCGCTGCGCCGCTTCAACGCATTGTTCGAGCCCGTCTACCAGTGCAATCCGGATGAAGCCCTGACCTGGATTGATGCCTTTTGCATCCCGCGCCAGGTAGGAACCGGGCAGGACGGTGACGTGTTTTTCCTGGTAAAGCTGGCGGGCAAAGGCAGCGTCGCTGTTGGCAACTTCGCCACCGGGCACTTTCGCCCAAAGGTAAAAGGCGGCATCCGGCTCATCGAATTTGAGCACGTCCTGCAGCATCGGCATTACGGTGGCGAATTTTTCGCGGTACATGCGGCGGTTTTCATGCACGTGGCCTTCGTCTTTCCAGGCTGCGGCGGAGGCGGCTTGCACCGCCGGGTTCATCGCGCTGCCGTGGTAGGTGCGGTAGAGCAGGAATTGCTTGATCGCGTCGCTGTCGCCGGCAACAAAGCCGGAGCGCAGGCCTGGCACGTTGGAACGTTTCGACAGGCTGTTGAAGATCACCAGCCGTTCCTGGCCGCGGCCGAGTTGCTTGGCGGCGGTCAGTGCGCCGAGCGGCGGCTGGCCTTCATTGAAATAGATTTCGGAATAGCACTCGTCGGCGGCGACGATGAACTGATGCCGGTCGGCTAGTTCAAAAATCTCGCGCCAGTCATCCAGGTCAAGCACTTTGCCGGTGGGGTTGCCGGGCGAACAGACGTAGAACAGTTGCACGGTTTCCCACAAATCTTCTGGTATCGCCGCCAGATCCATCTGGTAGCCGGTTTCCGGCAAGGTATTCAGGAAATAAGGCTTGGCGCCGGCGAGCAGCGCAGCGCCTTCATATATCTGGTAGAAGGGGTTCGGCGAAAGCACACGTTTGACGTGTTTGGTCGGATCGATAATCGCCTGGGCGAAAGAAAACAGGGCTTCACGGCTGCCGTTCACCGGCAAAATCTGTGTCATCGGATCCAGGTCAACGTCATAGCGCATCAAGCACCAGTCGGCGATGGCCTCGCGTAGCGCTTCGGAACCCTGGGTCACCGGATAATTCGACAGACCGAACAAATTGTCTGTCAGCGCGTCCTTGATGAACTCCGGAGTCGCATGCTTGGGTTCGCCAATCGACAGGTTGATCGCGGAAAATGCCGGATTCGGCGTCACGCCCGCGAACAATTCGCGCAGTTTCTGGAAGGGATAAGGTTGGAGTTGATTGAGGCGGGGATTCATCGATGAGTCCTTGCGCTTCCTGAATTTTTTGAGCCGCGAATTATATGCTTTCGTCATCAATACTGGCCCCACTCAGCTTGATCATTGCCGCCACAGTCTGGGGTCTGGTCTGGTATCCCTATCGTTTACTGGAACAGGCCGGGATTTCCGGCAGTGTGGCTTCGCTGCTGACCTATCTGGTTGGTTTGCCATTGTTGCTGCTGCTGGTCGATCGACGCCGCCTGTTCGAGCGATCCGAACGCGGCTTGCTGCTGGCACTGGCGCTCACCGCCGGCTGGACCAATCTGGCCTATGTACTAGCGGTGATTCACGGCGAGGTGATGCGGGTCTTGCTGTTGTTCTATCTGGCGCCGTTGTGGACGGTGTTTTTCGCGCATTTGCTGCTGGCCGAAAAAGCCGGTCGTATGGCGTACGCGGTGATTGGTTTGTCGTTCGCCGGCGCCTACGTCATGTTGTCCAAATCCGGTGGCTTGCCGCTGCCCACCAATGCCGCCGAATGGCTCGGGCTGTCGGCTGGAATCGGATTCGCGTTGACCAATGTGCTGGCCCGCAAAATCAGTTCGGCGCCGATAGCGTTGCGTTCCCTCGCGGTTTTTGCCGGCGTCGTGGTCTTGTCGACGCTCTATGCGTTGCATGAAGGCAGTTCACCACAGATCGTGTTCACACTCGACGTTCAGGGCTGGTGGCTGATCGTCTGCATTGCACTGGCGCTGCTGCTCGCCACCTTCACCGCGCAATACGGTCTCGCGCGCACGCCGGCCAACCGGGCCATCGTCATCTTGTTGAGCGAATTGGTGGTCGCCGCCATCGCCAGCCGATACCTGGCTGATGAAAAGATGGACCTGCAGGAATGGATCGGCGGCACGATGATCGTTGCGGCAACCCTGTTTTCCGGACAACTTGAGCAACAAACGGAGGAATCCCATGTTTGAAATCGTCAACCTGCTGCACGCCTCGCTAATGGTCGCCGACCTGGCGCAGTCACGCCGGTTTTATGAAGATGTTCTCGGCCTGAAGCCCAGTCCGGCTCGACCGGAAATGTCATTTTCCGGCATCTGGTACGACATCGGTTCAGCGCAGATTCACCTGATTTGCCTGCCGAACCCGGATCCAGTCAGCCAACGACCAGCGCATGGCGGACGCGACCGGCATACCGCGCTGGGCGTCAACAATTTCGACGCACTGATATCACGCCTGGATGCCGCCGGCTTGACCTACAGCCGCCTTGGAATTGGTGGCGGTGGAATAGCAGGGCTGAGGCTTTCTTCGTTTGTTGAGCTTATCAATGGCGTTCATCGTGTTGAAGTTTCTTTCGATGTTTTGTGGAATGACAGAAATTATTCCTACTCCTGTTCCCTTTCATTGAGTCCTGCTCGCCGCGCTGGAAGAAGCGCGTACTTCAGCCGGCCATAGCCGGTTAATAAACAAACAAATAATTCTTGCCGAGGTGCGGCGGGTTATTCTGCGACGTGCCCAATTCGGTACGCTTGTATAAGGATGTCGCTGATGGCGAAGGATTACCCCTACGGAAAGCTTGACCTGGGCGATGCGCACAATATCGCTGGCGGCTCAAATTCATTGCTGATGGCTTTGCAGGAACATGCCGAAGGCGGCATGCAGGCAGACCCGGAAGTCGCAAAATTCGTCAGCAAAGGCGTTGATCTCGGCGATTCACTGCTCGATATGGCGCGACTGCTGGTCTCGCGCGGGGTCTTCTCGATGGAGCGCCATCTCAGCGAAATCCTGATATATAGCGCTGCGATCGCCGACGGTTGCGAGGTGTGCGCACTGACTCATATCGATGGCGCGATTCGCGCCAAAGCGCCGGAAGCGGTGATTGATACGGTGCAGGCGATTGCGCTGTACGTGCGCGCCCAAGCAGACGACGACACTTATTTGCTGTTCGACGCCTACACCAAGCATTGGCAACGCTTCGAGGAATGGCCGCATCTGACCGGCGGCCGTGTTTCCAACCTGAAGTTCTACAACCTGATCGCTTTGCTGATGAGTCTGGTCGTGCGCAAGCAGCGTCTGGTGCGCCTGCATACCTACGAATTGCTGACCAAAAGCGAAGTTACACCGGAAGAAATCCTGGAAGTCATCGGTATCGCCCAAGTCATGGGCGGCTTCCCGGCGCGTTGGGAAGCGGTGCATATCCGAGATGTGGCGTTCGAACTGCGTGAATGCGGCCTGCTGCCGGCGGCCTTCGTCGCGGTGCTCGACAGGATTCCTGCTCCGCCCAAGGGCTGAGCGCGACACAAACAAAAACCGGCTCTGGCCTTTATCCTGGAATCCTCAGTTGAGATTGAATGTCGTGAAATTTCAATCGGTTGCGCAATCAAATCGCGCTGTCTACATGTCCAAGCTGGCTGGATTGCATATAAACCATGGTAGATCGGTTCCAGCAACACCGGCCCCTGCTGCGCCAGTTGCGGTTATCGTTGAAAAGCGATCCGCTCCAACCCGGTTCGAGCAAAACTACCTCTCGCCATGAACCACCGTCATTTCGGCATGAGATCGGCTGCAAGCCAGTCGATTTGCAAACGCCTCGCCAATAGAAATCAGATGACGAACTGGATTGCCCAGTGTATCGCCGGCTATTCGATCAAGTTGCGTTGGCAAACCAGCAAACGTTCGCTCAAGTTCTGTACTTCCTTCAATCTGGCAAGCGCTGCGGGTAGATCTTCCAGGTTCTGCAGCAATACGTTGGCCTGCTCATGCACTTGGTCATGCAGCGCCTCGACCTCTTGCAGATATTCTCGCCGCGACTCGGGAATGTTCTGGCGAACATTCTCCAACCATGCGCCAAAGCGGCATTTGCGGTGATCCAGTGGCGGCGGCGAGGTTCGTTCGCCGGCCAGGAAGTTGGCAATTTCCTTGAGCCAGGCGCGGTGCTGGATGCCGGCATGCAAGGCCGGCAAATCGGACGGTGCAAGTTGCCGCATGCTGTTCCAAGTGGCGGGGGGCCGCCATTGCGCAACCCAGGCCGGAATCTCGCCCGCTGGCATCGGGCGGGCAATGCCGTAGCCTTGCGCCAGATTGCAGCCAAGTTGCAACAAAATTTCGCCGTGCAGTTCGGTTTCCACGCCTTCGGCGATCACCTGCCGCTGAAACGCCGCTGCCAGACCCTGTACGCCTTGCAGGATGGAGAGATCCTCCGGGTGGAAGAGCATGTCGCGGACAAAGCTTTGATCGATCTTCAATAGCTCAACCGGCAGATGCTTGAGATAGGTCAGCGAGGAATAGCCGGTGCCAAAATCGTCCAGCGCGAAGCTCACCCCCATCTCGGCGCAGGCGGTGATGACTTGCGAGACATGGTGAATGTCTTCCAATGCGCTGGTTTCCAGCACTTCAAGCTGAAAATTCCCGGTTTTTACCGACGAATGCGCGGCGAGCAGCTTCTGCAGACGAGTGACAAAATCGGCCTGCTGCAGGTGCAGGGCGGAGATATTGACGCTGACCGGCAGTTCCAGCCCAAGTCGCTGCCAGGTTTCGATCTGCGTCAGTGCGGTATCGACCACCCATTCGCCCAGTTCGATTTCGATAACATGCTTTTCGATGATCGGCAGGAATGCCGCCGGCATCAGCAAGCCACGCTCGGGATGTTGCCAGCGGATCAGCGCTTCGGCGCCGATCACCTCGCCGCTGCGCATGTTGACCTTCGGCTGGTAGTGCAACAGAAACTCTTTCTCGCCGAGTCCGCGCCGGATGTCTTCCAGGCTTTCGTGGTGGCAGCGCACATCCCGATCGAGATCAGCATCGAACAGGTAATAACGACTCTTGCCGGACAGCTTGGCTTGATACATGGCTTGATCGGCCTGGCGCAACAACTGATCGGCTTCGATCGCCTCTGCTTGCGGATAGAACGTGATGCCGATGCTGCAGGAAACCTTCAACACGCGATCATCGTAGTGCAACGGTGTTGCACAGACCTCCAGCAGGCGCTGGATCTTCGGCAGGCAGTCGTTGAACAGGTGGAGTTCATCCAGCACGGCCACGAATTCATCGCCGCCCATGCGGGCGATGGTGTCGCTTTCGCGCAACGCAGCGCGCATCCGCTCGGCGATCGCCATCAGCAATTCATCGCCGGCCTTGTGGCCATGATGGTCGTTGACCTCCTTGAATCCGTCTAGATCGATCAGGGCGACAGCCAGCTTGAGTCCGCGCCGCCTCGCCTGGGCCATGGCGAAATGCAGCCGGTCGGCCAGCAATACCCGGTTGGGCAAACCGGTCAACGCGTCGAAGTGCGCGATGTGTTCGAGCTGCATCTGGTGCGCCTTCTGCGCGGTGATGTCGAGGAACAGGCCGACGTAATGCAGTGTTCGGCATTCCCGGTCACGCACGGCGCTGACGGTCAGGTGTTCGGGATAAATCTCGCCATTCTTGCGTCGGTTCCATATTTCGCCGGACCAATGACCGCTTACCGCCAACGAGCGCCAGAGATCGGCGTAGAACTGCGGCGGCTGTCGTCCCGACTTCAGTATGCTGGCCTTGCTGCCGATGGCTTCATTGGACGCATAGCCGGTAATGTCGGAGAACGCCTGGTTGACATCGACGATGATGCCGTCGGCATTGGTGATCATGATGCCCTCGCTGGCGCTGGTGAACACGTTCGCCGCCAATTGCAGCTTTTCCACCGCCTGCTTGCGCTCGGCGATGTCGTAACAGTGGCCGATGAAGCCGATGAAGTTTCCCGTGCTGCCATAACGTGGACGACCCTGTTCCAGAATCCAGCGATAGTTGCCGTTGGCGTCCCGAAGCCGATATTCGATGTCAAACGGTTCATGCCGTTTGATGGCTTCGGCATGGGCGCTCCAGTAACGCTCGATGTCCTCGCTGAAAATGCCCTCCGCCCAACCATCGTCAATTTCCTGTTCCAGGCGGCGGCCGGTAAAGCGCAACCAGGTCTGATTGAAGAAGTCACGCCGATCGTCGATGCCGGATGTCCAGATCAGTGCTGAACCGCTATTCGCCAGCGTCCGGAAATGTTGTTCGCTTTCGCGCAAGGCCAGTTCTGCCTGCTGATGTTCGCGTCCGAGTCGTTGCAGTGCCGTATTGCGACTGGATAAACGCCATAGCTGCAATATCAGGACACCGGAAACCAGACCAATCAGGCTGATCCAGATGGCCTGCCAGCGAAACCACACCTCGCTCACCGTGAAAGGTGGCGCTTGATCAAACGGCGGCATGCGCAAGGCCCGCGCCAGATTTTCCACCGGCAGGTAATCGCCCGGCGGTGCGAAACCGCCTATACCCGCCGCGCGCGCGGCCGGGTGGTATTCATCCAGCGCCATCAGGCTGCTGGCGATCTTGCGGACATTGCGACTGCCAACCTGTGGCAACGCGACAAACGCCCACTCCGGATAAAGCCGGGTCGAATGCGCATAGGGAAAGCCCGGTGTCCGCTGGGAATTGACGACCCGCAATTGGGTGGGATCGAGTTTTCCCTCGCGGGTCAGCTCTTCGATGATGCCGGTTCGGATGAAACCGAACTCCGTTTTACCCGCCAGCACTGTGGTCACCACCGCGTCGTGGTTGCCTGTCACCACAAGTTTGACCTGATGCGGCAAATGCACCCCGGCCTGCAGCAGTTCATAAGCCTGGGTCTGGTAGCCCCCCAGATACTTATTGCCCGGCACGGCGATGCTGCTGCCTTTCAAGTCGGCCAGCCTGGCTAACTCGCCGCCATTGGCGCGCGTAATGATCACACCGCCCAGGCTGCTGACCGCCTGGCCACTTTCCATGCTGACCAGCGTCGCCAGCGCACCCGTGAGGTTGTAGCGGCTGCGCAGCAGGATGTAATGACTCGGGTTGGTAAACACCAGATCGAGTTGGTTGCGTTGCAGCGCGAGTTCGATTTCATTCTGATCGAGCACGCGCAACTCAACACGCGTATCACCCAGTTGCGCGCCGAGATAGTCGGCCAACGGCTGATAGCGCTTTTGCAGTATTTCCTTTGGCCGATAGGCGAACACGCCCAGGATCAGACTATCGGCTGCCTGCGCGGTTGCTGCCGGCAAGGTTGCCGCCAGCAATGCAATCCACAGCAAGAACGCCTTGAAATGCTGCACCCGAACACCCCCGCAAGCGTATCCACACAATGAGTCAAACAATTCCGCCGCCAGCGCCGCTGGAATGTATCAATGACTTCGCGACGAAGATCTGCAAGGTTAACGGTTAATGCATGCTGCGGGGCAAGCCGATGGTTGTTCGTGATGACTATCCATGCTTTCTCTTGATCTGAATCAAAAAAATATGCTCAGGAATTCGTGGGCTAAAGCGGAGCACTCGACGCGAGTAGCAATCGAAGTACGCCAGCAAAGAGGCGAGGCCATCTGCGATTAAAAGGGGTTTGCAATCTTCTTTGCCCGGAAAATCTGGCCTGGAAACCGATAAATCAGGCAATGAAATGCAGGATGCCCACAAAGTTCTGAGGGGAATTGATATTCTACGCAGCCATTTGCGGTTGACCTTGAGGCAGTGTGATCAATCCATAATCCTGGCTTCCTGGGCACGCAAAGCAAGTACCTTGATTGAGGAGTGGCCGATGCAAAAAGTTGAATCGATTGGCCTGGTGGGCTTATTGCTGCTGCTGACTGGGTTATTGATGACGAGCGGGTTGCAGGCCGCCGAGAAGCAGCTTGCCTATGTGGTTTCGGACGGGCGAATTCCCTTTTGGGACATCATGAAACGAGGTGTTGAGTCACGCGCTGATGCGCTGGGTTACAAGGTGGTTGTTTACAGCGCGGAAAATAATGCCAAGCGCGAGTTGGAGTTGAGTGCTCAGGCCATCAAGGCAAAGGTCGATGGCATGGTCATTTCACCTACCAATTCCTCGGCCGCCGTCACCATTCTCAAGTTGGCGAATACCGCAGGTATCCCGGTGGTGATTTCGGATATCGGCACCGATGGCGGCGATTATGTCAGCTATATCGCTTCGGATAACCGGGAAGGTTCTTACCAGATCGGCAAGGTGCTGGCCAAAGCCATGCAGGCGCGCAAGTGGGACAAGGGCAGCGTCGGTATCATCGCCATTCCACAGAAGCGTACCAATGGCAGGGCGCGCACCGCCGGTTTCATGAAAGCGATGGATGAAGCGGGGATCAAGGGGGCGGGTATTCGTCAGCAAGTCACTTTTTCTCATCAAGAAACCTATGACTTTGCCAAGGCATTGATTGCCGCGCATCCAGACCTCAGGGCGCTCTGGTTGCAGGGGTCGGACCGCTATAAAGGCGCGCTCGACGCCATCGCAGATGCGGGTAAAAAAGATCAGGTTTTACTGATTTGCTTTGATGCGGAACCTGAGTTTCTACAGATGATTCCGCACGGCGAACTGGTCGGTGCAGCCATGCAGCAACCCTTCCTGATGGGCGAAAAGGCGGTCGAAACGCTGCATGCCCACCTCATGGGGAAGCCGGTTCAACAGCAGATATTGCTGCCGATTCTGCCGGTCTCGGCTGACAACATTGCCAACATGCTGCCGGTGATCCGTCGCAATGTTTTAGGCATAAAAGCCAAGTAGAACTGATTTGACCAATAAGGCCCGGGCGCAAAGGTCGCTCTATAAACTGCTGGCTGGGATCATCGTCAGCGTGGTGATCATTGTGCTCGGTTCGCACGCGGCATATCGCTATCTGTCGCAGCGGAACGAGCAGGTTGAGGATATGAAGCGGAATTCCGCTTTGAGCATTGCAACCCTGCAGAAAAACATTTCCACGCTCATCGAATCCTATGCCATCAACGAGTATGTCAATCTGATCAACACCGAAGTTGAGCAGCGGCATCATTTCGCCATCATCGTCAGTGATTACAACATGGGGAAGATCCTCGCCACGGAGGCGTACATCAGCGGCAAGATCCATGATGCTTCGGGCCAAATCATTGATTACAACCCGGATGACCCGCTTCATCGTCAATGGCTCGATACCTGTTTCTATACCGTTAGGGCGCCCATTACCACCGCATCGGGAGCGCTGCTGGGCCACATTGCGGTTTACGTTACCGATGCGCAGATGCGCGAGGAACTCAACCGTATCCTGATGCAGAACCTGATCAGCAGCGCAATGATTGCGCTGCTGTTGATCGTCTTGATCCACATTGCGGTGCGACACCTGTTGGTCCGACCACTTTCGAAGATCGTCACTGTGATCGGCAAGACTGACGCTGATGGCATTCCCACCGCCCCTATCCCGAATCTGGCTTATGTGGAAATTTCCACCTTGACCAACACCATGAACACCATGGTCGAAGTGATCAAACGTTCGCGGAAACAGCTAAAGGATGAAAAGGATGCACTTCTGGTCGAGCATGGTCGGCTACAGCAAATAACGGCTGAACTTGCACTCAGCCGCGACCGCTTCGAGCAGTTGGCTGAAGCGTCGCCATCCGGTATTTGGGAAACAACGCCTGACGGCCTCAACACCTATGTCAGTCGTCAATGGTGCCAGATCACCGGCTTGTCCGCTGACGCAGCAGCGGGGCAGGGATGGGCCAGCGCATTGCATCCGGAGGATCGCGAGCGGGTGTTCCAGGAATGGACCAAACAGGCCGCTGCAGGCCGCAGTTATCGCGCCGAGTTTCGTTTTAAGCGACTGGATGGGAGCGTGGTTTGGGTGCTCAACACCGCCACTACCATCGATGGAGATTCTGGTGCGATCGAAAGCTGGGTCGGAACGATCACGGATATCTCGGAAGGCAAGCAGCAACAGGCGGAAATCCTGCAGCAGCGTCTGCGGTTGCAGAACATCATCGAAGGCACGCGAGTGGGTACCTGGGAATGGAATGTACAAACCGGCGAGACCCATTTCAACGAGCGCTGGGCGGAAATTATCGGCTACAGATTGGAGGAACTCGCCCCAATCAATATCGCAACATGGATGCAGTTTGCTCATCCCGATGATCTCGCCAGTTCTTCAGCAAGACTTGAACAGCATTTCTCCGGCCAAAGCGGCCACTATGAATGCGAGGTGCGCATGCGCCACAAGGACGGCCATTGGGTCTGGGTTCTTGATCGCGGCATGGTTGTCAGTCGGTGCCCGCACGGCCAACCCGAATGGATGGCCGGCACGCATTGGGATATTACCGAACGCAAAAACAACGAAATCGCCCTGGCTGAACGCACCCAGGCGTTGGCTCGCGCAAACACCGAACTGGAGCAACTGGCTACCGTCTTCACGCATACGCGCGAAGGCATTGTCATTACCGACCCGCAAGGCGACATTGTCGATGTCAACGATGCCTTCTGCCGCATCACCGGTTACAGCCGCGACGAGGCCATCGGCCAGAATACACGGCTGCTCAAATCCGAACGCCACGAACCCGAGTTCTACGTTGAACTATGGCGTGCTTTGAGCGAACAAGGCGACTGGTCCGGCGAGATCTGGAACCGGCGCAAGAACGGCGAAGAGTATGCCGAACTGCTGACCATCAGCGCCGTGCGTGATGCCGGAGGGTTGACGCGACACTACGTTGCGTTGTTCGCCGACATTACCGCACAGAAGGATCACCAGAGGCAGCTTGAACATATCGCAAATTACGATGCGCTGACCGGTTTGCCCAACCGATTGCTGTTGGCAGACCGCCTGCATCAAGCGATGACGCGGGCGAAACGGCGCAATGAGAGTCTGGCGTTAGCCTACCTTGACCTGGATGGTTTCAAGGCCATCAACGACAACCACGGTCACAACGCGGGCGATCATCTGCTTACCGTCATCGCCGAGCGGATGAAGCAATGCCTGCGCGAGAGCGACACCATCGCTCGCCTTGGCGGAGACGAATTCGTCGTCGTACTGGCAGATCTGGCAAACATCAAGACCAGCGAGCCGTTCATCCTGCGGCTATTGGCTGCGGCATCGCAGCCGGTTCCCTACAAAGACGAGTTGCTGCATGTCTCGTCAAGCATCGGCATCGCTTTTTATTCGCCCGCTGACGATGCCAATGCCGACCTCTTGCTGCGCGAGGCTGATCAGGCCATGTACCAGGCCAAGCAGGCAGGCAAGAATCGTTTTCATGTCTTCGACTCCGAGCAGGACCGCGCGGTACGCGGCCACCACGAAAACATTGCACGTATCCGCCAGGCGCTGACCAACAAGGAGTTCGTCCTTCACTTTCAACCAAAGGTGAATATGCGCAGCGGCGCATTGATTGGCGTTGAAGCGTTGATCAGATGGCAGCATCCGGAACGCGGTCTGCTCTCACCCGGGTTATTCCTGCCCGAGATCGAAAATCACCCGCTCGGCATTGAACTCGGCGAATGGGTGATCGATACCGCGCTGGCCCAGATCGAGGCTTGGCAAGTTGATGGGTTTACGCTGTCGGTAAGCGTAAACATCGCCGGAAATCATCTACAGCAAGCCGGTTTTGTCGACAGTTTGCGCGATCTGTTGGCGCGCCATCCCTCTGTACGGCCCGATGCGCTTGAGTTGGAGGTGTTGGAAACAAGTGCGCTTGAAGATATCGCCCATGTTTCGGCAGTTATTGCCGAATGTGCAACGCTCGGCATTGACTTCGCCCTGGATGACTTTGGCACTGGTTATTCCTCGCTGACTTATCTCAAGCGTCTGCCGGCGCAGATATTGAAAATCGACCAGAGCTTCGTCCATGACATGCAAGATGACCCTGAAGATCTGGCGATTCTCGAGGGCGTGCTCGGCCTGGCAATGGCTTTTCGTCGACGTGCCATTGCGGAAGGGGTAGAGACGATTTCTCATGGCGAAATGCTGCTCGACCTGGGCTGTGAATTGGCACAAGGCTACGGAATCGCCCGTCCGATGCCGGCGGCGGAAATACCCAAATGGAGCGCTATCTGGCAACCCGGCGTAACTTGGCTACACCGTTCGTCAGTGAGTCGCGACGATTTGCCGCTGTTGTTCGCGGCAGTAGAACATCGGGCCTGGATTTCGGCTGTAGCAGCGCACCTGAAAAGCAATAGCGACGCGCCGATGCTGGATCGGCATGCCTGCCGCTTTGGCGCGTGGCTTGAAGACGAAGGCCGCGCTCGCTATGGCAACCACCCCGCTTTCCCACGCATCGAGGCGCTTCACCGGCAAGTTCATGAAAGAGTGCAGTCACTGTTGACTATGGCCATGAATGGTGGAAGCAAGGAAGCGCTGAATCAACTGGGTGAGCTTTACCAACAACGGAATAGATTGCTAGAGCAGCTTAAACAGATTTGCTGACGCTGGGCGGTCGACAACAAAGACGGCATCAACGGCCAGACTTCAGATATGAGATCAAACGCCTCTGAATACCGCCTTCGACAAACTTACTGGCTGTGCCAGGTGCGCCAAGGATGGCTGCGCTGCGCTTATCCACCCACCAATTTTTCGGCGGATGCGCTCTTTGGATGCGGCGGAATGATGCCAAGCCGTTCTTTCAGCGGTTGAGAATCACCGCCAAACAGGTGGCGGTAAAACATGGCGTTGGCGAGTACTTTTTTGACGTACTCGCGGGTTTCGGAATAAGGAATGTTTTCAACGTAGATCGCGCCTTCCAGCGGCACCTCGGCCTGCCATCTGCGCGCGCGGCCGGGGCCGGCGTTATAGCCGGCGGTGGCGAGTACCGGCGATTTGCCGAGCGAGTTATAAATATGCTTCAGATAGTAAGTACCGAACTGAATGTTGGTTTCTGGTTTGGCGACAGTGGCGTGGGCGTTTTTGCCTAGTCCGAGCTGACGTGATATCCACTTGGCGGTGGCTGGCATGATCTGCATCAATCCTTGCGCGCCGACGCTGGAACGGGCGAAATCGATGAAGCGCGATTCTTGCCGCATCAGGCCGTAAACCCAGGCTTCGTCTATCTCGTTTGCTCCCGCATAAGCGTTGGCCAGATCTCGGTAAGGCGCGATATAGCGCAAATCGAAAGCATGGATTTCGCGTGTTCTTTCGGCAGTGGCGATCGCCCGGTCATACCAATTATTGCGACGAGCCAGTTCGGCTGCAGCCAGCAGATCACGATCTTCCATGCCGCGCAGCGCCCACTCCCACTCGGCCATGGCGTTGCCGGCGTCACCGAGTTGGCGCAGCAGCAGGGCGCGACTCAGCCCGCTCCGGGCTTCGGCCATTTTCAGGTCGTCCGGGGTTACTTTGTAGTCTTCGGTTCGCGCTTCCAATTTGGCCGGCAACTCTTCCTCGGCGAGTAATCCGTAGTAATGAATTTCGCGCGATAGTTTGGCAAACAACATGTTGGCGGGATAAGCAGCATTCATGGCCTTCAGCGCACGGGCTTTCCAGTAGCGCCAGACCGCCTCGTTTTGTTGCGTTTCGGGCATCGCTTCGATGCTGCGATAGACCTCCAGCCATTTGCCGGCGCGCAAGGCGGTACGCGTTTGCCAGGCAGCCTGGAGTTCGCTGCCAACGCCACCGGCGCGCTGAAACCAGCCCAACGCACGGGCGTCGTGCAGGCGCGCGGCGTGCATACCTATCTGCGCCCAGCCATAGCGCTGCTCTGCGGCGGAAAAGAAGGTGAAATGTTGTTCCCAGACCCGCGCGGCATCCTCCGGTGTTTTCTTTGCAATTTGGGTCAGGGCATACAGGGCGGCTTCGCGTTGACCACGATTGGGCGGTTGCGCGGCGACTTCGGCGATGAAAGTTTCCGCCGCGCGGACAGCGCGGCTGAGTGCATCCGCCGACATGCGATCTTCATCCGGCAGGCGTGCATTCAATTCGCGGGCCAGGCGCAGATTGCCGTCATCCAGCGCCAGTCGCAGGCGCTCCAGTCGGTCTTCCAGGGTGAGCAGACCGCGCTCGGCCAGATTGTCGAATAGCGGTTCGCAACTCGAAGGCAGATCACGTGCGGCGCGCCAGAGTGCAATGCCGGTGCTGTCGGCCTGGGAGTCGCCGTGGCTTTGACGCGCCCGTAAATCAAAGCAGCGCAATTCCTGATCCGGTTTGACGATGGCCGCATAAACATGCTCAAACGCAGGCCAGTTGGCCTTCAAACCGAAGTTACGTGCGAGGTCGATACGCAGACGATTGGACAACGGAGAGTCGGCATATTGCTGAATGAATGCCTGTTGCTCGGTCTCGGGGGCTCGGTTTGCTTTGAGTTGCCAGAAACGGATGTAAGGCGTCAGCAGATGATCATCTGGAAACGTATCTGCGATCTTCTGCAAACGATTGGAATTGCCCTTTTGAAAGGCTTCTCGTGCGTTCTGGTAATCAGAATTGACGGAAGCATGCGCGATGAAAGCGGTGAACGATAGAAGCAGGAGAAAGACGCGCGGTAAGAAGCCAAAGATCACGAGTATTGAACAGGGGCGAGCCCCGTGCAGCCATTGCAGAAAGATGCGCACTTTACCCTTCAGTCCACCCTGGATTCAAATTCTGCCGCAAAGGTTTCTTTAGCGACTGTCCATGAATAGCCTGGGCAGTGATGGGTGTGCTGGTGGGATGCGGTGCAAGGCGCCGGTCGCGCAGCATGGTCATTCCCTTCAAGCGACCGGCAACGCAGCAACGCGCCCACCCGTGCAGCCAGAATGTCCTGGTTATTCATGGACAGTCGCTTAATCGCGGCGTTCATCGTCGCGCTGACGGCGGCCGCCTGGCCAGGCCGGAAGCTCCGGCCGGATTTCCTCGAAACGACGTTTTTCAAAACCAAAGCCAAAACGACTATCGGCGGGAGGATTGAGGTCTTTATTGCGGTTCGACTCGTTACCCCGACCGTTATCGCGCGATGTCGCGCCGGGAAAGGGCAAGCGGATGGCTTCTTGCGCCGGAGGCGGCAATTGCCGTAGACGATCCTGAAAGAACTGACGCATGCGAATACGCTCTTCCGGGCTGGCTTGTTCCCAGCGATCGCGCAACTCACGCCGCTCGTCTGCGCCGAGTTGGGCGATCTTGATCGGGAGACGCACCTGGCTGAATATCGGGCTATCGGCTTGATCCGCCAGAGCGGGTAAAGTCGACAGTGTCAGCAGCAGGGCAATCAACAGGGTGCGACGCATTTTTTCTCCTTTCCATGTCGCTGATGATAGGCGGCGGGGGTAACAGCGTGGTTTCCGGCGCTGGATTATTTGTAACAAAGTGTTACGGAGGCATAGTTTTGAACCACAGTAATTCCTCAAATGAAAATCTCAACTTGCTGATTGTCGATGATGATGCCGGTATTCGCGATTTGCTGGCCGATTACCTGAGCAAACAGGGCATGCGGGTGAGCACCGCGCGAGATGGCAAGGAAATGGATGAGCGGTTGGCGATTCTGTATCCAGATTTGATTGTCATGGATTTGATGATGCCGGGTGAAGATGGTCTCAGCCTTACCCGGCGCGTGAAAGCGGCGCGTGATGTGCCGGTGATCATGCTGTCGGCGCGTGGCGAGGACATCGACCGCATTGTCGGCCTGGAAGTCGGTGCGGATGATTACCTGCCGAAGCCATTTAATCCGCGTGAACTTCTCGCCCGTATTCGCGCGGTGTTGCGCCGCGGGCATGCAGCCAACGCCGGCGCCGATGCCAGCGAAATCATGCGCTTCGGCCCGTTCGGACTCGATCTGGCAGCGCAGGCGCTGTCGCGTGACGGTGTCGAGATTCCACTCTCGCAAGCCGAGTTCACCTTGCTCAAATTGTTCGTTGAACGACCTAACCGCGCGCTTTCGCGTGATCAGATCATGGACAGTTTAAAAGGCTACGAGCGCGATCCATTCGACCGCTCAATCGATGTTCGGGTCACTCGGCTGCGCAAGAAACTGGAGGACGATCCAGCCAATCCGGTGTACATCCGCACTGTCTGGGGTCAGGGTTATCTGTTCTCGCCGAAGGGAAAATCGGTTTGAGACTGGCCTGGATACGGCTGCCGGAGACTCTCTTCGGGCGCACTGCCGCCGCGCTGCTGCTCGCGTTTCTGCTGTTCGAAGCGATTGCCTTCGGCGTTGTCTGGTACATGGTGATCCAGCCGCTGGCGGCCCGCTCGGCCGACGATCTGGCAGCAAAAATCCTGCTCTCGGCGCAAACCTGGGTAGAACTGCCGCCGCAGACCCGCGCCGACTACGAAATGGAATTGGTGTTTCGCCATGACCTGGCGTTGGCCGAGGTCGCAGCGCGCTTGCCTCAGGCCGCGCCGGCAAATTACTTTGGCGACCTCATCGCCAGCGCGCTGAGTCGGCGCGCCAATCAAACCATTCTGCTCAAGCGTGCCGCCGATCCGAACTGGGACTGGCTGGAAATTCAGGTGGCGGACAAATTGCTGCGTGTCGGTTTCAACCGCCAGCGCTACGCCCTGGAAGCGCCGTTGGCTGCGGTCGGGGTGTTTCTGCTCGGCGCGTTACTGACCGTGCTGACCGCGCTGTTCATGGTGCGCCAAGCCAGCCAGCGGCTGAAAAGCCTGGCCCGCAAAGCCGGCGAAGTCGGGCAGGGGAGGGCGCCGGAATATTTGCCGGAAACCGGCGCTCGCGAACTGCGCGAACTCACCGTTGCCTTCAATCGGATGGCAGAAGAAGTGCAGGCATTGCTGGAAAATCGCACCGTGCTGCTGGCAGGTGTCAGTCACGATCTGCGCACACCGATCACCCGATTGCGGCTTGCGCTGTCTCTTCTTGAAGATGCTGACCCGACATTGGTCGAGCGAATGGAACACGATCTCGACGAGATGAACCAGTTGATCACCGACATGCTGGCGTTCGCCCGCTCGCTCAAGGTGGAAGCCTTGCAGGATTGCGATCTGACCCGGGTTCTCGCCGACCTGGCCGCCCAGGCCGCACTGCTGGGGCCGCTTGAATGGCGGGCCGGACCGCCCTGTGTCGTTCATATCGGCGAAGCGGCGTTGCGTCGTATTGTGGGTAATTTGCTGGAGAACGCGCGTCGTTATGGTGAAGGCGCGGCGGTGGCGCTGGAACTGGAATGCGGCACGGCAATGATAAAAATCAAGGTACTCGATCGCGGTCCTGGAATCCCGCTTGAACACCGCGAGGCGGTGTTTCGGCCTTTTACCCGGCTGGAGACCTCACGCAGCCGCGAGGCGGGCGGCAGCGGTCTGGGCCTGGCGATCGCCCGCCAGTTGGCGGATGCCTATGGCTGGAAAATCGAATTGTCGGATCGGGACGGCGGCGGTTTGATCGCCAGCTTGATTATTTCTCGGAATACTTGAACACCATCACTTCCAGATTCAGGAACGACATGCTGGTGATCGACAAATGACGTGTTTGCGTGCGCACGACATGTCTGACGGAATCGGTTGCTTTGCGGATGCGGATGGTCAGGCGGGGGGTCAGGTTGAGTGTCATGGTGATTTCCTTGTCTTGAACCATGACTTTGCAAAATGCGTGCCCATCTGGCGGAAGCGGAAAATGCCCGCAAACTAGCCACCAGTGGAGTGATTTCGTGCTGGGTGGGGAACAGGTGCGGCGAAAGCTTGCCCAGGTCGACGGAATTCCGACAGTGCGCTCAGCAATATTTTCGGGTTCAGCTACCCATATCGCTCTGATCGGCGATCAGTGCTGCCAGCCAGCGCCCGCGCAACGCGCCATGGCAGAGCCAGATCAAGATGGCCACGCCCAGACCGCCGATCAGGAACAGGCTGAAATCTTCGCCGGAGAGGACTTCGTAGGCCCGGTAGACCTCGCCGTGATTGAAGAAGGATTGCCGTTCCTCGAACTGGGCCAGGATCGTCAGCCCGATTTGCAGACCGAGTCCGCCCAGCACCACCCAGCCGAACAGATTGATCAGCCAGACCATCGCCAGTGCGAAGCAAAGCGTGAAAATCGGCAGGAACAGGCCGGTGTCGTATTCCTCGGCGAGTGGAAACAATGGCACACACGCCAGCAAAACCAGCAGGCTGCGGCCCAGATAGGCCGGCAGCGGTGAGCCCTTGGCCAGGCGGCTGCTGGTGCGACGGCGGGTCATGTGCTGGCTGACTTGCGCGGCGACTTCAGCGTAGTTCTCTGCTGTGCATTGCACCCAGAGCAGGGTGCGCCAGCCATTACGCATCAGCACGGTGTGGTGAATCGGATCGAAGCGGGCCTGAAAAGCACCCGACCAAAGCACTTCCTCCGATTCCCGCGAGACACCGATCAAACCGGCGCCCAGCAATTGGCCCTTGCCCAGCGCCACACCGAGGCCGATGGCCAGACGGTTGGCCTGCTTGGCGATGTTGTCCAGCGTGTCGCAGCGCAGGCCCCGCTTCGACAATGTGTAGCGCACCCGGTACCGACCACGAAACAGTACCGCCATGATCAGAATACCCAGCAGCCAGAGCCCGCCGGTGACCGCGCCAATCAGGGTCGCCATCGGCAGCAGCGCATCCCATTCCGCCTGCGCGACAAAGACCGTGCCGAGGATCAACGCCATGACCAGCGCGGTGGCCAGCATGCCAAGGGTCCATTGCGTCAGCATCAGACGGCTGAACAGGGGCAAGTCGGTTTCCCAAATCAGTGGGGTAGTTTCACTGCTCATGCTGTGCTCCCGGGGTAAACGGTTGAAATTGTAACGGCTCGAAAAACTTGAGTGCGCTGTAACCGTTAACCCGGGTGTTTCAAAAATTCCCGCGATGATCGCGCAGGCCATTGTTTGCACGGGGAATTCAGAGAAAGAGTGGCGTAGTTATCAACTGACCGTTCAAGTGAGCGATGCGGCGTTGCCTGTCGGCACATCCGCCTCAGTGGGCTTCACGCTGAGCCTGGTCAATGTGGAAGAAGGCACACTGGCTACTGGAAACAGAATGCAGCCGACATCTGGGTGAATCTTGCCAGCGCGCCTTTTGGCGGCCAGATGATCAATGAAGGCGGCAAGCTGCGGCTGGATTTCCAGATTACCGATGGCGGTGAATTCGATGCCGACGAAGCGGTGGATGGCGTCATTACCGCCCCGGGTACAGCTGCCTTTAAGCCGTTGTCGATTGTCGGCGCATCACCCGACACGCCTGACGGTCTGATCCTGGCCCACCCATTCATTCACTCCATCGAATACACCCACAGCCCATGAAAAATCCCTGCATTGCACCGTCTTCACCACCGTTTGGCCCCCTGGCTCCTGGCGACCGCCGCTGCGTTATCGATAACCGCCTGTGGAGGCGGCAGCGGCGGAAGCGCGACAACGGTCCCCGGCACTGATTCTGGGCGTGGCCGCCGCCGATGCGGCCAAGATGCGCGCGATTTAACTGGAATTGCCACGGTGAAGTCGGACCTGTCCACCCTGTAGGTCTTGCGACCACTGCCAATGATGCGCAGGGCGCGGCATTGCTGTTTGCAAAATAACCGACACAACATTGGATATGCGGGCTTGTTGCCCAATGCGCGTCGGGTTGCGCGATAAAGCGGATTATGAGGAACTCATCGCAAACCGTTGATTCTGTATGGTGCGCCGCGCGCACTATTCCTGGCACAAACGGTGCGCGCGGCGCACCATACTGTTTCTTTGGCGCGATTTGCGGCAGCGGGCCGATTACTTCGCTAACCCGACCTACCGTTAGCCCGGATATTTCATAAAATCATCAACCGTGATGACCACCATTCTTATCTCCTGGCAGACAGCAGAGCCATGACACCAGCCGACACGCAACAAGATGCGCGCACGCAAGGCTTGCTTCTGGCCAAGACGTTTCATTGGCAGGCTGCGTTGCCGCTGCTGCGGCAAGCGGTTTCTCAGGCCAATGCTGATTTTGATGTCTGCTATCAATTCGGACTGACGCTGCGCGCGACGCGTCTATTTCGGGAAGCAGCCGATGCCTTCAAGCAGGCGGAAAGTTACGCTGCCGGCAATAGAGATGCACTTTTCTATCATGCGATCTGCCTGAACGAGGCGGGTCGCCCTGCCGACGCCATTGCCGCTTATCGGCAATTGCTGGCGCAACACCCGAATTTTGCCCAGGGCTGGAGTTTGTTGGGCGCACTCCTCAAAACAGCGCAACGTCTTGACGAAGCGATTGCGGCGTTCCGCGCCGCGCTGGCCATTCAGGAGGACATTCCCACCCGCAATGCGCTGATCATTGCCCTTTACAGCAGCGATCAGATCGATGCGGCAATCGCCGAAGGGCTGCAGAATTTGCAGTCGAAGGATGCGCAGGCCATGCAGCACTTTGCCGCAAGCCCGTTCCACAATGTTGGGCTAACGCTGTCATCGCGTTCGTTCGACCCCAAGTTGCCGCACCGCAATGTGATTGCGTTTTCGCTCTGGGGCGATGACCCCACTTATGTCCATGGCGCTATCGTCAACGCGCGTATTGCGCCGCACCTCTACTATGGCTGGACAACGCGTTTTTATTGCGACAACAGCGTTCCTGCCGATGCACTGGATGAACTGCGCAAGAATGGCGCGCAAGTCATTCTGATCGAAGACGCTGCGCTGAAGACTATTCGCCCGCTGTGGCGGTTTTTGGTGTCTGACGATCCCGAGGTGGACTGGTTTATCTGCCGCGATGCCGATTCACGCCTGAATGCCCAGGAACTGATCGCGGTAGAAAGCTGGCTGCGGTCGGGTAAGCCGTTTCATGTCATGCGTGACCACATCTATCACATGGAGTTGATGCTTGCCGGCATGTGGGGAGGCAAGGCCGGCGTGCTGCCGAACCTGCGCGAGATGATTCTGGGCAATCCACAGTATTTCAACGATCGGTTTGGCGATCAGGCCTTTTTGATGAATCTGGTCTGGCCGCTGATCCGAGATCACGTCTGTGTTCACGACAGTTATTACCGATTTCGCGATTCACAAGATTTTCCGCATGCCTATCGATTGCCTCGACCGGTCCATGTCGGCGGCGCCATCAAGGGTATGCCAAGCTGGCGCTAACAAGCAGTCCTGGAATATCGATTCCCCTAAGCTGCCGCAATCAATCCGTAGTAAATCCTCGATATCAAAAGCAAGGTTCCGCGACTGTTTCTGTAGTCGGCATAAAGCTATTTTTATTCCGGTGGGTCAGCCTGCTGAGCGACCTCTATTGCGCTGCCCACCGTCATGCAAGATGAAAAATTGATAGTTGATTTATGACTCTAAGTGTCCAAGTGGAAATTAGCGCCACGCAAAGCAAGAAAATCGCTCCTCAAATGGATACGCACTTGCTTGATTGAGCCGGACTCCGGTAAGGAATGGATAAACCTAAAAACGCAGTTGACTGGACTGTAGGTGCGAACTCATTTGCATAATCAACCGCTTGCGCGCGAATGAATTCGCACCTGTATAAGTAACGCAACCGATTGAAATTTCACAACATTCAATCCCAACAGAGGATTCCAGGATAAACAGTCATCGCTGGACTTCAAGAAAGGGATCGCGACGGCTTTGAGTCATTTTCTGACCCGATGTGCTTAAATCCTTTCCAATCGCTTCGATACAAAGTAACCAAATTTGAGAAGGAATAACATGCCGCGTACAGAGACCATGGTGCTTGGTGCCGCGCCAACCTGTCTGCTGGCTAATCCGCTTCCCGGGGAATCGATTGAAGCGTTTGTGCCGCGTGATGCGCACCATGTTCTTGTTGGGCATTCCATGCCGCGGCTCTGGCTCACCCGCATGGATCGCCGATGAGCGAAATTCTTGAAACCGCCGATGCCGCCGAAGAAGAAATCCGTCATCTGGCCAAGGTTCAAGGCGAGTTGTGGACCGATCTTCCGACTGATCTGTACATTCCGCCGGATGCGCTGGAAGTCATTCTGGAAGCGTTTGAAGGCCCGCTCGATCTGCTGCTGTGGCTGATTCGGCGCAACAACCTCAACGTACTCGACATCAACATGGCGGCGTTGACCAAGCAATACATGGCTTATGTCGATGTCATGCGCGGATTGCAGCAAGGACAGAGGTTGGAGCTGGCGGCGGAATATCTGGTGATGGCGGCGATGTTGATCGAGATCAAATCGCGCATGTTGTTACCGCGACCGGAAAAAGTGGAGGAGGGCGGCGAACACGATCCGCGTGCCGAACTGGTGCGCCGCCTGCTGGAATACGAGCAGATGAAAATCGCCGCGCGCAATCTGGATGGCGTGCCGCAATTGGGACGTGATTTTCAGGCGGTCGATGTTTATGTGTCGCAGTTGGCGATCAAGCGTCTGCCGCTGGTTGGCAGCGAAGATTTGCTGGATGCCTGGCGCGCTATTCTCAAGCGCGCTTCGATGCATAAACATCACCGCATCGGACGCCAGGAGCTCTCGGTGCGCGAGCACATGAGCCGCATTTTGAAACAGCTACAGAGCAGTGGCCGCTTGCTGTTTACCGAATTATTCGACCCCGCCGATGGTCGATCGGCGCTGGTCGTCACCTTCCTTGCCTTGCTGGAACTGGTGCGCGAGCGGTTGGTGGATATCGTGCAGAATGAACCATTTGCCCCGATTCACGCCCAGGTCGTGGCGCCCATCGATCATCCAGAAGCGATCTGAAGTCATGGCACGCAAACCTACTCCGGCCGAACAGGCGGAAGCCAATCAACTGATTGAAATCAAACGTATCCTGGAAACCGTTCTGCTGGCCAGCGTCGGCCCGATGACGTTGACGGAAATCAAACGTGTTTTCGAAATGGAGTTGTCGAATGATTTTCTGCGTCGAGGTCTGGAGGCGTTGCGCGACGACTGGCAGGGCAGGGGGGTCGAGCTCGTGCAATTGGCGGAAGGCTGGCGCTTTCAAACCCGGCCGGAATACCAGCGCTATCTGGATCGTCTGAACCCGGAAAAACCGCCGCGTTATTCGCGTGCCACCCTGGAGACGCTGGCGGTGATCGCCTATCGTCAGCCGGTGACGCGTGGCGATGTGGAAGAAATTCGCGGCGTTGCGGTGAGCACGCAGATCGTCAAGACGCTGGAAGAACGTGGTTGGATCGAAGTGGTTGGCCACAAGGAAGTGCCCGGCCGACCGGCGTTGTTCAGCACTACCAAACAGTTTCTGTCCGACCTTGGCCTGCGCACGGTCGCGGAATTGCCGCCGTTGCCGGAGTTGGCGAAAGATATTCAGCTTGGCATTCCCCTCGAAGCACTGCCGCCAGTCGAATAGTCGATTCTTCTTCAACCAACCTGACGATTCTGGTCATCACTGGGTAGCCTTTACGAAGCAGCCATCACCTCACCTAACCGCACGGGTCCGCCAGCCTGCCAGGCTGGATTGAATTTCAGCGGCCCTTTGGGAAACAGCATGACCACGGTTGAACCCAGCAAGAAGCGGCCCATTTCCTCGCCCTGAGCCAGTTCGATGGGCTGCTTGTCGTAATGCCATTCGCGCACGCGGCCCGAACGCGGCGGCGTAACGGTGCCATGCCAGACCGTGGCCATCGAACCGACGATGGTCGCCCCGACCAGCACCAGCACGAAGGGGCCGGCGGCACTCTCGAAGACGCAAACTACACGTTCATTACGCGCGAACAGACCCGGCACGCCGCGCGCGGTGGTCGGGTTGACCGAAAACAGGTCGCCCGGCACATGGATCATCCGGGTCAGGCGGCCGGCGGCCGGCATGTGGATGCGGTGATAGTCGCGCGGGCTCAGGTAGAGCGTGGCGAAATGGCCATCCTGGAATTGCGCCGCCAACGGTGCATCGCCACCGACCAGCGTGGTGGTCGAGTAGTGGTGGCCTTTGGCCTGGATAATCTGGTCTTGTGCGATGGCGCCGAACTGGCTGATCGCACCGTCCACCGGGCAGATCAATGTCGCGTCGCTGACCGGACGCGCACCGGCTTTCAGCGCACGGGTGAAAAATTCGTTGAAGGTCGGATAGGCGGCGGGGTCGGAATTCGCCGCCTCGGCCATGTTGACCTGATAGCGCGCGACAAACTTGCGGATCATCCAAGTGGTGAAACCACCCAAGCGAGCCGAGGCGAAGCGGCCGGCGAGGGCGGTGAGCGCCTGTTTCGGCATCAGGTATTGCGGCAGTACAGCTAAACGGTCAGACACGGAAAACCCTCATTGCATGAATCGGTTTGCGGGTGAACCCAATACGGCGCGCTAAAGCCTGCTTCTGCCATTAACCGCGCGTATTCGAATTGCCGGCAAAACTATTGAGTTCAACGCGCGGCGCCGGTTCCCAACCCGCCTTGCGATGTTCCGCCACGACATTGGTAAAAATGCCGCCACGCACATAGAACTTGGCCGTCAGACGCATGAAACGCGGGTCGGTGGCGCGCACCAGATCATCCAGAATGCGGTTGGTGACGTCTTCGTGGAAATGACCTTCGTCGCGGAATGACCACATGTACAGCTTCAGGCTCTTCAATTCGACGCAGCGCTGATCGGCGATGTAGTCCAGATACAGCGTGGCGAAGTCAGGCTGGCCGGTTTTTGGACACAAGCAGGTGAACTCCGGAATCTCCATGTGAATGTGGTAATCGCGGTTCGGCTGCGGGTTGTCGAAGGTTTCCAGAGTTTTGGTTGGTTGGCTGGGCATGGCTTGGCGCTTCAAAGTGAGTGGTTAACGTAAAATCCGCGGCGCGCATTATAGACGTCAGCCAAAGACGCCACCCAATGACGCCACCCCAAGCGCCACCCTGAAACCTCATCTATCCGCCGCCTTGCGCCTCAAACACATCCACATCGCCGGTTTCAAATCGTTTGTCGATCCCGTCACCTTGCCGGCCAGCGCTCAGTTGACCGGCATCGTCGGTCCCAACGGTTGCGGCAAATCCAACGTCATCGACGCGGTGCGCTGGGTACTGGGCGAATCGAAGGCGCGCGAATTGCGCGGGGCCAGCATGCAGGACGTGATTTTCAATGGTTCCAGCGGACGCAAACCGGCTTCGCGCGCGTCGGTGGAACTGCTGTTCGACAACAGTGACGGCAAGGCCGCCGGGCAGTGGTCGCAATATGCCGAAATCGCCGTCAAGCGGGTGCTGACGCGAGCCGGCGATTCCAGCTATCACATCAATAACGTGCAGGTCCGCAAGCGCGACATGGCCGATCTGTTCCTTGGCACCGGCCTCGGTGGCGATGCTTACGCGATCATTGAACAGGGCATGATTTCGCGCATCATCGAGGCGAAGCCGGAGGAACTGCGCGGCTTTCTGGAAGAAGCCGCCGGCGTGTCGAAATACAAGGAGCGCCGCAAGGAAACCGAAAGCCGGTTGCGCGATACGCGGGAGAACCTGGATCGGGTATCCGATATTCGCGAAGAACTCGGCCGGCAACTGGAGAAGCTGGGCGTGCAGGCGGAAGTGGCGCGGCAATATTTCCTGCTTGATGCCGATCGCACGCTGAAGACGCAGTGGTTGGCGTTGACGCGCAAACGCGAGGCGCAAAGCCGGCAAGCTGAACTGGCGCGCCAGATGGAAGCCGCGCGCACCGATATCGAAGCCAAGACCGCCGAATTACGCCGGCTGGAATCCGAACTCGAAAGTCAGCGTCTGGCGCAGTTCGAGGCCACGGAAAACCTGAATCAGGCACAAGCCCGGTTCTATCTGGAAAGCGGCGAAGTGGCGCGGGTGGAACAGGAATTGCGCCACTTGCACGCCACGCGCGAACGCCTGGCCAACGAGATACGCCTGAATCAGGAACGCCAGACGCAGACCTTGGCCGAGCAACAGGCGGCGCAAACGCAAGGCGAGCAAAATCAGATTGAACTTGAACGTGCTGAAGAGCAGGCGGAAGTACTCGCCGAACGTGCCGCGCAAGCCGGTGAAGCCATGCCGGATGCCGAAAATGCGATGCGCGAAGCGCAGACCGCAGTCGCCACACAGCAACGCGAAATGAGCCGGTTCGAGCAAGCCGCGCAACTGGAAGATGCCAACCGGGCGCATGCCGAAAAGGTGATCGAACAGCTCAAGGCGCGCGAACTGCGGCTGCTGCAGGAACAGAAGAGTCTGGCCGAAAACGACGAAGCCGCGCTGGAGCAGCAACAGATTGCGCTGGAGACCGAACAAGAGCGAACCGAGCGGCTGACCGATTATCTTGCCGCCGCGCGCGCCGAATTGCCGCAACATGAAGCGCGCTTGGCGCAAGCGCGACAGGCGCTGGACAGCCGCAAACGTGAATTGCATCGACTGGAAGCAGAAACCGCAGCACTGAGCAAGTTGCAAGCCGGCGTGCAGAAATCGGAAAGTCAGGGTGCGGCTTGGCTGGCTGCTTCAGGTCTGCAGAACGCCACGCGCCTATGGCAGGAAATCCACGTTGAAGAGGGCTGGGATACTGCCGTTGAAGCGGCGCTGGGCGAAGCCATGGCGGCGCTGGCGGTAGAGGCGAAAATCGAATGGACGCTTGACCCGCCGGAAGCGCGCTTCGAGTTGTTGCTTGATTGCGATTTAATAGGGGAAGCAAAACAAACAGGGGACAGACCACGATTTTATGAAGCTCAAAATCGTGGTCTGTCCCCCATTGCTTCTGCTATTGGTTTCCCTATTAGTTCGCTATCCCCGATTAAATCGTTGATTCATTCCGACAACCCGCTGATTGCACGTTTCCTTGACGATCGGCTGGCCTTGGCTTTCGCCACCGAAAATTTAGCTGACGCGTTACAACAGCGGGCGATGTTGCCGCCGGGTGGCTTTATCACCACGCGTGATGGTCATCGCGTCAGCCGCGACAGTCTGATCTTCAACGCGCCGGAAAAAGCGCATCAGGGGTTGCTGGCACGGGCGCGCGAAATCGAGCGTCTGCAACAGGAAAGTGATTTGGCGCAGGCCAGTGTCGAGGAAATTGCAGAACAAGTAACCCAGGCCGAAGCCACGCTACAGACCGCGCGCCGTCAGGGCGAAGCATTACAAACTCAACTTGGTCAAGCGCAAACGCAAATCCACCAGTTGCAAGTCAGTTTGGTACGGGTGCAGGAAGCCGCACGCCGGGTCGCCGACCGGCGCGCGCAAATCGAACGCGAACTGAACGAGATTTACGATCACCTCGCGGTTGAAGAAGAAACCTGGAACGAGGCCAGCGAACGTAATCGTGAAGCCTTGTTGGAAGTTGATTCCGCGCGTGAGCGCTTCGACGATGCTCGCGAAGCCCGACGCGAGGCGGATCTGAAATTACAGACGCTGCGCGAATTGCATCGGCGGGTTGAGCGGGAAGCGCAGGAAGCGGCTTTTCAGGCGCGTTCGCTGGCGACACGATTGCAAGATTTGGAGCATCGCGGCGCACGCGCGGAAGCGGTGCTCGCCGATCTCGGCGCGAATCAAGCGCGCTTGCAAAACGAACTTGATCAGGCAAATGATCTCACCTCGCTTGCCGCGCTGGATATTGCGCTGACCAAACGACAAAGCGCGGAAGCCGAGCTGACCGCCGTGCGCGAAGCGCTGGAAGGCGCCAATACCGCATTGCGCGATCTGGACGCAGCACGGTTGACGTGTGAACGTGGGCTGGAACCGCTGAAGGAACGCGCCGTCAGTTTTGAATTGAAATTGCAGGAAGCCCAGCTGAATGAAGTGCGTTATGCCGAGGAACTGGAAAACGTCGACGAACTGGAATTGCAAACGCATGCGCAAACCGCCGGCATTGTCAGCCGCAGTGAAAGCTGGCTGAAAACAGAACTGGGTCGTTTGGAGAGCGATATCAACGTGCTTGGCCCGGTCAACATGGCCGCGCTGGATGAACTCAAGGCAGCACAAGAGCGCAAACAGTATCTGGACGATCAATCGCTTGATCTGGAAACCGCCGCCGCGACACTGGAAGAAGCCATCCGCCGCATCGACGCGGAAACCCGCACTCGCCTGAAAGACACTTACGACCGTGTCAGCCGCGAGTTCAAGTTGCTGTTCACCGAGCTGTTTGGTGGTGGCGAGGCGCAGTTGACGCTGACCGGCGAAGAAATTCTCGACGCCGGCCTGACTGTACTGGCGCAACCGCCGGGGAAGAAAAACAGTTCGATCCATCTGCTCTCTGGCGGCGAAAAAGCGTTGACCGCGCTGTCGCTGGTATTCGCATTTTTCCGCCTCAACCCGGCGCCGTTTTGTCTGCTGGATGAAGTCGATGCGCCGCTGGATGACAGCAATACCGAACGCTATTGCAAGCTGGTGACCAAAATGTCGGCCGAGACGCAGTTCCTGTTCATTACCCATAACCGCATCACCATGGAAATGGCGCACAACCTGGTCGGCGTCACCATGCCGGAACCGGGGGTTTCCAGGCCGGTGGCGGTGGATGTGGAAGACGCGGTGCGGATGGCGGTATGAACATGCTTCAAACACGAATGTTCGCGCTGGATGCTTCATGGTTGCGCATGCTGCTGAGTGCGGTAGTCATGCTGGCAGTGTTCGAATTCACCTCGCTGGATATCTGGCTGGAAGACGCTTGTTTCCAGTCCGGAAAATTCGTTGGCTATGGCAATTGGTGGCTGGATGTGTTCAGCCACCAATGGGTCAAATGGGCAATGATCGTCATTGCCCTGCTGGTCTGGCTGCGCGTAATTGCAAGCGGGTTCATCCGGCGTTGGCAGATCGATCGGCGGCGTTGGGTTGCAGTGGGGGTGGCCATGCTGCTGGCTCCGGCCACTGTGGGCGTGCTGAAGCATTTCAGCGAAACACATTGCCCCTGGGATCTGCTGCGTTACGGCGGTGATGCGCCTTACGTCAAACTGCTGGAATGGTCCCCGGTCAACGAACCTGGGCGCTGTTTCCCAGCGGGCCATGCCACGACAGGTTTCGCGTTGTTCGGCTTCGTTCTGCTCTGGCGCGGACGTAACCGGCGCATGGCCAATCTGGCTTGGTGGATAGCATTCTCAGCCGGTTTCGTCCTGGGTTGGGGACAGCAGATGCGTGGCGCACATTTTCTATCGCATACGCTGTGGTCAGCCTGGGTGTGCTGGGCGGTTTGCCTGCTGCTGTTTGCCGCGTTACATAAGCCGGAAGCCGAACCGGCAGAACCCGCAATCAAGCCGGCGCTTTGATCTTGCCCAAGCCGCGCGCCGCTTGCAGGCAAAGCATCTTGAAGTCGGTGTAGGTAAGGGGATCGAGGCCGCACTCGTGTTTGCCACGATCTGCGTAGATCAGGCCGATCGGCTTGGTGCCGTTGTACAGACTCATGGAGAAGAAATCGCCCTCACCGAGCATGGTTTGCATCTTGGGTGAAATCATCGGCCAGAGTTTCTGGCGATTGCCCTCGTTGAGCCAGACGCCCTGCATTTTGCTCATCATTTGGCTGAATAAATCTTTGTTGGCGAGTGTGAATTCAAAATGACGCAGCGGGTCATCGGCGGCAATGCCGTGGCTAAAGCGCGCTTTGACGCGGGTGCCGTCCGGCGTCTGCATGGCGAAGATGATGCGGGTGAGGCCGAGTCCGGTATGCAAACCTTTGAGGATGACGGCGGACATCTGGTTGAGGGTCAGGCTGCCATCGAGATGCTGATCGATGTTCTTCAATGTTTCCCGGAAAACCTGCTTGTCTGGCATCGGGCAGACTTCGGGCTCGGGTTCTTCGACCGGCGCAGGCGCTGGGCGAACCGCTTTGATTTCAGCGGGCACGAGCGGCGGAGCAGCGGCTTTTGCGCTGTCAACGGCATCTTCTTCATCCTCTTCTTCCACCGGCCAGGGGCCGGGGATCATCGGGCCCCAGGTCGCGGCGGGCGGAGCTTCCAGCCAGTTGCAACAACGCGCGACACGCGCGGCGTTGGCATGCACGGTGGCGATGACCGTTTCCAGCGCGGCATTTTCCACCCCAGCCAAGGCAATATAGTCGTCGTTCAAGCGCTCATACCACCAACCGCGTTCGCTGATACGCGCAATTTCGAGGCAAGCGGACAAGATGACCTGGCGCGGCCGATCGGCATTGACCGGGCTGAGAAGATCCAGCGTCAGGGGGGGGATATTCCAGTTCTTCAGCAAGGGCAGTCGCAGATTGTCCAGACTGTCGCCCAGCACGCTGGTTTCCGCTTCGACGTTGGATAACCGCCGACGCTGACGCCGCAGGCGAATCGCTTGCTCCGGCATGCGCAACCAGATCAGCAATTCGGGCGCGAAGTGAAGCAGTGCGGCAACTTGAACTTCCTCGGCGCGAATGTCGCTGTGCAGGACCGCGAAATCGCGCGCTTGCCAAGCGGCGTGCTGGGCGCTTCTGGCCAGCGCATGCACCGCCGCAAGCGCTCGCGGATCCCGAGAAAACGGGCTGTCTTCAAAGATGGGCAAGCGTCTGGCCGCATCCAGATAGGCGCCGATTCCTTGCATCATCAGCGCATGTTCGACAGTGCAAACCTCGGCATCGGATCGCTCGCTGATGCGTTTGTTGATGGTGTGCAGGGTGAAGAAAGTGGCCAGCGGGTCGGCCAGAATCTCCGTTGCTACCTCGCGCGCGGTGACATGCTCGCGGCGTACGCCAAACCTAATCAGCGTGGCGTGTGTATGCCGAAAGATCGGCACTACGCCTGGTTTCAGCCGTTCCAGACTATTAGTCATTACAGCCTCCAGATCAGAAGACGGGCATGGGAGAGGTCACCCAATTCGACGATTTCATCCGCATCAACATCCGGAATTGCGAATGTATTACTGATCAACACACTGCCAGATTTCATTTCCTGGCGCGCCTTCGCCCACAGCCGCGACATCGGGGCGGGGGATAAGTAGGCGTAGACCACGTCGTAAGCGGACAAGTCGGCCTGCCAGATACTGCCCAAGCGTATATCGGCGCGCGCGCCGCTGAAAAACAGTCTGAGTTTGCTGATCAACCAGTTGAGCGGGGCGGCTTCGATTCCCGCCAGATGCACATCCGGACGCAATGTGTGGATACGCGCCAAGGGGCCGCCAAGACCACAGCCCAGATCAATCAAGCGGCCCTGTTCAGGCAGTCGCAGCGCCAACGCTTCGGCTGCGCGGGCGCTGGACAGATAAAGTGGTACGCGGGTTTTTATAGCGCCGAATGAGGTCAGCAGAAGAAGAAGAAAAGCGGCCAGGAACCAGTTGGCATCAATACCACCGGGGCTCGACTGCAGATAAAGCGTCATCCCGACCAACGGGAGAAAGCACAGGTTGATGTAGCGCCACCAGATCGGCAAGCGCCATAGCCAGGCTAGCAGCGCTGCGCTGAAGGAAACCAGAAGAAGCAGAAAAATCGGCGAGGGCAGTGCGCCCAGGCTGCTCAGCAGCAAAGCCAATGCGATGCCCGGCAAATGCGCCAGCAATGCGGCCAGAGCCGGAGGCAAGCGCGAAATCAAGGCAACCGAGGCTGATAAGGAAATGATCGCCAACCCGGAAGGCGATTGCGCCGAGTTGGCTTGCTCAGGGTCGGAACTGGATGCACACAGTTGAGCATCAAGGTTTGACATCCAGTTTCTCCGCGACCTCCTGGGCGGTCTGCGCTTCGATCTGACGTGATTCTTTGGTGATGGCGTTTTCGGCTTTTTTGTTCATGACGATGATCGAAATTCGTCTGTTAACGGGGGAGTTGGGGTCATCTTTTTCGAATGGAATGGCTGATCCGAGGCCGACTACGCGCATCATTTTGCCGTCTTCCAAGCCGCCGGCGACCAGTTCGCGGCGCGAAGCATTGGCGCGGTCAGCGGAGAGTTCCCAGTTGCTGTAGCCAGCAACGCCACCATAATAGGGGACCGCGTCGGTGTGTCCGGACAAGCTGATGCGGTTGGGCAGTTCATTCAGGGTTTTGCCAATTTCACGCAGAATGTCACGCGTGTAGGACTTCATTACCGCGCCGCCAGAGTCAAACATTGGGCGATTCTTGTCATCGACGATCTGGATACGCAGACCTTCGCTGGTAATGTCGATCTTCAACTGTTTCTTGAACTGCTTCATCTTCGGGTTGTTGGCGACAGCCTTGTCCAGTTTTTCCTTGATATCTTGCAGCCGCGCAGCTTCTTCTTGTTCCATTTGTTTCTTCGCGCGGCTGGCGTCGAGGTTGATGGCTCGGGTGCTTTCGACATCTCCCCGCTTGACCTGGCCGGTGCTGCGGGTGAGGTCGGTGCCGCCACCTTTGACGATGCTGGAAGAATCACCAGAGCCTTCGCCACCAGCCAGGGCAACTTTGAGCGGGGTCTGGAAATACTGCGCGATACCCGCCAATTTGGCTTTCGAAGTGGAGCCGAGCAGCCACATCAGCAGAAAGAACGCCATCATCGCAGTGACGAAGTCGGCATAGGCAATTTTCCATGCGCCGCCATGCGCGCCGCCGCTGATCTTCTTGATGCGTTTGATGACTATAGGTCTTTGTGAATCGTCTGCCATCCTGGCTCTCCGCTTGGCGTTGTCCGTCTACCGTTTAACCGGGCTTTACTTGCCTTTCCGCGCCTTGATGTCATCTTCCATTTCACGGAAAGATGGACGTTCTGTAGAGAACAGCACCTTACGGCCGAATTCGACGCAAGTTTGCGGCGCAAACCCGTTCAAAGATGCAAGCAGGACCACTTTCACGACTTGATACGCCTTGCCCGCTTCAGTCGCCTTTTGCTCCATCACCGAGACCAGCGGGGCGAAGAAGCCGTAGGAAATCAGAATGCCGAGGAAGGTGCCGACCAAAGCGTGGCCGATCAGCACACCGAGTTCAGAAGGCGGCAGATGCAACGATTCCATGGTATGCACCACCCCCATCACCGCCGCGACGATACCGAAAGCGGGCGTCGCATCCGCCAGTTTGGACATCGCATGCGAAGGATGCATTTCTTCGTGATGATGGGTTTCCAGTTCGTTGTCCATCAGGTTCTCGATTTCCATTGCCCCCAGGTTGCCGCCTACCATCATGCGCACGTAATCGGTAATGAAGTCGAGCAGATGATGGTCTGACGTGATGTTGGGATATTTGCCGAAAATGACGCTCTTTTCCGGCTCCTCGACATCCCCTTCGAGCGACATCAAGCCATCTTTACGCGCTTTGGCGAGCAATTCGAACAACAGGCCAAGCAACTCCATGTAATAGGTTTTGCTGAATTTTGAACCTTTGAAGCAGCCGGCCAATGCGCTGAGGGTGTGCTTGATGCCATGCATGGAGTTGGCGGCGATGAATGCGCCAATGGCTCCGCCAGCGATCATCACCACTTCAAGCGGTTGCCAGAGTCCAGCAAGGTGACCGCCAGCCATGGCATAGCCGCCGAAAATACTGCCCAGGACCACGACATAACCAACAATGACGAACATGTTCAGGCTCTCCTAGCGCGTAATCGCATTTTGCAAAACTTTTCGAACCGGTCCGAAGCTTCTTCGATGCACCGGGCTGACACCATGTGCCGCAAGCGCCGCCAAGTGCGCAGCCGTAGGATAACCGGCATGCTGTTCAAAACCGTAGAGGGGGTAAGTATCGGCCAGGCGACACATTTCTTGATCTCTTTCTGTTTTTGCCAGAATTGAGGCGGCCGAAATGCAGGCTTCGCTGGCATCGCCTTTGACGATGGCGCGAGCGGGAATCGGCAATTGCGGGCAACGATTGCCATCGATCAAGGCGAACTCGGCGGCGGGATTCAGCCCCAGCACCGCGCGTTGCATGGCCAGCATGCTGGCGTGCAGGATGTTGAGTTGTTCGATTTCTTCCACCGTGGCGTAAGCGACCGACCAGGCCAACGCATGTAGTCTGATTTCGCCGGCCAAGCGAAGTCGACTTCGTGCGGTCAGTTTTTTCGAGTCTTTCAATCCGTCGATGGGGTGTGCCGGATCAAGTATCACTGCGGCGGCATAAACCGGCCCCGCCAGCGGACCGCGACCGGCTTCATCGACGCCGCAGACGAACCTGGTTTCAAACTGCATGCTGTTGCCGCAAAAAAGGCTGTAGCGCGTGCGCGATCAGCGCCGGAGTGTTGCGTTTGAGTCGACTGCGTTGATGCCTGAAGGCCTCGATCTGACGCTCTCTGGCATCTGTATCGCGCAACAGATTTTCCAATGCTTGAGCCAGGTTCGCGGCGGTCGCCTGGGTCTGAATGATTTCAGGCACGATGCTTTCAGCGGCGAGAATGTTGGGCAGGCCGATCCACGGCTGCAAGGCTTGTCGACGCATGATTTGCCAGGTCAGCCAGGGTACTTTATAGGTAATCACATGTGGACAATCCAGCAACAGCGCTTCCAGCGTCGCGGTGCCAGAGGCGATCAGCGCCGCATCGGCGGCTTGCAGTGCATCGTGGGCATGGCCGTACAGAATGCGAATGGGCAATTCCTGTGCATTGGCCGCATGCAGGCTGTGCTCGAAAGCCTGGCGTGTTTCTCGACTGACCAGAGGGATCAGGAAGTGGATTCGAGGACGCTGTGCGAGCAGACATTGGGCGGTTTCGATAAACAAATCCGCCAGTGCTTTCAATTCGCCCAGTCGACTACCCGGCATCAGCACCACATATTCCTGGTCAGCGCGTAGACCCAGAATCTCGCGCGCACGTTTGCGATCGGGTTCCGGCAGGGCGTGCGCCAAGGGATGTCCGACATAAGTCGCCGGGATGCCCGCCTGGCGATAAATATCTTCCTCGAATGGAAAAATCAACAACGCATGCGATACCGCGCGACGCACTTTATTGATGCGTTTGGGGCGCCAGGCCCAGACCGATGGACTGACAAAATGCACGCTGGCAATGCCGGAATTCTTCAGTTTGCGTTCCAACGACAGATTGAAGTCGGGCGCATCGACACCGATGAACAACCTCGGCTTTTCCAACAGCAATCGATGTTTCAAGGCGCGGCGAATGGCAAGAATCTTGTTCAGACTGCCCAGCGCTTCAACGTAACCGCGCACTGAAAGCGCTTGCATGGGGAACAAGGAATGCGCACCCAAGGCTTGCATCTTGGGTCCGGCGATGCCGAAAAATTCGATGTCCTGGTACACCGATTTGAGCGCGTTAATCAGCAAACTGCCAAGCAGGTCGCCGGACGCCTCGCCCGCGACAATGCCGATCCGAACCGTTGATTCCACCACGTTAGCCCGGTTGTTTCATGAATGCACGCGATGATCGCGCAGGACATGGTTTGCACAGGGAATACTGAGCAGGAATGACATAGTTATTTATCTGCCCGACCGAACAGAATTTCCTGTGCGAACTAGGGACAAGAGAGGGCGTGTGAGGACTCATGAAACATCCGGGTTAGATTCAATCGGCTATTCAACGAATGATGCCGCGACCTGAAACGGCGAGAAAGTCAGCCAACGCTTGCAACTCGGGCTGCTTGTCAGATTCAGCGGCGATGAGGCTTTGCGCCTCACTCAATCCAAGCCCGGATTTGTACAGCGTTTTATATGCGCGCTTGATGGCGGCAAGCGCTTCGGGGCTGTATCCGCGCCGCTTGAGACCTTCCGAATTGATGCCATGCGGCGCCGCCGGACTGCCGGCGACGGTGATGAAGGGCGGGACATCCTGACGAATCACCGAAGCGATGCCGGTAATGACATGCGCGCCGATGCGACAGAACTGATGCACGCCGGTAAAGCCGCCCAGAATGGCGTAATCCTGCACGTTGACATGACCCGCCAAGGAGGCGTTGTTGGCAAAGATGCAGTGGTCGCCGATGACGCAGTCATGCGCGATATGCACGTAGGCCATGATCCAGTTGTCGTTGCCGATGCGGGTGACGCCGGCATCCTGCACGGTACCCGTATTGAATGTACAAAATTCGCGAATAACGTTGTTGTCGCCGATTTCAAGCCGGGTGGGTTCGCCGGCATATTTCTTGTCTTGCGGCTCCTCACCAAGCGAAACGAACTGAAAAATTCGGTTGCCGCAACCGATGCGGGTATGACCGGTAATCACCGCATGCGGGCCGACCTGTGTGCCGGCACCGATTTCTACATGTTCACCAATGATGGAAAAAGCCCCGACATGCACATCGGCGTCGAGCTTGGCCTCTGGGTGAACCAGCGCGGTCGGATGAATAGTGGCCATGGTATTCAGGCAATTTCTTTCAAGGTACACATCAATTCCGCTTCGCAAGCGGTCTGGCCTTCCACCGTACCCTTGACGGCAAACTTCCAGATGCCACGCGTCACCCTGAGCACATTTGCTTCCATGCGCAACTGGTCGCCCGGCACCACCGGGCGTTTGAAACGGGCGCCATCGATACCTACGAAATACACCACCGTGTTCGGGCTGATTTCAGCGCCGCCACTCTTGAATGCCAGCAGGCCAGCAGTTTGCGCCAGCGCTTCAATCATCAGCACACCCGGCATCACCGGATGATTCGGAAAATGCCCGGGGAATTGGGGTTCATTCATCGAAATATTCTTGATGGCGACGATGCGTTCATTCGGCACCAGTTCCAACACCCGATCCACCAGCAGGAAAGGATAGCGATGCGGCAGGTACTTCATGATTTCGGCAATGTTCATCGAACTGTCTGACGTGGTGGGGGTGGCTAAATCGGTTGCCATATTTTCAATCTTCCTTGAATTTCTCTTCCAATGACTTGATTCGCCGCACCAGCGCATCCAGATGGCGCAAATGCACGGCATTGTGTTTCCAGTCTTCGTGCTTCATCAGCGGTTGAACCGAGGTATAAACGCCGGGCTCACGAATATCCTTGGCGACAAAGGTGCCCGCCGAAATGGTGACCCGATCGCAGATATTCAGATGTCCGATAATCATTGCCGCGCCGCCAATCTGGCAATACGCGCCTATCGTCGTGCTTCCTGCAATACCGACGCAGGCGGCGATGGCGGTATGTCGACCGATACGGCAGTTGTGCGCGATCTGAATCTGGTTATCGAGTTTGACGCCGGTTTCGATCACGGTGTCGTCCAGTGCGCCACGGTCGATGCAGGTATTGGCGCCAACCTCGACATCATCTTCAAGAATGGCACGACCCGCTTGGGGCACTTTCAACCAGCGGCCCCCCGCCGAGTTTGCATCCCAGGCCAGCCCAAAACCATCCGCGCCGATCACCACGCCAGGATGCAGGATGACGCGATTGCCCAAGCTGCAACCATGTTGCACCACGACACGCGCATGCAAAATGCAGTCGTCGCCAAGAACCACGCCAGGGCCGATGACACTGAGCGGTCCAATCTGGCAGCGGGCGCCGATGCTTGCACCAGCACCGATCACCGCGCCTGCGCCTATGCGAACGTCGTCACCGATCAGTGCATCTTCAGCTACCACGGCGCTGGTATCGTAATCCTCGGCAAGTTGCGGTTCGGGCTGCAACAAGGCGATTGCATGGGCAAAAGCGGCATGCGGGTTGGCCACCGCAAGGCAGGGTTGCCGCACCGCGTGCAAAAACGGTTCGGCATCGGCGGTATCCGGCACGATCAAAGCACCGGCCTGGCTGTGAACCGCCTGTGGCAGATATTTGGCGTTCAAGACAAATCCGAGTTGATGCGGCTTGGCTTGCTGCAATGAGGCGACCCCCAAAACCAGGGTGCCTGGATCACCTCGGATCGATCCGCCCAGGTGCGACTGAAGTTCTGCCAGCGTCAGGGCGGGCATCGACGATCAACGATCCAGTGTTTTCAATATACGTTCGGTAATATCGACCTTGGGGCTGGCGTAAACCACGTTTTCCAGAATCAGGTCGTATTTTTCCTTCTCGGCAATTTCCATGATTGCCTTGCGCGCACGCTCTTGCACCACCGCGAATTCCTCGTTCTTGCGTTGATTCAAATCTTCGCGGAAGGTGCGTTGGTCATGCTGAATATCGCGGCTGAGGTTGGCCAGATCTTTTTGCTTTTTGCCGCGATCAGCTTCGGACAGGGTCAATCCTTCTTTTTCCAGGTAGGCCTGAAGATCGCGTGCCTGCTTGACCAGTTTCTGAATGCCTTGTTCGCGCACCTGGAATTCCTTCTCCAGTTTTTTTTGCGCTTTGACCGCCAGCGGCGAATCGCGGAATACCTTTTCGGTATTCACAAAGCCAATTTTCATGTCCGTTGTTTGTGCGGCGGCGGGCAGGCTGAATGCGAGCAGAAGAATAAACAATCGTTTCAAGGTGTAACTCCTTATCAGAACACGTTGCCAAGTTGGAACTGGAACATTTGTTCCTCGTCATCGGCTGCCGGATTAAGCGCTTTAGCCAATGATAGTTTGATCGGTCCCATCGGCGAATACCAGGTAACCGCCGCGCCAACGGAGTAGCGCATGTCGGAAACCGAAAGCTTTTCGTAGCGTCCCTGTGTATCGCCCGGACCCGCAATCGCACCAACATCGAGGAAAGTGCTTAAACGAACTGAACGATCATTCCCCATGCCAGGGAAAGGAAACAACAATTCGGCGTTGCCGACCGCCCGCTTGGTGCCGCCGACAGAAAAACTGCTGCCGGCGGTATTGGTGGCTTTGGGCCCGATTGCGCCGGAATCGAAGCCCCGCACGGAACCAATGCCACCGGCAAAGAAGTTGCGGAACAACGGCATTTCCTTGCCACTGTAACCGCCACCGATGCCGATTTCACCATTCAACAGCAAACTGACGCTGCGCGAGAGCGGACGCAGCCATTGGTATTGGTAATTCAACTTGTAGTAATTGAGATCACCCAGCGGTGTGCCGGCTTCAATGTAAGCGCGTTGATATGTGCCTTTGGTCGGATAAAGCAGGCTGTCGCGTGAATCGCGCGCCCACCCGGCCTCGAAGCGCAGAGAGTCGGTGGTCGAACTGCAGGCGGTGTTGTATCCCGCGGGCCCGGCGCATGCGGCTTCGTATTCGCCGGCGTAATCGTGATAGATATCCGGCGCGGTATTACTTAAATCCAGCTGCACCTGTTCGTATGCCAAGCCGAAATTGACGGTGTCCAGTTCGGTGATCGGCACGCCCAGGCGCAAGCCGATGCCGGTTGTCGAGGTACCGTAGTCCGCTACCGTATCCAGGCTGGAAGTGTTGACGTCGCGCCGATACAGGTCGTAGCCGAGGCTGACGCCATCCGGCGTGAAATAAGGATTGGTGAAGGACAGGGAATAAACCTTGTTGACGCTGCCACTGTTGATTTGCGCGGAGAGTCGGTTGCCGCTGCCAAACAGATTGTTCTGCGCGATTGAACCGGACAAAACCAGACCATCGGAACTGGAGAAGCCGGCGCCCAACAAGATATTGCCGGTCGGCTGTTCGGTGACATTGATATTGACGTCGACCTGATCGGTGGTGCCTGGCACCGGCGGAGTCTCAACGGTGGTTTCCTTGAAGTAACCCAGGCGTTCGACCCGCACGCGAGACCGATTGATCTTGTCGGATGCATACCAGGCGCCTTCCATTTGGCGCATTTCACGCCGCACCACCTCATCCTTGGTGCGGGTGTTGCCGGTGACATTGATCCGGCGGACATAGACTTTGCGACCCGGATCGACCAGAAAGGTAAATTCGACGGTGCGCTTGTCCTTGTTGATCTCCGGCGCGGCATTGACGTTGGAAAAGGCATAGCCTTCGTTGCCCAGCCGCTCGCCGATATTTTTGGTTGATTCGTTCAGGCGCTCGCGCGAAAAGAAATCACCCACTTCCAGACTGACCAGACTTTTCAATTCCGCTTCCGGAACCGGCAAGTCACCGGCAAATTTGTAATTCGAAACGGTATATCGCTCGCCTTCGTTGATGTTGATGGTGAGGTAAATATCCTTTTTGTCGGGCGTGATCGAGACCTGAGTCGATTCGACGTTGAACTCCAGAAAACCCTGGTTCAGATAATGAGAACGCAAGGTTTCCAGATCACCGGAAAGTTTCTGCTTCGAGTACTGGTCGTTTTTGCTCCACCAGGACATCAAACCCGGGGTTCTCAGGTTGAACAGCTTGAGCAATGTCTTCTCTGGAAATGCATGCGAGCCGACGATATTGATGCTGCGTATCTTGGCGATTTCACCTTCGCTGACTTCGAACTTCACCGCGCTGCGATTGCGTTCCAGCGGTGTGGTCGTCGCCTTGACCTCGACCGCATACATGCCGCGGTTGAAGTATTGCCGTTTGAGTTCTTGTTCGGCCTTTTCCAGCAGTGACTTGTCGAGGATTCGACCTTCCGCCAGACCTAATTGCTTGAGTCCGGCTTTCATCTCATCCTTGGGAAATTCCTTCATGCCCACAAACTCAACGCTGGCAATGCCTGGCCGCTCCTCTACCGAAACAACCAACACATCGTCGGTGGCATCAAGGCGCACATCTTTAAAGAACCCCGTGGCGTAGAGCGCCTTGATGGCAGCCGAGGCGCGATCCGGCGTCAATGTCTCGCCGACTTTGACTGGCAGATAACTGAACACGGTGCCGGCTTCGGTGCGCTGGATGCCTTCCACCCGAATATCCTTGACCTGAAACGGTTCGAAGGCATGCGACTGCGCGGAAACAAGTGCCAGCGCAAGCATGGCGGGAGCAAGAGGACGTACCCTGAAGGGGCGAGCGCGAGTGGGGTGCATGGGGCGGTTACCCGACGAAGAGTCGTTGTAAGTCGTTGAAAAGCGCAAAAAACATCAGCACGCCAAGCAGGGCGATACCGATACGTTGACCGATTTCCTGGATGCGTTCGGGCACCGGTTTGCCAGTCAAAAATTCGGCGAAATAATACAGCAAGTGCCCGCCATCCAATAAAGGCACGGGCAACAGATTGAGCACCCCCAGACTGATGCTGACCAAGGCAAGAAAGGCAATAAAACTGGCTGCGCCACTGGCGGCGGATTGACCGGCGTAATCGGCGATCGTGATCGGACCGGACAAATTCTTCAGGGATGCTTCGCCGATCAGCATGCGACCCAGCATTTGCAGACTGAAAGTCGATAGTTCCCAGGTGCGCGACAATGCGCGCGACATCGATTCCAGCGGGCCATACCGTGTCACCACCTGATAGGGCGCGAAGAGTTCAGGATCGATATGCGGCGCCGCGCCGATGCGGCCGTGGCGTTGACCGTCGCCCTCGACCGACTCCGGTACAACGACAAATTCTTGGGTTTGTCCGCCCCGATCGATTTTCAGCCGCAAACCGACCTCGGGCGACGCACGCACGCGGGCAACCACTTCGTCCCAATTTTGAATTGCGAGATCGTTGACGGCGACAATACGATCACCCGCCAGCAATCCCGCCCGCGCCGCAACCCCGTTCGGGGTCAGTTCAGCCAATACGGGCGGCAATGGCGGCAGATAACGCACCAGACCGAACGCCCGCAAAGGCGCCTGCTCGAATGTCTCATCTTTGGTTGGTAACAGCAGGCGATGCTGCGCCAGATAACCGCGACTATTGACGCTATCGACGCGCAGTTCTTCAGCGACAACGGCATGTTTGAGCACCAGAAAGTGCAGATCCTGAAAACTTTCCACCTTGTCGCCATTGATCGCCGTCACTTGCATACCGGTTTCGATACCTGCAATTGCGGCTGGCGTGCCGCTGGGGGGTTCTCCGAGTACCGGCTTCAGAGTTGGAACACCAGACATGAACAGCGCCCAGAACAACAATATGGCGAGCAGAAAATTGGCCAATGGGCCGGCGGCGACAATCGCCGCCCGCTTGGCAAGAGATTTTCGATTGAAAGCCTGATCAAGCAATTCCGTCGCAACCGGGGCTTCGCGTTCATCCAGCATCTTGACGTAACCGCCGAGCGGTATCGCCGCCAAAGCCCATTGCGTGCCTTGAGCGTCGGTGCGCTGAAATAAAACCTTACCGAATCCGATCGAAAATCGCAAAACCTTGACGCCGGAAAGACGCGCGACAAGGTAATGACCGAATTCGTGAAAGACGATAAGAATGGCCAAAGTGGCCACAAATGCGAACAAAGTTGTCATGCCGGCAAGACGCGTTTAGCCGCGATCAGTTCCCGCGCCAAGGCGCGAGCTTGGGCATCCGCCGCCATCAATTCATCGAGCGAATTGGCGGGCAGGTCGAACAGGCGCTGCAAGACCGCATCGAGTGTGGCGGCAATGCCCAGATATGGAATTTTTTTATCCAGAAATGCGGCGACTACTTCTTCATTTGCGGCGTTCAGTATCGCCGGCGCAGCGCCGCCCTCGGCGAGCGCCTGATAGGCGAGACCGAGACAGGGAAAGCGGCGCAAATCGGGGGCCTCGAATGTCAGCGTGCCAATTTTTGCCAGGTCCAACCAGTTGACGCCAGCCTCGATGCGCTCCGGGTAGGCCAGAGAATGGGCAATCGGCGTGCGCATATCCGGATTCGACAACTGCGCCAGCACCGAACCATCGAGGTATTCGACCATGCTGTGGACGATGCTTTGCGGATGAATGACGACTTCGATCTTTTCCGGTGGGGCGTTGAACAGCCAGTGCGCCTCGATCACTTCCAGCCCCTTGTTCATCATGGTGGCCGAATCGACGGAAATTTTCTTGCCCATCACCCAATTCGGATGCGCGATAGCCTGTTCCGGGGTGATGTCTTTCAAGGTTTCCAGTTCGCGGCTGCGGAAAGGGCCGCCAGAGGCGGTCAGCAAGACCCGGCGAACGCCATGCGCGGCCAGATTGGCGTTGCTTTGGCGCGCAAAATAGGCCGACGGCATCGACTGAAATACGGCGTTATGTTCACTGTCGATCGGCAGCAAGGTGGCGTTGTTGTCGCGCACCGCCTGCATGAAAAATCGCCCCGCCATGACCAGCGTTTCTTTGTTCGCGAGCAATACGCGTTTGCCCGCGCGGGCGGCGGCAAGCGCCGGTCGCAATCCCGCCGCGCCGACAATGGCGGCCATGACACTATCGACTTCCGCCAGGCTGGAAACGAATTCCAGTGCCTCCACGCCGCACAGGACTTCAGTAGCGGTCCCCGCCAGCAGCGCCTGCAAGGCGGTTGCCTTGTCGGCTTCCAGCACCACCGCATAGCGAGGCCGGAACTGCCGACATTGCGCCGCCAATTTATCAATCTGGTTCTGGCCGCTAAGCGCGACAACCCGAAATTTGTCCGGATGCCGGGCGACCACATCGAGGGTATTGACGCCGATGGTGCCGGTGGCGCCGAGTATCGTCAGAGAGTGCAGACTCATTTGAACCACATCCAGAACAAAGTTGCGGCCGGCAGGACGGCGGTCAGGCTGTCGATGCGGTCGAGAACGCCGCCGTGACCAGGCAGCAGATTGCCGCTGTCCTTGATGCCGGCCTGACGTTTAAGGGTGCTTTCGAACAAATCACCCAGCACGGAAAGGCCGAACAGCAGCCAGAATAGCGCCAGAGCTTGCGGCAAACAGTCCAGCTTGATGCTGGCCGGTGCGTAGAAATACAGCAGCAGGGCGTAAATCGTGATGGCCAGCCAGGCACCGATCGCGCCTTCCCAGGTTTTGCCAGGGCTGATGCTGGGGGCCAACTTGTGTTTGCCGAATTGGCGGCCGCTGAAGTAAGCCGCGCTGTCCGCGATGACGACGACACCAACCACAATCAACAACAAATCGGGGTTCATGCCGCGTAACACGATCAGCCCCAAATGCGTCGGAATCAACACGATGCCGCCCAACAGCAAATGCAATGCCGGCGGACGCATCGTCACACCGCGCGCCAGCAACGTCGGCGCCAGCAACCAGAACAACAGGGCAGGGTAGAAGGGCGCGGCAATCTCGGCATTGAACAGGCTCATGCCGGTGCCGAGGATGCCGATCAAAAAGGCATAGAACAGCCGATTGGCTTTTTCCAAACCCGCCATGCCAGCCCATTCCCAAGCGGCCAGAATTGCAACCACGCCGGTCAGACCGATCCAGACCGGCGGCGGAGCCCAATACAGCGCGGCGAGAAATCCGGCTATCAGCGGGGCTGCGGTGAGGATGCGCGTTTGCAGCGCGGATCTAGCGCTCAAGGAGTTGCTCGCTGGTGCGCCCGAAGCGGCGCTCACGTTTGCGGTAGGAGGAAATGGCTTGATCAAGCGCTTGCGCGTCGAAATCGGGCCACAGGGTATCGGTGAAATACAACTCTGAATAAGCCAGTTGCCAGAGCAGGAAATTGCTGATGCGCTGTTCGCCGCCGGTGCGGATAAATAGATCGGGTTCTGGAGCGTAAGACATGGAAAGGTAGGAGGCCAAGTCTTCCTCACTGATTGCCAACCCTTCTGCGTCAGCGCCTGGGTGATCGCGACGCCAGTTATTGACGGCATTGAGGATGTCCCAGCGACCGCCATAATTGGCGCAAACAGTAAGTGTCAGACGATTGTTTTCCTGGGTACGGGCTTCGCCTTGCGCGATGAGTTCACGCAAACGCGCATCAAAACGGCCGAGATCACCGACGACCCGCAGGCAGACGCCATTGCGGTGCATCCGCGTCACTTCGCGTTCCAGCGCCATGACAAAGAGTTCCATCAGGCGGCTGACTTCATCCTGAGGACGCCGCCAGTTTTCAGAACTGAAGGCGAACAGGGTCAGGTATTCGATACCGCGTTCGATACAGGCCTCAACAACGTCACGGACCCGATCGACGCCTTGGGCGTGACCGGCGACACGCGGCAACAAGCGCTTCTTCGCCCAGCGTCCATTGCCATCCATGATGATTGCGACATGGCGCGGGACTTCTATGGAATCAGGTACTTCCGACGTGGAGCTGAAGAATCGCTTGATCATGATGGAGTGGATTTTGTCTGAAAACTCAGACCACCATCAGATCCTTTTCTTTATCGGCCAGATGTTTTTCCTGCTCGGCAATGTACTTGTCGGTAAGTTTCTGGATTTCTTCGGCGGCGCGTCGCTCGTCATCCTCGCTGATCTCCTTGTTTTTCAGGAGTTCCTTGAGATGAGCAATGGCGTCACGGCGAATATTGCGGACCGCGACTTTGCCGTTTTCCGCTTCGCCACGCACCATTTTGACCAATTCCTTGCGCCGTTCCTCGGTCAAGGGGGGCATCGGAACACGCAGCATCTCACCCATATTGGCGGGGTTGAGGCCAAGATCGGCATCGCGAATCGCTTTTTCGACCTTGCCCAGCATGTTTTTTTCCCAGGTCTGCACGCCCACGGTATGCGCATCGATCAGGGTCAGGTTGGCAACCTGGCTGATCAGCGTCGGGGTGCCGTAATAGTCAACCTTGACGTGATCCAGAATGCCCGTCGTGGCGCGGCCGGTACGCACCTTGCCAAAATCCGCCTTGAGCGATTCAACGGACTTTTTCATCTTTTCTTCGGCGGATTTCTTGATATCGGAAATCATGGCTAAATCCTCTTTAAATGATGACTCGGGTGCCTTCCGGCTCACCAAGAATCACTCGTCTCAATGCGCCTGGCTTGAAAATGCTGAACACGCAAAGCGGTAGTTTTTGTTCGCGACAAAGGGCGAAAGCGGCAGTATCGAGAACACCCAGATTTTTCGCGATGGCTTCGTCGAAACTGAGTTGCTCGTAACGTGTCGCGGTTGGATCCTTTTTCGGGTCGGCGCTGTAGACCCCATCTACTTTTGTCGCCTTGAGCATCAGATCGGCGCCAATCTCCGCGCCGCGCAAAGCGGAAGCGGTATCGGTGGTGAAGAAAGGGTTGCCGGTGCCGCCACCAAAAATGACGACGCGGCCAGCTTCCAGATGCCGCACCGCGCTGTCACGCTCAAACGGTTCGCCAACATGCGCGATGGTGACAGCGGTTTGCACGCGGGCTTCGACCCCCGCCGCCATCAAGCCATCTTTCAGTGCGAGCGCGTTCATTACCGTCGCCAGCATGCCCATGCTGTCGGCAGTAGCGCGATCCATGCCGGAAAGCGCGCCGGTGGCGCCACGGAACAAGTTGCCGCCACCCACCACAATGCCGACCTGAACGCCCAAATCGGTCACTTCCTTGATTTGCGCAACCATGCCGGACATCGTCTCGGCGTGATAGCCAAACGCATCCGGCCCCATCAGGGCTTCGCCGGATAGCTTCAACAAAATACGCTTGCACGGGGTGACCATCTGGGGCATCGAAATCAAACCTTGGAGGCGGCAGCCACTTCGGCAGCGAAGTCGGTCACTTTCTTTTCGATGCCTTCACCGACGATGAACATGTTGAAGCCGTGGCACTGAGAGCCCTTGGCCTTCAGTACTTGTTCAATCGTCTGCTTGTCATCCTTGACGAAAGGTTGCGACAACAAAGTCACTTCCTTCAAGAACTTCTGCACGGTGCCATCGGCGATCTTTTCCAGCATGGCTTCCGGCTTGCCGGCTTCCTTGGCTTTCTCGATCGCGACGCGACGCTCGGTGTCGATCAGATCTTGCGAGACGCCGGAGGCATCGAGGGACTTCGGCTTGGAGGCGGCAATATGCATGGCGATGTCTTTTGCAATCGCTTCATCACCTGAAATATCGACCAGCACGCCGATCTTGCTGCCGTGAATGTAGCTGGCGAACTTGCCTTGCGCGCTCAAACGAACGAAACGACGAATCGACATGTTCTCACCGATCTTGCCGACCAGTTCGGTGCGTGATTCTTCCACCGTCTTGCCGCCATAGGGGAGGGCGGAAAGGGCGGCAACATCGGCCGGATTGCTGTCGATGACCATCTGTGCAAGCGCTTTGGAAAGCGCCAGGAATTCGTCGTTCTTGGCGACGAAGTCGGTTTCACAGTTGACTTCCACCATCGCGGCGGTTTTGCCGTCAGCACTGATATTGATGGCGACAACACCTTCGGCGGCCACCCGGCCAGCGCTCTTGGCGGCCTTGTTGCCAAAGCGAACGCGCAAAATTTCTTCCGCTTTCTGCATCTCGCCAGCGGCTTCGGTCAATGCTTTCTTGCAGTCCATCATCGGCGCGTCGGTACGCTCGCGCAGTTCTTTAACCATGGATGCGGTAATTTCCGCCATATTGTTCTCCTGAACAGTTCTGTATTGAAAAAACGCCCCGGTGAACGGGGCGTCATAAATCCTGTCAACCGAAAATAAAGCCTCGGGTATTACAAAAACACCCGAATCATGGCAACTGAAGTTCAGCTGGCGGCGCTTTCACCGGTTTCGTCGACTTCAACGTATTCATCCTGGGTCGCGGCAACCATCTCTTCGATGACCATGGTCTTGCCTTCCAGAATTGAATCGGCCAAGCCACGGGCATAAAGACGGATTGCACGGTTTGAATCGTCGTTGCCGGGAATGACGTAATCGACGCCGAGCGGGGAATTGTTCGAATCAACCACGCCGATGACCGGGATACCCAGTTTGTTGGCTTCGGTAATGGCGATCTTCTGGTAACCCACGTCAACCACGAAGAGGGCGTCGGGTAGACGCTCCATCTCGCGAATACCGCCCAGGCTTTGCATCAGCTTGTCGAATTCGCGCTGCACACGCAGAATTTCTTTCTTCGAAATTGCGCCCGGCTCGGCCAGTTGCGCTTCGATATCCTTCATCCGCTTGACCGACTGCTTGACCGTCTTGAAGTTGGTCAGCATGCCGCCCAGCCAGCGGTGGGAAATCCACGGCATACCGCAACGTGCGGCTTCCTCAGCCATGATTTCACGCGCTTGGCGCTTGGTGCCGACGAACAGGACCGAGCCTTTGTTGGATGACAGACGACGCGCAAAGGTGGCGGCATCGTTGAACAACGGCAGGGTCTTTTCCAGGTTGATGATGTGGATCTTGTTACGGTGACCAAAGATGTACTGGGCCATCTTCGGGTTCCAGTATCGGGTCTGGTGGCCGAAGTGAACTCCGGCTTCAAGCATTTGACGCATGGTTACGGACATGAAAACTCCTTGGTTAAGGTTAAGCCGCCATCCGCCGAGAACCCCGCAAGTCCGTGCGGAGCACCTTAACTGGTGCGGATGTGTGGATTTCGCCGACCTGACGGAAGGTCAGGTTCAAAGCGCGGCGCATTCTAACAGAGTCTTTTCCAGACGGGTATTGACTATGCGACTGTCCATGAATAACCAGGAGCCTGTCGGATTCGAGTTCAAAGCGCGTGTGCTTTGATTGTCATCAAGATGATTCCACCGCTCATTTGCCGCGCTTGGCCGCATTCGCATCAAGTGTTTTCAAATAGGCAAGGCGTTCGCTGATCTTGCCTTCCAGCCCACGTGGCGTGGGCTGATAGAAGCGGGGAGGGTGGGGCAACTCGTCGGGGAAATAATGTTCGCCCGCTGCATAAGCTTCCGCTTCGTCATGCGCGTAACGATAGGCGTGACCGTAACCGAGTTCTTTCATCAGCTTGGTTGGCGCGTTGCGCAGATGCACCGGCACCGGCCGCGAGCCATCTTGCTCGATAAATGCCTTTGCCGCCTTGTAAGCGCTGTACACCGCGTTGCTCTTGGGCGCGACGGCCAGATAAACAACGGCCTGCGCGAGCGCCAATTCTCCTTCCGGACTCCCCAGACGCTCGAACGTGGCGATCGCGTCAAGTGCGGTGCTCAAGGCGCGCGGGTCGGCCAGGCCGATGTCTTCCACCGCCATGCGGATGATGCGTCGACCAAGGTAGAGCGGGTCCGCGCCGCCGTCGAGCATGCGACTGAACCAATACAAGGCGGCGTCCGGGCTGGAGCCACGCACGGATTTGTGTAGCGCGGAGATCTGGTCGTAGAACGCATCGCCGCCTTTGTCGAAACGACGTCGAGACGGCGCCAGCGCGGCGCCGACAAAGTCGGCATCGACCATTTGCAAACCTGCGGCGCGGGCGGCGGTGACGAGTTGTTCGAGCAGGTTGAGCAGGCGGCGACCATCGCCATCGGCGTAGCCGATCAGCAGCTTGCTGGCGTCATCGTTGATGTTGATGCCGAGTTCAGCTGCACTCAATGCCCGCGTCATCAATGCGGCGAGATCGTCTTCATCCAGCGGTTTGAGCACATAGACCTGCGCCCGTGACAGCAGCGCGCCGACTACTTCAAAAGAAGGATTTTCAGTGGTGGCGCCGATAAAGGTGACCAATCCTGACTCGACATGCGGCAGAAAGGCATCCTGCTGCGCTTTGTTGAAGCGATGCACTTCATCCACAAACATGATGGTCCGCCGTCCGGCGGTCCGGTTGATGCGGGCGCGTTCAACAGCTTCGCGGATCTCCTTGACACCGGAGAGGACCGCTGAAATCTGGATGAAGTCGGCTTCGAAATGGCTGGCCATCAGGCGCGCCAGGGTCGTTTTGCCAACCCCGGGCGGCCCCCAGAGAATCATCGAGTGCGGCTTGCCAGACTCGAATGCCAGCCGTAATGGTCGACCGGAGCCGAGCAAGTGGGATTGGCCGATGACCTGATCGATATGCGTCGGACGCAGTTTTTCCGCCAGCGGAATCGCATCGTCTCCGCCAGCGGAATCGCGCGTCGTTGGCGGCGCACCTTCGCTCGCGCCAAACAGATCGGCGCTGCGGTTAACGGTCACCAATGACGTCGGCGCCCTTGGGGGGGGTAAAGCGGAACAGGCTTGCGCCCAGAGAGGGATTGCGTTGCAGATTGGAAAAACGCAACTGGGTGGTCTGACCAAAGTTGTCTTTCAATTCCATCATCCGCAAATCGTTGTCTTTGAAGCCGAGTCTGACCTGCTCGAAACTGCCTTCCTTGTTTTTGGGCGTTGCCTCCAACCATTCGAGCCCTTCCTTCTCGCCGGCATCCTTGAGGTTGAACAACTTGTCGATGTTGTTATCGCCGGCCAGCAGTGCGGCTGGGCTATCGCCCAGCGCCTGGTCAAGCTTGCGGACGGTGACCTGTTCAAGATCTTCATCGTGTATCCAGACCTTCTGGCCATCGCCAACGATGAGTTGGGCATAAGGTTTTTGATAAACCCAGCGGAATTTTCCCGGACGCGCAAAAAAAAGATCGCCGCTGGCTTCTTGCGTTTTACGTCCGGCGCGATCAAACACCGTTTGTGTAAAGTTGGCTTTCAGCCGCTTGGTGCTGGCTACAAAGGCTTCCAGGCTGGCTTTAGAGTCGGCCTGAACAGCTCCGCAAAAGGTGATGAAAACAAAAGGAATCAGTCGTTTAAGAATCATGTTTAGGGGCGATCACTTCACGGTTGCCATTGGTTTGCATGGAGGAAACGAGGCCTGCGTTTTCCATCGCCTCGATCAGTCGGGCAGCCCGGTTATAGCCGATACGCAATTGCCGTTGCACCGATGAAATCGAGGCACGCCGACTTTTAAGCACATAGGCCACCGCATCGTCATAAAGCGGATCCGCTTCCGCGCTCTTGTCGGCAGCACCTTCATCGGCTTCTTCATCCGGGCTTTCAAGAATGCTTTCGTCATATTGCGGCGGACCAAGTTCCTTCAGCCAAGCGGTAACGCGGTGAACTTCTTCGTCGGAAACAAAAGCGCCGTGCAAGCGCGTGGGCACGCCGTGGCCGGGTGGCAGATACAGCATATCGCCCTGGCCCAATAGCGATTCGGCGCCTTGCTGATCCAGCACGGTGCGGGAATCGATACGACTGGTGACCTGAAACGAGACACGCGTGGGTATGTTGGCCTTGATCAGGCCGGTTATGACATCGACCGAGGGGCGTTGCGTCGCCAACACCAGATGGATGCCGGAAGCGCGCGCTTTCTGCGCCAGGCGGGCGATGAGTTCTTCGACTTTCTTGCCTGCCACCATCATCAAGTCGGCAAGTTCGTCAATCAACACCACGATGAAGGGGAGGGGAGTGAGACGTTCCGGATTTTCAGGGGTAATCGAAAAAGGATTGCTCAAGTGCTTTTCGGCTTTTTCCGCATCGCGAACTTTTTGATTGAAACCGGCAATATTGCGCACCCCCAAGGCCGACATCAATCGATAGCGCTTATCCATTTCACCGACGCACCAGTTCAACGCTGTAGCCGCCAGTTTCATATCGGTCACCACCGGGGCGAGCAGATGCGGAATGCCTTCGTAAGTCGAAAGCTCCAGCATCTTCGGATCGATCATGATCAAGCGCACATCTTGCGGCGATGATTTGTACAGCAATGACAGAATCATCGCGTTGATGGCAACCGATTTGCCGGAACCCGTTGCCCCGGCTACCAGCACATGTGGCATCTTGCCGAGGTCAGCCACGATAGGGTTACCGCTGATGTCCTTGCCCATCGCGATGGTGAGCGGCGAGGCGTTGTCGTTGTATACCTTGGCCGACAGGATTTCCGATAAACGCACCATCTGGCGTTGCGAATTGGGCAGTTCCAATCCCATGCAGTTCTTGCCCGGAATCGTCTCAACGACACGGATGCTGACCAAAGAAAGTGCGCGCGCCAGATCCTTGGCCAGATTGGTAATCTGGCTGCCTTTGACACCCGAGGCCGGTTCCACCTCGAAGCGGGTAATCACCGGGCCGGGATAAGCCGCCAACACTTGAACTTCGACCCCAAATTCGCGCAACTTGCGCTCGATCAGGCGGGATGTCGCCTCCAGTCCGGCTTGGTCGACCTGAGTTGTGGTTTGTGTCGCTTCATCGAGAAGTCGCAACGGCGGCCGTTGGGTCTCAGGTGCTTCCGGAAACAATTGAACCTGACGTTCTTCCTGAATTCTTTCCGACTTTTCGATGACGATCACCGGCGCTTCAATCCGAACCGGTGGTTCCTTGCGAATCCGTTTGCGTTCTTGCCGCACACTTTCCTCGCGCTCGGTGGTTGCTTCGAGACCAGCCTTGCGATCACGTTGGGACTGCCATCTTTCCCATGTAAAGCGGAACAGGGATTCCAGTCCGGCACCGACTTTTTCGGCAAGCTGCAACCACGACACACCGGTAAACAAACTGACTCCCGCTCCCCAGATCAACAATAGCAATACCGTGCCGCCTTCAAAACCGAAAATGCCTTGCATCAGGCGCGCCAGACTATCGCCAAGTGCGCCGCCGGCAGTGAGCGGAAGTTGCATCGGGACGCTGTGGAAACGCATCGCTTCAAGCGTGCTGCTACTCAACAGCAGCAGCATAAAGCCGCTTAAAGTAATGCCGATGCCTTGTCGATGCCCCGACTCGACATTGCTGATATTGCGGTAACCCCACCAGACGAAAAACAGCGACAAGGCGGACCAAAGCCATGCCGATGCACCAAACAGATAAAGCAGCAGATCAGACAGCCATGCGCCAAGCGATCCGCCGGCGTTGAGGACGATTTGATCGCCCCCCATCCGCGACCAACCCGGATCTTGAACGTGATAGGTCAGCAGAATCATGCCGAGATACAAAGCCATGCCAACCGCGCCCAGCCACCAGACTTCACGCAACAAAGCGGTGACTCGGGGAGCAAGCGGCTTGCGAACAGGTTTGGAGACGGCGCAGCGTCGAGAGGACTTACCAAGCATGCCGCGCACTATAAAGGATGACTTGCTTTCTCTCTATGTGGCTACACATAGTCTGCACAAATATCTGTAAAGTGCTGAATGAATATTATGTTAAATAATGGATGTAGAAGATCGAGGCTGCCTGGTCTTGCTCGACTGATAAAATCGACTTGCTAGTACGATCCCCCTTTCGCTTCACAACCATGTATGTAAACCTGACCAAGGAGATTCAATGTCTGCCAAACATTCACCACTGCTCATTCTCGGCTCTGGACCGGCTGGTTACACCGCTGCTGTTTATGCCGCTCGCGCCAATCTGAAACCTGTTTTGATCACCGGTCTGCAACAAGGCGGTCAACTCATGAGCACGACCGAGGTTGATAACTGGCCCGCCGATGTCAATGGCGTCATGGGGCCTGATTTGATGCAGCGCTTTCAGGCGCATGCAGAACGTTTCGATACCGAAATTATTTTCGACACCATCAGTGCGGTCGATTTGACCCAGCGACCATTTACGCTGACGGGAGATTCGGGTGTTTACACTTGTGATGCGCTGATCATTTCAACAGGCGCTTCGGCTATGTATCTGGGTTTGCCATCCGAACAGGCCTTCATGGGTAAAGGTGTTTCTGGCTGCGCGACCTGCGATGGTTTTTTCTATAAAGGCCAGGCTGTTGCAGTCATCGGCGGTGGCAATACTGCTGTTGAAGAGGCTCTTTATCTCGCCAATATTGCAACGCATGTCACCTTGGTTCATCGCCGCGACACTTTCAAAGCTGAAAAAATCATGGTCGAGAAGCTGATGGAAAAGGTCAAGGAAGGCAAAATTACCCTTGAATTGAACAGCACACTGGATGAGGTTCTGGGTGACAAGTCTGGCGTAACCGGAATCCGATTGAAAAATATTCAAACGAATGAGACAAAAGAAATTCAACTCATGGGGGTATTCATCGCGATCGGCCATAAACCGAATACCGACATGTTTAAAGGTCAGCTAGAGATGAATGCGCAGGGCTATCTGGTCACTCAAGGCGGCCAGTCGGGAAATGCCACCCAAACCAATATAGCGGGGGTGTTTGCCGCCGGTGATGTGCAAGATCACATTTATCGGCAGGCGATCACGAGTTCCGGTACAGGCTGCATGGCCGCTCTGGACGCCGAGCGTTACCTTGACAAATTGCATTAATTTATTCTCATAACTCAATGAAAGCGCGTGGATTCCATGGCATCAGGATCATGCCAGAAGAATCCTCGCCAAGTTCTGCGGATCGAGATCTCTTTCGCGCCGCTGTCTTGGATGTAACGCCGATCACCCCGCATGGACGGATAACACTCTCCCCGCCTCGCCCACCCCCCATTCCGCTCAGCCGACTGCGCGATGAGCGTGATGTTATTTATGAATCGCTGCATGATCCGATTCGCTGGGACGAGGCGACCGAAAACGGTGATGAACTTTCTTTTGTGCGTCCAGGCCTTTCGCGGCAGATTCTGCGCCGCTTGCGACGCGGCGATTGGGTTGCCCAAGCAGAACTGGATTTGCATGGACTGTTCAGAGCTGAAGCCAAGATCGAATTGGCAAATTTCCTGTTTGAATGTAAACGACGTGGAATTCGCTGCGTCCGCATCATTCATGGCAAAGGTCTGGGTTCTAAAAACCGCGAACCCATATTGAAATTGCACGTCCGGCACTGGCTGATGCAACGTGAAGAAATCATCGCTTTTGTTCAGGCCAGACCGGTCGATGGCGGCGGTGGCGCGGTCATGGTGTTACTGAAATCAAACACCCGTTACTGAATCTTTTACTATTCAGGTTTTACCTGAATAGTTCCTGGAATGTGATCGATTTGAAAAACAAAAACCTGACAAAATAATTCATTGATATATTGCATTCCAGATTGCTTATTCATTATCATCGTCGCGCTCATTCTGCTTTCGGGCCTACACAATCTTGGAGAACTTATACATGTCTTCCTATCAGGAAATTCTTTCCCAAATTGAAGATCTAAAACGCAAAGCCGAGGATGTTCGTCGGCAGGAAATGTCAGGCGCAATTGCCGAAATTAAGCGGCTGATGGCGCAATTTGACATTTCTTCAGAAGACCTTGGCTTGACCCCTCGCGTCAGCGCGTTCAAGGGCAAGCTACGCGGCAGCGTTGCCCCCAAATATCGTGATCCAGTCAGCGGTAAAACCTGGACCGGTCGCGGCCGTCGCCCCAGTTGGGTGTTTGATGTTGAAAGTCAGGGCAAGACACTGGATGACTGCCGCATCGTTTGAAGTCAAGCCGCAAATAAAAAACCCCGCGTAATGCGGGGTTTTTTATTTGCGGCTTGTTTTTCTGTATCACTTCAATGCCATATTGATGATGGCTTCAAGCTGGAATTTATGTTGACTGGCAATTCCAGTAGCAGGTGCTGAAGACTCCGGGCGCCCTGCATAGTCCAACGGCAGATTCGATACCAAGCGGAGATGATGCGCCATGAATCGCCATGGGCCTTGATTACGGGGCTCATCTTGTGCCCAGATCATTTCCTCGGCATTGACATGCCGCTCCAGCAGTTCGCTGATTTCAACATCGGGTACTGGGTATAACTGTTCTACTCTGACCAGCGCAATATGCTCAAGCGCTCTTTCCTTGAGCGCGCGGGCGAGGTCGAAGTAAATTCTGCCGCTACAAAAAACCAGACGTTTGATTTTGTCCAACTCGATATTTTCAGTGTTCTCCAATACTGCCTGAAATCCGCCTTCAGCCAATTCTGTCAACGGCGAAGTGGCTTCAGGGTGTCGTAAAAGACTTTTAGGCGTAAATAAAATCAGCGGTTTACGATAAGGTCTTACAACTTGTCGGCGAAGCAAATGGAAGATCTGCGCGGGCGTGCTGGGCTGAATGATTTGAATATTGTCATGCGCGGTCAGTTGTAAAAACCGCTCGATTCGACCAGAAGAATGTTCCGGCCCCTGCCCTTCATAGCCATGCGGTAAAAACAGCACCAGACCATTCAACCGATCCCATTTGGTTTCGCCGGATGCAATGAACTGATCAATCACCACCTGTGCGCCATTTACAAAATCGCCGAATTGAGCTTCCCAGATAACCAATTGGTCTGGCGCTGCTCCGGCATAGCCATATTCAAATCCAAGCACAGCTTCTTCCGATAGCAGCGAATCAATCACCAGAAAATTCGCTTGGCCGGGTATCAAGTGCTGCAGCGGAATAAACACCCCGGCATCCCAGCGTTCGCGATTCTGGTCATGCAATACAGCATGCCGGTGAAAAAAAGTGCCGCGTCCGGAATCTTGCCCGGTTAGACGCACCGGAACGCCATCGCTGAGCAAACTGGCATAGGCCAGATTTTCAGCCATGCCCCAATCAACGGCTTGAGCGCCCTGCCCCATTGATTTCCGATCATCCATGATCTTTTTCACGCGAGGATGCAGGCTGAAATTCACTGGTATGTCGAGCAAACGTTTGGCCAGCGCCTGCAAGCGATTCAGCGGAATCGCAGTCTTCGCTTCAGTCCGCCAATGGGTGTCGTGATAGGGTCCCCAATCCGCCGCATAAGCGTTCTTGGCTCCGGCCTGATGGCTGGCGGGTGCGTCGAGGCGCGCCTTGTAAGCCTGAATCATGGTTGAAGCTTCGTCTGAACTGACCACATCCATCGCCGCGAGTCGTTCGGCATAAAGCGCGCGCGTGCTGGGCATCGCGTTGATGCGTCGGTACATCAACGGCTGTGTCACCATCGGTTCATCCTGCTCGTTGTGACCGAGACGGCGGTAACAGATCAGGTCGATGGCGATGTCTCGCTTCCAGAACATGCGGTATTCGAGCGCGATTCGGGCGGCCCGTATGACCGCTTCCGGGTCATCGCCATTGACATGTAAAACCGGCGACTCGACCATTTTCATCACATCGGTGCAATACAGGCTGGAACGCGTATCACGCGGGTCCGAGGTGGTGAATCCGATCTGGTTGTTGATAACGATATGGATCGTACCGCCCGTGCTGAAACCTCGTGTGGCGGCCATGTTCAGGGTTTCCATCACCACGCCTTGGCCGGCAAGTGCGGCATCGCCGTGTATCAGAACAGGCATGACCTGGCTGCCATCGCGATCGCCGCGCCGTTGTTGCTGCGCACGCACCCAGCCTTCGACGACTGGATTGACGATTTCGAGATGTGATGGATTGAACGCCAAGGCGACACGTATTCCACCGCCAGCGGTAATCAGATCAGCCGCGAAGCCTTGGTGATACTTCACATCACCGCTGCGGCGTACATCCATTTCTTCATGTTGGGCGTGCTCGAATAACTCGATGACCGATCGATCCAGCACGTTATGCAGCACATTAAGACGTCCGCGGTGCGCCATGCCCAGACCGATTTCCTGAATGCCGAGTCGAGCGGACTGTTCAAGCAGATCGTTCAGTAATGGAATCAGGGCTTCAGCACCTTCCAGTGAAAACCGCTTTTGCCCGACAAATCGGGTATGCAGCGTTTTTTCCAGCGTTTCGGCAGCGGTCAGTTGGCGCAACAACCAACTCCGCATGTCGTCATCGAACGGTGCGCCAAATTCACCCTCCAGACGTTTTTGCAGCCAGCGTTTTTGCTGGGTGTTGCAAAGGTGCATGTATTCCACCGACAGCGTGCCGCAATAGGCTTTTTTGACGCGAGCAATGATATTGCGCAGGGTGTCACGCGCGTTGCCGCCGCCGCCGCCGGCTAATGAGCCGGTTTCATAGCGCTGATCCAGATCGGCGGGAGTCAGCCCGTGAGTGGCTGGATCAAGTTCGGGAATTCGCAGCGGCGATTGCAACTTCAACGGATCAAGATCGGCGGCGCGAAAACCATGGAAGCGATAAGCGTTGATCAGTTGCAATACCCCGACCTGCGCCGCTTCGCATTGCAACAACGGCAGATCGGATACCTCGACAGATTCTTTTTTTGCAAACCGCGTCGGTGTTGGCGCGGCTATCAACTCAGGGTGTTTTTCCGTAAAAGCCGCCAGATACTCCGCGCTCCCGGAGAACAGCGCCGTTGCGGGATTTGGGTCACGTTTCATCTAGGCACCGTTTGAGGTTACAACCTGCTCGATCAAGGTAAAACGCAAATCAGATTATTCAGGCCAGTGTTTGATATACCGCTTCAGAAGTGAATTCTCGAAGTTGGCTTCTTTCAGGCAAGCGCGGGCAACGTCATGGAAGGAAACGATACCAAACAGTTTTTCGCCATCCATGACCAATAGATGGCTAGTGTGGCTTTTGGTCATCGCATCGCGGGCGTAATCGACCGAGTCATCCAAATTGGCCAACAGCGGTTCTTTTTCCATCAGTTCACTGACTTTCACTTCAGCCAGTGCGTTGCCACGGGCGTGCATGCCGCGCAGGAGGTCGCGCTCGGTGATGAAGCCCATCAAAGTCTCGTTACGCAGCACGGCGAGCGAACCGATGTCGTTCGCAACCATACGTTCGACCGCTTCAGCGGCGCTGGCATCGGGATCGACAGCGATAATTTCGATGCCACTTTTTACCGACATCACTTCGCGTATCAACATGTTTTGAATCTCCTTGAAATGGTCTGTATGGGATTTGTTTATCGCGGACGCACCAAGCCAGTTTCAACCTGCTGCCGCATGGCCGCGCCTTTCAGCAATTCGATCAGCGTCAGGGCGAAATCCATCGCCGTACCGGGGCCTTGCGAGGTAACCACTTTGCCATCCACCACCACCGCGTCGGCACGACTTTGGGTGTTGCCCAGCTTGAGTGAATCGAGTACGCCGGGATAAGCGGTTGCTTGCTTGCCATCGAGCAGACCGGCGGCGGCCAACGCCATCGGCGCGGCGCAGATCGCCGTGGTGTATCGACCGGCAGCGGCCATTTTCTTCAGCAGCGTTTGCACCCGCGCATCGTCGCGTAAATGTTCCGCGCCCGGCAGACCACCAGGCAAGGCGATCAGGTCGAAATCACGCGACATCACGTCGTCAAGGTAGGCATCCGGTTCGATGCGAATGCCGCGACTACCTTGAATAAGGCCCCGTTGCAGACCTGCCACCACCACTTCGATGCCCGCCCGACGCAGCAGGTCGGACAAGGTGACGGCTTCGAGATCTTCAAAACCAGGGGCCAGGGGAATCAATACCGTTGTCATTTTTCACTCCTGTAAAGACAGTAGCCGATCCGATTCATGCGCTGCGCGCTCGGCACAATCGCCAATGGACAGGCCAATCATGTAGTTCCCCACCAACGCAACCGGCTCACGCGATAGCAGCACATCAATGGCCGCTGCCCGCTTGGGATGTTCAACCCCCGGCGCGGGTAGACGATTGATGGTTTCCCGTACATACAGGAAATCAGTAGGTTCCACGCCCAATACCGCAGCGGCGCGGGTCAGTTTGGCGGTGCGATTCAAGCGTCCGGGACGGAAGTGGAACGTGAAGCCGCGAAAAGTAGCATGCGGAATCGGGTCGCGTGTCACTACCGACCAGAAATCCTCGCTGTCGCTCTCGGCAATCAACCCCGCCACCGCAGGCAACCTTGATTTGCCCACTGGCAGCACCACCGCCAAAGCCTCGCTGCTGGACATCGGAAATGACTGCAGATCGCGCGCCACATCGGGATGCGCTTCAGTCAACAATTCCGCTGCCGCGTCGACAGGCACCGCCAGTATCAAATGTCGGCAGTTGATCGGTCCGGCGGCTGTCTGCACCTCATACCCAATCGAGCTGCGCTTGACCGACATCGCCCCGGTTTCAAGGCGCAATTCAAATGCCGCGCCCTCAACCAGCGCCTCAAGCAAACCCTGCAAACCACCGGGAAAGCTGTATTTGCGCGGCGCCGACTGCATTCTCGGTTTGCTGCGGAACAACCATTCCGCCGGGAATGAATCCGCCGGTTGCGACAGCACCGCCGCAAAAGCGGGCGACAGCAGGCGCCGGTAATTACCACGTCCTAGCAGGCCGCCAAACCACTCCGCCACGCTACGACCACTCTTGGTCTTGCCAAAGCCGAATGGAATTGAATATGCCGCCTGGAAAAAATTCAGCAATTTCATCGGCGATTGCAGCGCGCCGAACGGACCGACAAAGCTGTAGCCGAGTTTCGCGCGCGGCAGCAAATCATCCAGCCGGCCTCGCTCCTGCAACGCTTCCAGCAATTGCGAGTAGGAGTTGTAAGACGTGTGAGCCCCCATTTCGAGCCAGAAGTCTGCGCCCTCCCCGCCCGCCCCGATCTCATCACTTAAATGCCAGCTTTGTATGCAGCCGCCCACCCGCGGCGACGCCTCCAGCACCACTACACTCCGCCCCGCCTGAGCCATTCGCGTCGCCGAAACCAGGCCACTGACTCCTGCTCCGACAACAATGCAATCTACTATTTCCATGTGCTTCCCTGAATTTCCGTGGCGATACTGATTAGCCTGTCATCCCGGCCCGCGCCGGCATAACGAAAAAATCGAAAACGAATCGAAAAAACCAACCCATACACCCTAACAGCAATCATTGAACCGATGAATCTGGCGCCGATCCTTCTTCGTCGGCCGCCCCTTGATACTGCTGCCTGGCTCCGCATTAGCGTGCTTGGCCTCGATCTGCGCCACCCGGGCCGCCATACTTTCAGGTGACTCCGCATATAGTTGGCGCGCCACCGGCGCCGGGCCGCGTTTATCGGAGAGTCCAAGTACCGTTACCTTCCAGAACAGATCGCCGATCTGAATATGCAACATGTCGCCCAGACGCACCTCACGGCTGGACTTGATGCGATCGCCGACCGCATCGGCAATGATAAAACGCACCCGCCCGCCCTCCACCGCCTCTTGTGCTAGACCACGTGTCTTGAAAAAACGCGCAGCCCATAGCCATTTGTCGATACGCAAACGCGCAGCGGCGGGAGATTCGAAAGAATCGGATGGAATTTGACGTGACATAGTCGCATCATAACGCGCATGACTCGCCTCGCCTTCCCCTCTCGTTCCAGTCTTTTCATTGTCTTGCTCGCCAGCATGTTGAGCGCTTGTGCGAACGCCCCGCAATCGTCCCTCGCCGAAAAGGGCATTTTGCAGTTGCGCCAAGCGCTGCAAATCAGCCCCGACGCGGCTACCGCACGTTTGCAATATGGCCACATCGTGGCACGCAACGCGGTGCAGGAACACGACCCGTTCTGCGTCTTCGAAATTGATACCGTTCGCCCGGAAACACAAGTCATAGCGCCAGGCGAGTTTCTCGTTACCGGTATTTCACGCAGCGTGGAAACTTTCGCCGGCATGCCGGTTGCGCCTTTGGTTGAGCATTTTCCTCGGCTTAACCGGCGAGTCAGCTTCAGTGACGACGACTCGCCGACACATATTTATTACAAAACCACCTTTCGTTTGCGGGATGCAAAACAACCCGTGCGCGCGCTCACTTGCATGAGCAACCAGAACGCTCCTGGCAACGCCAACTTCATGCGCCATTTGACGCTGGCGGAGATTAGCGGTGCGCTGGGGGAGTGGTTTACGCTGAAACTGGAGCCAAGCGGAAATCGCCCCTGAAGCACTCCTGAATACAGGAAGCAACAACGCAACCTGGCGGCTTCAAACGCTCGATTGGTGTTCCAGATTCAGCACCGTGCGGGCATTGGCGGTGGTCAGACGGATGACCTGTTCGACGCTGTCGCCGCGCAATTCGGCCAGACATTCGGCGATGCGCACCACTTCCGCCGGTTCGTTGCGGCCTGGCTTTCCGGGGGCGCCAATCCAGGCCGGGGGCATGTCCGGGCTATCGGTTTCCAGCACGATAGCGTCCAGCGGTAAATCTTTTGCCAATGTCCGCAAATTGCTCGCCCGCGTCCAGGTGAAAGCGCCGCCAAAGCCGAGTTTGAAGCCGAGTTTGAGATAAGCATCGGCCTGCTGGCGACTGCCGCTGAAGGCGTGGGCGATGCCTTTGCTGATTTTCAATCGGCGCAGTTGCTTCAGGATTTGATCGTTGGCGCGGCGGCAATGCAGCAATACCGGCAGATCGAAGTCGCGGGCGATCTTGAGTTGCTCGACAAAAAAGTGTTCTTGTGTGGCGTAATCCAGGTTCGGCACAAACAAATCCAACCCGATTTCACCGATCGCCACCGGTCGCCAGGCTTCGATCTGCGCGCGCAGATCGGTCAGATGCGCCTCCTGATGGATATCAATATAGAGGGGATGCATGCCCCAGGCCGGCAGACAGTCAGGATAACGTCGGCATACCGCTTCGACATCAACCCAGTTGGCGCGCGTGACTGCCGGGATAACTTCAATCATGACGCCAGCAGCGCGCGCGCGTTGATACACCGCGTCGCGGTCGGCGGCGAACTCGCTGGCGTCAAGGTGGCAATGGGTATCGAGAAGGGGCTGGGTGTGCATGGTTTGAAAGGTCGCGGGAGATATAAGCGGGATAATCGCATGCATCCCAACCCGGAAAAACCGCTTTGATTTCTGAAAAATCCCCTCTCAGCGTCGCCGTCATCGGCGGCGGCCCGGCCGGCTTGATGGCTGCCGAAGTTTTAAGCCAAGGCGGCGCCCAGGTCGATCTTTACGATGCGATGCCCTCGGTCGGGCGCAAATTCCTGCTCGCCGGCAAAGGCGGCATGAACCTGACCCACTCGGAAGCACTGGCGCCGTTCGTGTCGCGTTATGGCAAGCGTCAAGCAGAAATCGAGCCCTTTCTAGACGCTTTCGGGCCGGAAGCTCTGCGTGCCTGGGTGCATGGTCTCGGCATTGACACTTTCGTCGGCAGTTCCGGTCGCGTGTTTCCGACCGACATGAAGGCCGCGCCGCTGCTGCGCGCCTGGCTGCATCGGCTCCGCGGCAGCGGGGTGAGTTTCCATGTCCGGCATCGCTGGTTGGGCTGGTCGGAAGACGGTGCACTGCGCTTCGCCAGCCCTGACGGTGAAATTGTAAAACCGTTCGATGTGGTAATCCTCGCCCTCGGCGGTGGTAGTTGGGCGCGGCTGGGATCAAACGGCGCCTGGGTGCCGATCCTGCAAGCGCACGGTGTCGATGTCGCTGCGTTGAAACCATCGAATTGCGGCTTCGATGTCGGTTGGAGCGCACATTTCCGCCAACGCTACGCCGGCCAGCCGTTGAAATCGGTGACGCTGACGTTTGCCGATTTTCAGCGTCAGGGCGAGTTTGTGGTCTCCGAGAACGGCATCGAAGGCAGCCTGATCTACGCTGCCTCCACCGCGATTCGCGACGCCATCGAAGCCAATGGCAGCGCACAGATATTTCTCGATCTGGCGCCGAACAAGTCGATCGAACGCGTCATCGCCGAAGTCGCGCATCCGCGCGGATCGCGCTCACTGTCCAGCCACCTGCAAAGCCGCGCCGGCATCACTGGCGTCAAGGCCGGGTTGCTGCGCGAAGTCCTCGACAAAGACGACTATGCCGACCCACAACGGCTGGCGGCCGCGATCAAGGCCCTGCCATTGATGCTGATCGCGCCGCGTCCGATTGATGAAGCGATCAGCAGCGCCGGCGGCGTGCGCTTCGAAGCGATGAATGCGAACCTGATGTTGAACGCGCTGCCCGGCGTGTTCTGCGCCGGCGAGATGCTGGACTGGGAAGCGCCCACCGGCGGCTATCTGCTCACCGCCTGTTTCGCCAGCGGTCGAGTGGCCGGCGCGGGAGCGCTGGCGTGGCTTGTAGGGCGTATATGGACTCCTCCCAATAAGCAAGGGCAGGTTGGGGGTTTTTCAGAGTTGGAGGCGGCCGGATCGGAGTGAGCTGCAGAGTTATCCACGCCCGCCCGCCCGGGAGCGCGCTTCTCACGCTGGCGGGAGGGCGGGCGGCGGCGGATAACTCGTTGCACTCGGGACAGGGGTGGATCGGGGCACCGGTTTTTGCATCGGGAGTCGGGATCAAAGCGACAACACAGGGGTAACAAGAGCGAATCACGTTTCTGGCGCGAAGGTGCGACTGCGCGCGTATATCCGACCTGTTGGTGGAGGACGTTGCCTCCTGGCCATGATGGGCATCCGCGCGGCGGGGTCTGATCGGAAAAGCGACCTCGAAGGCCATCGCCCTACTCAGACTCTCCCACCGCCGGTTCGACCTGTTTGCCATCACGCTCATCTCTCTTACGCAACCGCGTGTTGAGGGGTTGATCCAGAT